>MGUL01000186.1:76503-78660 GCA_001800005.1 Elusimicrobia bacterium RBG_16_66_12 | reverse complement strand
GTCGCGGGTCTCCGGAGGCCAGCGAGTCGACGTCGAGGGCAGCCTCGACGCCCGCCGCGGCGTGATGCCGCTCATCCGCAAGATGGGGCGCCAGGCCTTCGAGCGCTACTTCCTCCACGCCGAGGAGGCCGTCCCCCTGCCGGAGATCGCCAAGCGCACGGGCCTTTCCGAGGCGGAGATCCGCCGCATCCACGACCTGCTCCTCGACATCGGGGCGCAGTCGGAGTTCTCCGGCGCGCCGAAGCTCGCCCCGGCCGCGCGGGGCGACACCTGCCTGGCGCGCCTGACGCTGGAGGACGGGCGCCCCGGCTTCGAGTTCGTCGCTCCGTACTGGGCGCGCGGTCTCTACCAGGTGCGCTACGACGACCTGGAATCCTGGAAGACCTCGGGTCAGCTCGACGGTCCCGAGCGCCGCCGCCTGCGGCATCTGCTCAAGCGCCTGGAGACGCTGAATCTGCGCCAGAGCACGATCTTCCGCATCATGGAATCCATGTCGGTCATCCAGGCCGACTACATGCGCACGCGCAGCGACGAGGACCTGCGCCCCGTCAGCCTGCGTCTGCTGGCGCGGCGGCTGCAGCTCTCGCCCAGCACGGTCAGCCGCGCGCTGGCCCACCGCACGGTGCGCCTGCCCTGGGGCCGCGAGGTCCCGATGATCCATCTGGTCCCCGGCCAAAGGCACGTGCTCAAGGACGTCCTGCGTCATTGGCTGAAGGATGATCCCGCGGCGACCGACGCGACGCTCGCCCGTCGGCTCAAGGTCGAGCGCGGCATCGACGTCTCGCGGCGCACCGCCAACGCCGTGCGGCACGCGCTCCGGCAGGAGGAGGAGCTTCCGTCCGATGAGTGACCCCGCGGCCCGGCGCGAGCCGATCGCCAAGGACGTGATGCGCCCCGTCGGCTTCGTCTTGCGCGAACCCGACGACGCGTGGAACGCGGCCCGCCGCCTCTTCGAGAGCGGCCAGACCGGCGCGCCCGTCTTGAACGCCGAGGGCAAGCTCGTCGGAGTCGTCTCCCAGGCCGACGTGGCCGCGTATCTGCGCGAGAGCTCTCGCGAGGCCCCCGACTTCTACGCCGAGCCCGACCACGATCCGCTGCCCGTGCGTCCCGCCGCGACGGTCGGCCAGCTGATGACCCGGGTCCTCGTCCAGGTCCCCGACGACATGCCGCTGGCCGACGTCGAGCGGCACATGCTGCGCCGCCGCGTGCAGCGCGTGCTGGTGGTCAAGGACGACGAGGTCTTGGGCGTGATCACCGCCATAGACCTCATCCGGGCCCGATGACCACGAAGCCGACCCTCTCCCGCCGCGCCGGCGGAGTCCTCCTGCATCCGACCTCGCTGGCGGGTCCGCGGGGGGGGGACCTCGGGCCCGCCGCCCTCGCTTTCGTCGAATTCCTGGCCGACTGCGGCCAGTCCTGGTGGCAGATGCTCCCCGTCTGTCCGACGGACGGCGGCGGCTCTCCGTACAACTCCCCGTCGAGCTTCGCCGGCAGCCCCGGCCTGGTGAGCGCGGACATCCTCGCCGCCGAGGGAATGCTCAAGAAAGCCGAGCTGGGCCAGCCCCGGGCGCGGGCCTTGCGCGCGGCCTTCGAGCGCTTCCCGCGACGCGCGGGACGCGAGGACCGCGAAGACTTCTCGGCGTTCCGGACCCGGGAGTCATGGTGGCTGGGCGACCACGCGCTCTTCAGCGCGCTCAAAGAGGAGCAGGCCGGCCGCCCCTGGACTCGGTGGGACGAGCCCCTGCGCCGGCGCGAGCCCGCGGCCTTGGACGCGGCCCGCGCGCGCCTCTGCGAGGAGGTCCACCGGCACGAGTTCGTCCAGTGGCTTTTCGCGCGCCAGTGGGAGGCGGTGCGCCGCCGCGCCGCCGCGCGCGGCGTCGGGCTGATGGGCGACGCCCCGATCTACGTCAGCCACGACAGCGCGGACTGCTGGGCCCATCAGGAGCTCTTCTTCCTCGATCCTGCCGGCGAGCCCGCGCTCTGCGCCGGCGTGCCGCCCGACTATTTCTCCGAGACGGGTCAGCTCTGGGGCAACCCGCTCTACCGCTGGGAGGAGCACGAGCGCTCGGGTTTCGCGTGGTGGGTCTCGCGCCTGCGCTCCGCCTCCGAGCGCTTCGACGCGCTGCGCCTGGACCACTTCATCGGCTTTCGCAACTA
>MGUL01000186.1:76135-76454 GCA_001800005.1 Elusimicrobia bacterium RBG_16_66_12 | reverse complement strand
TCCAGGCGCGGGGCGACGCGCTCTTCGAGACGGTGCGGCGGGAGGTCCCGACGCTGGAGATCCTGGCCGAGGACCTGGGCATCCTCACGCCCGAGGTCGCGGCCCTGCGCGATAAGTTCTCATTCCCCGGGATGAAGATCGCCCAGTTCTCCTTCGGAGGCAAGGCCGCCGACCTTCCCTCGAACTGGCCGGAGAACTGCGCGGGCTACACGGGCACGCACGACAACGACACCACGCGCGCCTGGTTCGAGGAGGACGGCCGTCAGAATTCCGGCCGTCGGCCCGAGCAGGCGCGTCAGGAACGCGAAGCCTTCCTGGC
>MGUL01000186.1:71311-76126 GCA_001800005.1 Elusimicrobia bacterium RBG_16_66_12 | reverse complement strand
GCTCTTCACGGGGCCGCCTGGGACATGGTGCGGCTGGTCTGGAAGAGCCCCGCGCGCACCGCCATCGCCCCGATGCAGGACCTGCTCGACCTGGGTTGCGAGGCGCGCATGAACCGCCCCGGCAGCGTCACGGGGAATTGGCGCTGGCGAATGGAGCCGGGGGCGCTCTCGGCCCGCCTGGCCGGACGTCTGGGGACCCTGACGGGGGCCAGCGGCCGCGCGCCGGAGGGACAATGACAGTCGGGAACGTCGATCATAAGCCGAGCCTTCTCACTGATCTCGATCTCTATCTGTTCAACGAGGGCACCCATGCCCGCCTTTACGACAAGCTGGGAGCGCACCCCGCGGTCGTCGACGGGTTGACCGGGACCTTCTTCGCGGTCTGGGCGCCCGCGTCGAAGAAAGTCCACGTGATGGGCGACTTCAACGGCTGGTCGAAGACGAAGCACGCCCTCAAGCCCCGCGCTTCCTCCGGCATCTGGGAGGGCTTCGTCCCCGGCGTCGGTCAGGGCGCCGTCTACAAGTACTGGATCCAGTCCTCCCACGGCGGATTCAAGGCCGAGAAGGCCGACCCCGTCGGCTTCCGCCAGGAGGAGCCGCCGCGCACGGCCTCGGTGGTCTGGGACCTGGGCTACGAATGGGGCGACGCGGACTGGATGAAGTCGCGCGCCCGGCGCAACGCTATCGGCGCGCCGCTCTCGATCTACGAGGCGCACCTGGGCTCCTGGCGGCGCGTGCCCGAGCAGGGCGACCGCGCGCTCACCTACCGAGAGATCGCGCCGCTCCTGGCCGATCACGTCAAGAAGCTGGGGTTCACCCACGTCGAGCTTCTGCCCGTCATGGAGCATCCCTTCTACGGCTCCTGGGGCTATCAGACCACCGGCTACTATGCGCCGACCGCGCGCTACGGCAACCCGCAGGACTTCATGTTCCTCGTGGACTTCCTCCACCGCGAGGGCGTCGGCGTGATCCTGGACTGGGTCCCGTCGCACTTTCCGACCGACGGCCACGGCCCGGCCTACTTCGACGGCACGCACCTCTACGAGCACGCCGACCCGCGCCAGGGCTTTCATCCCGACTGGAAGAGCTCGATCTTCAACTACAGCCGCAACGAGGTCCGAGCCTTCCTGACCTCCAACGCCCTGTTCTGGCTGGACAAGTTCCACGCCGACGGCCTGCGCGTGGACGCGGTCGCCTCGATGCTCTACCTGGACTACTCGCGCAAGGAGGGGGAATGGATTCCCAACCGCTTCGGCGGGCGCGAGAACCTCGAGGCCATCGACTTCCTCAAGAAGCTCAACGAGACCGTCTACCTCCACCACCCCGACGCGCAGATGATCGCCGAGGAGTCCACGGCCTGGGGCGGAGTCTCGCGGCCCACCTACGCCGGGGGCCTCGGCTTCGGCCTCAAGTGGGACATGGGCTGGATGCACGACACGCTGAGCTACATGCGCAAGGACCCCGTCCACCGCCGCTACCACCAGAACGAGATCACCTTCCGCGCGATCTACCAGTTCCATGAGAACTTCGTGATGCCGCTCTCCCACGACGAGGTGGTCCACGGCAAGGGCTCCCTGATTGACCAGATGCCGGGCGACGACTGGCGCAAGTTTGCCAACCTGCGCCTGCTCTACGCCTGGCAGTGGGCCATGCCGGGCAAGAAGCTCCTCTTCATGGGCTGCGAGTTCGGCCAGCGCCAGGAGTGGAGCCACGAGCGCAGCCTCGACTGGCATCTGCTCGACTACGAGCCGCACAAGGGGCTGATGCGCTGGGTGTCGCGCCTCAACCGCGTCTACCGAAGCGAGAGCGCGCTCTACGAGCGGGACTGCGACCCCTCCGGCTTCGAGTGGGTCGACGCCGCCGACGCGGACAACTCCGTGCTCTCCTTCCTGCGCAAGGGCTCCGACCCCGCGGAGACCGTCCTCTGCGTGTTCAACTTCACTCCCGTGCCGCGCCCCGACTACCGCGTGGGCGTGCCGGCCCCGGGCTGGTGGCAGGAGCTGGCGGATTCCGACGCCTCCGAGTTCGGCGGCTCGGGGGTGACGCTCGGCGGCGGGGTCCAGGCCGACAAGGAGCCCTGGCACGGCCGCCAGTGGTCGGTGAAGCTCCAACTGCCGCCGTTGGCGGCGGTCTTCCTGAAAGTCGCGGTGCGCTAGCAGGTCGCCGGTCCGCCGCAGAGAGCCACTTGACAACAGGTGCCGCCCATGATATCATCACTCCATGAAGGCCGCGGCGCTCTTGGTGAGGATTCGGACCAAGAGACAGAACGTGCGCTTTTCGGATTTCGTCGCGCTGATCCAAGCTCTCGGATTCGCGCGAGATCGCCAGCGCGGGAGTCATGTGGCATATCATCATGCCTGCGGCGCGGTTCTCAATATCCAAAACGCGGGAGGCGAAGCGAAGCCATACCAGATCATCCAGCTGTTGCATGTCGTTGACGCATGCGGTCTAAAATTGAAATAGGCTGCGCCGCGGGAGGGATTCGATATGCGAAAAAAAGTCGAGACGCCGGGAAGCGCTTACGTCCGCAAAGTATTCTTCAGCCCCGAGGACAAGTGTTGGGTCGCGCTGGCGCCCGAAATCATGGGGTGCGCAGCTCACGGCGATACGGATGCGGAGGCGCTCAAGGAACTTGACGCGGCCATTCAACTGCATCTTGACGTGCGCCATTCGGCCGGTCTTTCGATTCCGAAGCCGGCTTCGGGACAAGAAAATGATGGGCGCGTGCTTTTGCGTCTTCCCAAGACGCTCCAGAAAAGTCTTCGAGAAGCGGCGCTGGTCGAGGGCATTTCGGTCAACCAGTATGCGCTCTACTTGATCTCGATGGCGCACGGGCAGCGGCACCCGGTTTTAGCCTAGAAGTTGTTCGAGTAGGCGAGGCCCACGCGCTGGGTCTGCGCGTGGCCGTCGCGCACGTCCCAGTCGGTCCGGAGGGTGATATTGGTCCCGCGAGCGGAGATCCTCAAGGAGGCCAGTCCCGAACCGGAGCCGTTCTCGACGGAGGTCTTCAGGGCCTGGCCCGGCCGCGGGTTCAGGCCGATGTGGGCCGGCCCCGCGTTGCGGCGCGCGGTGAACGGGGCGGGCCGCGGCTATGATCGTCAGCGCCAGGGCGATTTTCCTCATAGAGCCAGGATAGCCCGCAGGGGGCCGGATTTCAGGTGTCATCGGGCCTGCCGGCATGGGGGCCATTGGGCCTAGGAGGGGCAGGAGCCGCCGCCGCAGGGGCCGCTGCGGCCGCAGGGGAGTTCGGGGGCGCGGGACTTGCCTTTGGATGAGACCTTCGGGACATCGGCGCTGACCTGGACGACTTCTCCCTTCTCGCGGTCGTAGCGGTAGGTTCCGGTGGGAGAGGGTTGAGGGGACTTCTTCGTGGTCTTGGCCATTGGGCGTTATTCTACCACGAGTGGGGCGCGCTTGCGGCGGAGGTAGCCGCGCTTGGAGATGTTCTCCTGCGTGCCGCAGGAGCAGAGGTAGACGCTGAGCGTGCGGCACTTCTCCTGAGCGAAGAGGAGGAGCTCCAGGCAGGACTCGAGGCTCTTCGCCGTCGGCCGCCAGAGCAGGTGCTTCGACTCCCCGCCCGCCTTCGCCCTGCCGCCTTCGGCGGCGACCCTTATCTCGTTCTCGGCGCAGATGAAAAGTTCGTGGATGTTGAGGAAGGGAACGCCCAGGAGGTCGAGCTCCAGGCACATCGTCTTGAGCTGGGGCAGCTGCTCCGGCACGACGGGGACCTCGACGGCGACCTCGTCGAAGATGGTCAGAGCCAGGGCCACCGGAGTCAGGTCGAAGTCGCGGGCCGCCACGTCGAAGCGGATGGAGTCGAGGCCGGCGTCTTTCAAGCGGCGCAGCATCGACTCGTCGGCGCGGTCGCCGTTGGTGTAGAGGTCGATGCGTGGGGGTTTCCCCATCGCGCGCAGCGCGGCGATCAGTCTCAGCACGCGTTCCGGGAACATCAGGGGCTCGCCGCCGGAGAGCCCGACGCTCCTGAGTCCGAAGCGCTCGACGATGGCGGGAGCCTCCTCCGGGTCCTTGACCGGGATGCCGTGCACGACCAGCTCGTCCTTGCGCGGCTTTTGATTGAAGCAGAAGAAGCAGTCGCGCGTGCACAGGCCGGTTACGTAGAGGTTCGTCCCCTGACCGGCCAGGCACGGCTTGCAGCCCGGGGGCAGTCGGCGCGTGAACAGCGTCATCGACTTCGCATCGCCCTTGACCCCCGCCTTGCGCAGGAGCTCCAGCAGCGCCTGCAGGCGCTCGACTTGGCCCGGCTCGGGCTCCGCGCCCGGCACCGGCCCGCAGGCCCGCGCGGCTTTGCGCGCGTACCAGGAGAGGTCGTCGCTCTCCTTGAGCATCCTAGCGGGCGCCCGCGCGGGCGCGGACCGGCAGCGGGGCGAAGCGCGACTGGAAGAAGCGCAGGTTCTTGGGCTCCTTGACGAACTTCAAGCCCGGCAGGGTGTCGCGGCGGCGGTGGAGCTCGCCGATGGAGCGCGCCACATAGTCGAGGTGCGTCTGGGTGTAGACGCGCCGCGGCAGGGTCAGGCGCACCAGTTCCAGCGACGGCCTGTGGTTCTGACCGTGAGAATCGCGCCCGGCCGAGACCACGCCGCGCTCCATCGCGCGCACGCCCGAGGCCTCGAAGATCCACGCCGCCAGGGACTGGGCGGGGAGCTCTTCCTGGGAGAGATGGGGGAGGAAGGACTTCGCGTCGACGAAGACCGCGTGGCCGCCGAAAGGCTTGACGACGGGCACGCCCTCCTCGACGAGCCGCTCGCCGAGGTAGCGCACCTGCGCCAGGCGATGGGCGATCCAGTCGTCTTGCAC
>MGUL01000186.1:71058-71182 GCA_001800005.1 Elusimicrobia bacterium RBG_16_66_12 | reverse complement strand
GTCGTGCGTGGCCAAAAACCCGCCGATGTTGACGTAGGCGTCCTT
Organism: Elusimicrobia bacterium RBG_16_66_12; assembly: GCA_001800005.1. Lineage (GTDB taxonomy): Bacteria > Elusimicrobiota > Elusimicrobia > UBA1565 > UBA9628 > GWA2-66-18. The sequence goes on along the minus strand of MGUL01000186.1, from coordinate 71,137 downwards.
CTTGGCGCTGACGGTGATCGCGTCGACGAGCGAACACATCTCCTTGAGGATCTTCGCCACGCTCCAGCCGCGGCAGGCC
>MGUL01000186.1:68639-71019 GCA_001800005.1 Elusimicrobia bacterium RBG_16_66_12 | reverse complement strand
CGCGCGCCGTCGAGGGTCACGCGCACGCCGCGCTTGCGGCACAGCTCGCGCACCGCGCGCAGGTTCTCCAGGCGGACGGGCTGGCCGCCCGCCATGTTGACGGGCGCGCCGACGGCGACGTAGGCCAGCTTGGAGGCGCCGACCTTTTTGATCAGGTCATCGAGCTTCTTTAAGTCCACGTTGCCCTTGAAGGGGGCCTCGGAGTCCGGGTCGTGGGCCGAATCGACGATGACGTCCTTGAAGATCCCGCCCGCCAGCTCGATGTGCGCGCGGGTGGTGGTGAAGTACATGTTGCCGGCCACGAACTGCCCCGGCTTGATCCAGGACTTGGAGAGGAGATGCTCGGCCCCCCGGCCCTGGTGGGTGGGAACCACGTACTTGAAGCCGTAGACGTCGCGGACGGCGGCCTCCAGGCGCTCGAAGCTGCGGCTGCCGGCGTAGGCCTCGTCGCCCATCATCAAGGCCGCCCACTGGGAGTCGCTCATCGCGTTGGTCCCCGAGTCGGTCAGCAGGTCGATGTAGACCGCGGAGCTGGGCAGCAGAAAGGTGTTCCAGCCGGCGGCGCGCAGGGCCTCCTTGCGCCGGCGCAGGGGGAGGAGGTGGATGGGCTCGATCATCTTGATCTTGTACGGCTCAGGGAGGAGGGGCTGGGGGCTCATAGCGATAGTCTATAAAAACCAAACGCCTTGTCCAACCGGGTCAAGTCTGGGTCTTGCGCAAACCGCGACGGCATGTTAACCTTAACGTGCAGCCTCGCCATGGAACGTCGAATCGACCTGCATCTGCATGTCTCGTATGAACCGCGCGCCGTGCGCCCGTGGCTGGTTCTGTGCCTCCTCCTCTTGAGTGCGGGCGAACTGGGTTCCGAGAACGTCACGCTGACGACCTATTACCCCGCGCCTTCGGGCGCCTACACGAAGATGATCACGACGTCGGACACCTACCTCGCGCGCGACAACGGCAGCGTCGGCGTCGGGACGGCGAGCCCGGGCGTGAAGTTCCAAGTCAACGGAGGCACATCGCGATTCGCCGGCAATACGACCGGGGTCGTGGATATCTTCAACACCGCCGGAGCCGCCGAGGGCGGCACCATCAAGCTCGTAGGCAATAATGGCACCGCTCAGTACATAGAAAACTACTCTGGGGATCTCCGGGTCGTTAATAGCGCCTGGACGGCCGAGAACATGCGCATCAGCGACAGCGCCGGCAACCTGTCGGTTCGCGGCAATGTCGCCGTTTCGGGGTCCGCGCCGGGGTCTCGGGCCTACCTGTACGTCAATTCTGCCGGCGGCGGCGGCAGCGCCTGCACTTTGACCTCCACGAACAACGGGTCATGTGTCGGTCAGTACATCACCTGGGTGCCCGGCATCTATGTCCAGAACTCCTACTGGTATTCCGGGCCGAATCTGAATTTTACGACGGTGGGGACGCCCCTCGGCAATCAGACCAACGTCACCACGACGGCTCCTTACTACTACTGTTGCGCGAAATGACGGACCGCGGCGGCCGCCGCGGTCCGTGAGAGGAGCCTATGTTCCTGGTGCGGTTTCCTGCGGGAGGTTTCGTGAGCGGGAATGTGTTCCTCGGCATCATCCTGCTTCTCGGAGGCGCGGCGGCCGCGGCCGATTGGAAGGCGAATCGCGTTCCAAACCGGCTCATCCTCCTGGGGCTGGCCGCCTTCACGGGAGGGGTCGCCTGCCTCCTGGTTTCTTCGTTGCTCGGCTTCCGGGGTCTGCATTGGCTCGATCTCGGCGAGTATTACATGCCGTGGCGGTTCTTCCCGGGGCTGGGCGCCCACGCGCTCCTGAGCCTGACCGCCGGCTGGACCCTCTGGCGCCTGGATATCTGGCCCGCGGGCGACGCCAAGCTCTACATCGTGCTTTCTTGGCTCCTGCCGCTGGCCGACGCCAACCTCTCGGGCTTCCCGGCCCTGCTCTTCATCGTGTTCCTCATCAACTGCTTCGTGCCGCCGGGGCTTCTCTTCGCCGGGGAGGGGGTCGTCCGACTGGCGGCGGCGGTCCCGTCGGTCTTCTCCGAGGGGGTCGTCTACGCCGTCGTGTCCACCTGCGACCGCGTCGTCCGCCGCGTCAAGGACTTCCGACCCTTCCGGCTGGAGGCGGCCGCCCTCATGGCCAATCTGGCTTGCCTCTTCTTCGTCATGCGTTTGGCTGAGGCTTATCTCCACCGCCAGCCGCTCGGGTCCCTGGGGCAGTTGATGATCTTCCTCGCCATGCTCGCGGCCTGGCAGCGGATTTTGCCCCTGCTGCACCGTCCTCGTCTGGGCGCGGCGGCCCTCTGCGTCTTCTGCGGCTGCGCCGTCTCCGCGGTGGTCACGGGGCTGGACTTGGCGGGGATACTCTGGCGAACGGCCAAGACGATG
>MGUL01000186.1:61076-68587 GCA_001800005.1 Elusimicrobia bacterium RBG_16_66_12 | reverse complement strand
CCGCAGGGACATCCCGCCGGAGGACCTGCGCGCCGGCGCGCTGCTCTCCGACGAGGCTTGGGAGGCTCTCTCGCGGGACGCGCGCGGGATCGTCGACGAGAGGAACTGCGACGGTCTGACGACCGACGAAGCCGAAGCCCTGCGCATCAGGATGGCCGCCCGCGGCGAGCGCTCCTTGAGCGTCTACCGGACCGTGCCTTTCGCGGCCTGGATATTCCTGGGCGCGATCCTGACCTTGTTTCGTCGAGGGACCGTCGTCGCCTGGGCCCTGGCGTCGTTGACAGACGGGAGATGAAGCATGTACAATCGAAACGTTGATCAGAGGAGATTGTTTATGAGTTCTCGACGATGGCCTTGCGCGGCGATCCTGGCGAGTTTCATCATCGCGGCGGCGGGGGGAAGTCAAGCCGCGCCGTCACCGAAGACCAGACAGGCCAAACCCGCCCGATCAGACCGATCCGAGCTCACGGCCGAGCTTAAAAAGTTTTCCGCCTGGGACGATCAGTGCCGGGCTGGGACGTTCGATATCCGCGGGGTCCCTGGGAGCGACCTGCCGTTGTCGACCGACATGGTTCTGCCCTTCGCGTGCGTCTCGTTGAGCGCTTCGCCGTCTTCCCCGAAAAAGGCGTCGGGAAACCCGTCGGTGGATGAGGCCTCGCGGCGATTGGCCGGCAATGTCGCGGCCATTCATGGCGCGGTGTCCGGCAGCCGGAGTTTGGAGGATCTGTGTCGGCCAATGAATTCCCCGGAGTTCGCGCCCTCGTCCCGGGATATGCAGCGGTGCAAATTACTTCTGACGACTCTGCGGCAAAAACAAGACAGCGGTGTCCTATGCAAACAGGCCCGTGAGATGGGGATCGCCGACGAGAATTTCGGCTGCTCGCCGTCCATGCGCTTCGTGGATGGGAGCCCCGACCGGTGCGGCGACGGGCCGTCTTCCACGGAATGTCGGGAATGGGCGGCCTTAGTCGGGGCTACGCGCTCCGGGGATGCGAAGGGTTGTTCCGCCTCTCCGTTCTGCAAGGTCCTGTCGAGTCATGACGTCCGAGATTGCGAGCCGTATCTGAAGCGGGCGAATAAGGCGTTCTGTTCGGGGGTCGCCCTGAACGCGGCGCAGTTGAAGCGCCTGGCGGACGAGGACGCCAAGAAGGCCCGGGATATGGAGCTGGAAGTGGCGAGACAGACCGAGGAGCAGTTGAAGCAAGAGGCCGCGCGGAAAGTCCTGGAGCAGGAGCGGCAGAGCCGGCGGAGCTTCAAAAAGGGGGAGCCGATGCAGACCATCCCTCTGGACGTCGAGAAGCGCATGAAGAAGATGGAAGCGGCGGGGACGGGCAAGAATCCGTGAGCTCGGGAGTGCGGGGCATATGATGACAAAACAATCGAAGGAAACGCAGATCACGGTGGACCTCTCCGTTTATCCCTTGGAGGCGGTCCAGGCCGCCGCCTATTCGCTGACGGATCGCCTCATCGTCCGGATCGCGCGCGACGGCAAAGGCTCCGTTTCGGTCGTTCTGAAGCCGAAGTCGGGCGGCGATCTCGAGGCGTTGGCCGGCCGGTTCCACAACGAACTTCTGCACGAGTCGCTTCGCCTTCAGGTGTCGCAGGCCAACCAGAAGATCCGCGAGTACATCGTGACGAAGGCCTTGGTCTCGGCCCAGGTTCCCAGCGCCGTGCCGCCCATGGCGGCGTCCGAGTCCGCGCCGGCGGCTCAGGGAGCTTGTCCCGAGTGCGAGACTCAGCAGTCTCAGGCCGCGCCGCCCCCGGTCGACGCGGACTTGGAGAAGGAGATCGAGAAGCTCCTCGCCGAGATCGAGAAAGGCGACGGCGCGGACGATCCCTTGGGCGTCGCGGTCCCTTGGGAGGAGAAGTACGGCGGCAAGGCCGACAAGGCCGCGCCGCCGATCCCGGCGGAGCCTTCGAAGTCCAAGACGGCGAAGCCGAGGGCCGCGTGAGCGTCGCGGTCAAGACCGCCGAATTCCCGGTCCTCAACCCGCAGAAGGCGGGGTTCTTCCGGTTTCGCCGCATCAAGGACGACTACCTGATCACCAATGATTTCGGCCGTCACCGCGTCCTGACGGCCTCGGAATTCAAGAGTTTCGTCGAGGGGTCGCTTGATGAAGCCTCGCCGTTGTGCGGGCAGCTGGCTCGGGACGGCTTCATCCGCGACCGGATGGACTTCGACGCGTTGACGGCAGTCTGGAGGACGCGCAACCGCTTCCTCTGGCAGGGGCCGAGCCTGCATATCGTCGTCGTGACGCTGCGCTGCAACCACCGCTGCCTCTACTGCCAGGCCAACTCCGTCCCGATGAAGGACAAATCCTCGGACATGAGCCTGGAGACGGCCCGGAAGGTCGTGGACCGGATATTCCAGAGCCCCAACCCCGCCATCACCATCGAGTTCCAGGGCGGGGAGCCTCTCGCCAACTGGCCGGCCGTCGAGTTCATCGTCGACTACGCCCGCGAGAAGAACCAAAAAGCCGGCAAGAGCCTGTGGATCAATCTGGTCACAAACCTGAGCCTCCTCGACGACGCGAAGCTCAAGTTCCTGCTCAAGCACCAGGTCAATTTCTGCACCTCCATCGACGGTCCCGGGGAGCTGCACAACAAGAACCGCCTCTTCGTCGGCGGAGACAGCCATGCCGATGCCTCCCGATGGTTCAAGAAGATCCACAAGAAAACGGCGGGGAAACCGTACCGGATCGACGCCCTGCTGACGGTGACGCGGTTCTCCTTGCCGCGCTACAAAGAGATCGTCGATGAGTACGCGGGCCTCGGGATGCGCGGCATCTTCCTGCGGTCCCTAAGCCAGCTGGGCTTGGCGCGCGAGACCTGGGCCCAAATCGGCTACGAGCCCGACGAGTTCCTCGAGTTCTACCGCAAGGCGCTCGACTACATCATCGCACTCAACAAGCGCAAGAACTTCTTCGAGCAGACGGCCCGCCTTTTCCTTACGAAAATCTTGGGCGACGTTGACCCTAATTTCCTGGACCTCCGCTCGCCTTGCGGGGCCGGGGTCGGTCAGATTGCGTACAACTTCGACGGCGGGATTTACACCTGCGACGAGGGCCGTATGTTCTCTCGGATGGGCGACGAGTCCTTCCGCATCGGCAGCGTGGACGGCGGTTCCTATGGAGAGTGCGTCGGTCACCCGGTCGTGCGCGCCATCTCCGTGGCCTCCACGCTCGACAACCAGGTCCAGTGCTCAAAGTGCGCCTACAAGCCCTACTGCGGCGTTTGCCCGGTCAAGTGCTACGGCGAGCAGGGGGATATCGTGGGGCGGATGCCTTCCAACAGCAACTGCCGCATTCAGATGGGCATCCAAGACATGCTGTTCGAGAGGCTTCAGGACCCGAAGATCGAGAAGATCTTCAGGAAATGGATTCGCGAAAGGGTCGAGCCGGTGCTTTATCAGCGTTAGGGGAGAATATCTTATGGGCAAGGACATGATTCCAAAGATCAAGAAGGATATCGCGCGGTTCTTGACGAGCGAAGAGGGGAAGATCCTGAAGAAGGATATCCTCAAGGCCGCCGCCATTCTGGGCATCGTGGGCGCGACGATGATGAAGGCGGAAGATCTCCTTGCGCAGACCCACACCAACGCCCTGCACAACTCCGGCGCCGGCGCGGGCACTCACGTCAGTCATAGTTCCCACGCCAGCCACGCCTCCCACGGATCGCACGGCAGCCATGGCAGCCACGGCAGCCATGGCAGTCACGGCTCCCACGGCAGCCACGGCAGCCACGGCTCGCACGGCAGCCACGGCTCCCACGGCTCTCATGCCAGCCACGGCAGCCACGGCTCCCACGGCTCTCATGCCAGCCACGGCAGCCACGGCTCCCACGGCAGCCACGGCTCGCATGGACAATGGTGAGGCGTAAGTCCGTGCGGCCGACGCCGACCATTCCTCTCTGAGGGACTTCGGGGCGCGCGCCGGGGTTGGAGACGATTCATGACGAACGACGGCGCGACCGAGAAGCGCCACTGGGTCCGGCTGACGCGCGTGTGCAACCAACGCTGCGTGTTCTGCCACGACCGCGATGCGCAGGACGGGACCTTCGCCTCTTGGGAGGCCGTGTATCGTTCGCTCAGGGCGGGCCGCACGCAGGGCATGCGGCGCGTGGTTCTGAGCGGTGGCGAACCGACGGTGCATCCGAGGTACCTCGAGATCGTCGCCCTTGCGAAGAAGTTCGGCTATGGGCACATCCAGACGATCACGAATGGACGCCGTTTCTGCTACCCGGCTTTCTTGGACGCGGCCGTCGCCGGCGGCTTGCGCGAGGCCACCTTCTCTCTTCACGGCCACACGCCCGCCCTGCACGATCGTCTGACCCAGGTCCAGGGTTCCTTCGTCCAGGCCGTTGCAGGCCTGCGTTCGGCTCTCGCGAAGCGGGGCCTCATCGTCAGCGTCGACGTCGTCATCAACGCCCAGAACCTTCCGACCCTGCGCGAACATCTCGAATTCTGCATGTCGCTGGGCGTGCGCGAGTTCGACCTGCTGGCGCTTGTCCCGTTCTCGGATGCCTGGCGCCGCCGCCGCGAGTTGTCCTGCGACCTTTCGGATCCCGTTTCGCGCGCCCACCTGCACCGCGCGCTTGAACTCTCGCGCCTGCCGGGCGTGCATCTGTGGACCAACCGCATGCGCGCCGAGCACCTCGAGGGCTTTGAGAGCCTGATCCAGCCGCCGGAGAAGATATTCGACGAGCTCCGCGGCCGGCGCGCGATGTTCCGCCGGCTCTTGAAAGGCGGCCGGATGTCCTGCGCCGGCGAGGCCTGCGGGTCCTGTTTCATGTCCGCCTTCTGCCGCGATCTGGGGGAATTGCTCGCGCGGGGTGAATTGTCGCCGCGGACTGGGCCGTTGTGCCTGCCCCGGCATGAGCCGTCCGGCCCTCCCTTTCGCTTCGCGCGCGTTCCGGACGTCGAGGAATTCGCGGCTTTCTTCATTCGCTCGCGATTCTTCGTGAAAGGCTCGGCCTGCGCGCATTGCGCGGATTCTGAGCGTTGCGCGGGACTCCCCGTCGTCGAGGCGCGCCGCCGCGGTTTCTCCGTCCTGCGGGCGCGCGCGCGGGCCGGGGATTCCTGATGACGGCTCGCCGCGTCGAGATCAAGCTCGGCGACCTATGCAACAATCGCTGCCCGTTCTGCGTCAGCGCCCGTCTGCGCGACGCGAAGGCGCCGTGGAGCGCGCTCGCGCGGGTCCGCGAGGAGCTTGAGGTCTTTCGCGCGCGGGGCTGCGACGCGGTCGGTTTTCTCGGCGGCGAGCCGACGGTCTACCCGTGGATCGTGGAGGCCGTGGAGACCGCCAGAGAGCTCGGATATGCCCGCGTCGCGTTGTGCACCAACGGCACGCGCCTGTCGGACCCGGATTTCTGCGCGCGGTTGGTGACGGCGGGCTTGACCCGCGTGACCGTCTCCCTGCACAGCCATCGCCCGGAGATCGAGGACGGCGTCATGACGCGCGTGCCGGGAAACCACGCGCGCAAGGTCGCCGGACTGCGCAACATGCTGTCGTGGCGCGCGCGCGGTCTGATGAAGGACGGCGTCTCGCTCAACCCGGTCCTGAGCCGGCAGAATCTTCGCGAGATGGTCGAGTACCTGCTCTTCGCGAAGAGACTCGGTTTGGCCGACGTGCGTTTCAATTATATCTGCCCCGACGACCTCCTGCGCGGCTGGCGCGAGTGGGTGCCGAGCTTCCGCGAGGCGGCCCCCGAGATCGTCAAGGCCATCGTGTTCAACGAGCGCCGTATCGGCCTGCGCCTGACCTTCGGCGGGATGCCGCGCTGCGTCCTCGGCTGGGCCGGCGTCTCGCCGCGGCTGGCGGAGACGCTGGCGGGCCGCCACCTCGACGAGGCGGTCTTCGATCCCGACATCGACGTGACCATCCCGTCGGCCTCGGGAGGGCGCGGCGACCGGTTCGTCTGGCAGGCGCGCAAGATGGACGAGCTCAAGAGGCGGGGGCCGCGCTGCGGCGCGTGCCGGCACGCGGCGGACTGCGAGGGAGTCTGGGCGACTTATGCGGAGATCTACGGGTTCGACGAGCTTGCACCGTTGATCTATGGTCGGCCTTAATCAATGGAAAAGATAGCGGTCTTCGGCAAGGGGGGAATCGGCAAGTCGACGATCTGCGTCGGTCTGAGCGTCGTCTACGCGCTTCAGGGCCGGAAAGTCCTCCATGTGGGCTGCGATCCCAAGCACGATTCCACGATCGGGCTCCTCCAGGGCGCGGAGATGCCGACGTTCATGGAGAAGATGGTGAAGGGCTCTTTCGCCGAGCCGGGGAACCCGCCGAGCGCCGATGACTTGTGCCAGCGGGGCTGGCTCGGGATCGACTGCATGGAGGCGGGGGGGCCTGATCCAGGCGTGGGGTGCGCGGGGCGAGGGATATCCTTGATGCTGGAGACCTTCGAGGAGGCTCGCCTGCTGGAGAAAAAGGAGTATGATGTCTGCATGTTCGACGTCCTCGGCGACGTCGTCTGCGGGGGATTTGCCGCTCCCCTCCGGCGGGGATTCGCCGAGAAGATCCTCATCGTCGTGTCCGAGGAGATGATGTCCCTCTACGCGGCCAACAACATCGCCAAGGCCGTGCGGAATTGCTCCTCCAACGGAGTGTTCCTGGCCGGGCTCGTCGTCAATGCCAGATCCGGTGATTGCAGCCTGGAGAGACTGGAACGTTTCGCCAAGACCCTGAACACCCGGATCTTGGCGGTCATACCGCGCGATCCCCTCGTCGTCGAGGCGGAGTTCAACGGCGAGACGTCGATCGTCGAGAGCCATCCCGCCGGAGGCTTCTCCCTCGGAGTCAGATCGCTGGCGCAGGCGCTTCTCGACGCGCGGCGACAGTCCTGCCCGACCCCGACCCCGCTCGACGATAAAAGCTTTTACCGGCAGTGGAGGCGGCGGCCGTCGTGACGTCGCCGACCCCCTTGCCGGAAGACCTCATCGGTGATCTGGAGGCCCGCCGCCGGCTGTCGGCGATCTTCGCCGTTTCTTCCGCGCCCGATCCGCAGAACGGCTTCCTGGAGGAGGTGCGCTGCCGGAAGGGCCTTTGGGTGCGGGCGGATGTGCGTTTCGGCCCGGCTCTGCTCCAAGTCGAGCTCAAGCCTTTGGACGCCGCGGGAGCATTCTTCGCGCGCAGCGGCCGGATGTCGGTCGCCTGCTCCGAGCGGAAAGTCGGACGCGCGCTGGGGCGTTATCTCCGATTGATCGCCGAGCGGTTGGGCGACCGGACCTTCTCCGAGGTCTCGTCCATCGTGGAGGAACATCGGGCCGTCGGCGCCGCTCGCCCCGAGGCGCCGCGGGGAGGCGCCCCAGTCTCGGAGATGACGACCTACTTTCTGGGCGGCATGGCCGGCAGCCGGCGGGAGAAATGGTGGAACTTCTTCGCCGACTTGGATTTCAGCAACGAAGACTACGAGCTGACCTGGACCGAACGCGCGCTGACCGTCATGCTGGGGGAGAAGGAATGCTACTTCTCCCGGCCGCCCAGCGATTTTCGCCGTTGGTCGTTCTTGAA
>MGUL01000186.1:59581-61069 GCA_001800005.1 Elusimicrobia bacterium RBG_16_66_12 | reverse complement strand
CACATGAGCCTTCCCAACTCCGGAGCGGAGGCCATGCAGGCGGCCGCCGGACGCGGCTACCGCGACGTGATGCCGTTCGAGCTGAGCGAATGCGACATCGTCATGGGCACGCGGCGCAAGGAGGACGAGATCGTCGACGCGCTGCGCCGGAAGGCGGGGCAGGTCGACGTCCTCCTGACGTGCGGATCCTGCACGACGGTCGTCATGGGCATGGACGCCAAGGCCCTGTCGCGGCGCTGCGCGCAGGAGCTGGGGTGCGAGTTGATCGAGCGGGGCCAGAATTATCGGGAAGACCTTCCCGAAAACGTCGCTAAGACGTTTCGCCGGTTTTTGGAGGGTCCGGTGGGCGCGGCCAGCCCCGATCCCTCGGGCGTCAACCTTTACGACTTCCCTTACCGTTATCGCGAGGAGGAGTTGGTCCCGTTTCTCGCGGAGATGGGCCTCCAATCCCGGCTCCATCTGCTTCCAGAGGTCAGCGTCGGCGCGGTCCGCCGGATCCCGGAAGCTCTTTGGCAGGTGTCTCTCGCAACATCTTCCCGGGCGAGCGCCCTTCCGGAACTCTTCTCGCAAAAGGGCCTGAGAGCGCTTCCGGTTCCCGCCCCATACGGGATCAGGGGCACGCGCCTCTGCCTGGAGGCTATCGCGCGGGAGACGGGGAGGGCGGAGGCTTTCCAGGCCGCCTGGCGTCATCGGTGGAGCGGTTTCCGGGACGCGTGGCGGGAGCTGAGCCGGGAGGCGCGGCGCTACCGTCTGGCGTTCGTCGTCCGCGACGAAGGGCGACTTCACGACCCGGTCCTCAGCCGGGGGGTCCCGTTCCTGGGGATGCTCCGCGAGATGGGCTTCGGCGTCGACCTTCTCGTCTATGCCCCTCATGCCGAGGCGCGCCCCGCCGCGGAGACCTCTCGAGGCGCCGGCGTGCGGCGCGGCGTCTTCCGCGACCCCGGTGAGCTAGATCGCCTCCTGCGGGAGGGCGCGTTCCGCGCGGTCTTCTCCGACATCTTCTACGACTGGCGCTTGACCGAGGCCGGGAAGGCGCAGTTCTCCAGGCGCAACTTCGAGATGGGCCTGGCCGGCGCCCTGCGTTCGCTGCGCGGCCTCCTGTCCATCTGCCGTCTTCCGTTCTACGAGCGCTATGCGCCGTTCTTGGCCCGCCGTTCGAGGGGGGGGCATGGCTAAGCCGGAGTCCTTCAACGATCTCCCGCCGTATCTGATCGGCGTCTACCTCGCCGTCAACGCGATCCCGGACGCATACTTCCTCGTCGACGGCATGGAGTGTCTGTTCTCCAAGGCCCGCTACATCCAGGGCCAACACGATGTGTTCTCTACGCTCCTGGATTGCCGCAACGAGAATCGGATACTACACACCGACATCAATCCCGTCCGGATCGCGACCAATTTCGAGCATGGGATAGCGCAGGCGCTGCGCATCAGCGCATCGGACCCCGCCTGCGGCGTCGTCCTATGCGGGGCCATCACGACCTGCGCCAT
>MGUL01000186.1:53053-59567 GCA_001800005.1 Elusimicrobia bacterium RBG_16_66_12 | reverse complement strand
GCTCGTCCGGGAGACGGCCCCGGGCCTGGGCAAGCCCGTCTTCACGCTTCCGATGCGATCCATGGGCGTCGATTGGCTCAGGGGCTACGAGTCGGTCCTGCAGGCGCTGGCCGAGGGCATGGACATCTCGGACGCCCGGACGCAGGACGGCAACGTCGCCGTCGTCGGCTACTTCATGGATCGGACCGAAGGCGATCATCGAGGCAACGTCGCGGAAATCGAACGCATCCTCCGCGCCGTCGGCGCCGAGCCCGTCTCGGTCTGGCTTTCCGGCCGTCCTTACGAGGATCTCCGGGAAGCCCGGCATGCTTCGACGATCATCTCTCTTCCCCACGGACGAGCGGCGGCGAGGACATTGGCACGGCGTCTTGGGGCCCGCCTCATCGAGACGGACCTCCCCTTCGGCCTGAGCGGGACTCGACGTTGGATCGAGCAGATCGCCGCCGCCCTCGACCGGCGGCGCGAGGCGGAGAAGTTCATCGCGGAGGAATTGAAGGAGATCGTGCCGCGGCTCGAGTGGCTGGTCCCGCAGGCGTTCCTTGGGCGACGGTTCCTCTACGTCGGGGACCCTCGCTACGAAGCGTCCCTGGCGGGGCTCATCGCGGAGGTCGGCGGCGAACTGGTGCCGGCGACCGAGGGCGCCGGGCCGGAGAGCCTCGATCTCGTGATCGCCAACAGCAATATCCTCCCAGGGCTGGACGCGGGGGTTCCCTGGATCGAGTGGGGATATCCGTCTTATTACACTCATTTTTTCCACGATGAACCTTTCCTCGGATTCCGCGGGGGCCTGGCGTTCATGTCGCGCATGGCGAACGCCATCATCAAAAGGTTCGCCGTTCCGCCTCGGGAAGCCGCGGTGGCCGCGGCTGGAGGGCCGCCGAGGTGACGCCTCGCGATCCCGGACGGCTCAAGATCGTGGGGCTCTCTCTCTCGAACCGCTGCACCAACGAGTGCATCTTCTGCGGGGATGTCCGCATGAACGTGCCGGTTCTCAATGCCGGGCAGATCGCGACGAAGTTGGAAGGCTACCGCCGGAGTGGCTACAACGGCATCGATATCAGCTCCAAGGAGTTCACCCTTCGCCCGGACGCCCTCGAAATCCTCCGTCATGCGCGCGGTCTCGGTTTCGACATGATCCATCTCGTGACCAACGGCCATGTCTTCGCTCGCAGCAAGAGGGCGGCGGAATTCCTTGACGCCGGCATCACGGACCTGACGCTTTCCCTCCATAGCGACTCCAGCGAGACGGAATCCCTCATCACCGGCAATCCCTCCAGCTTCTCGCGCAAGCTCGCGAGCATCGAGAGCGTCCTGCGCTATGTCGCTGAGAGGAAGTCGGGGCTGGTCTTCTCCGTCAACACGGTGATGACTCCACTGACGGCCTCCCGCCTCGACCGCGTGATGGACTTCGTCGCGAGCCGCGGGGTCCGAAGGCACAACCTCTTTTTCCCCAGGATCCAGGGGCATATGTTGGACGCCTTCGAGCGGACCGTCCCCAGATTTTCCGAGGTTTCCGGGCCGCTCTCCAAGGGTCTCGACCAGGTCGACGCCCGCGGCGTCGCCTGTTCGGTGCTCGATGTGCCGCCGTGCGTCATCGCGAAGCACGCGCGCCGAGTCTGCGCGAGGCTGAGCCAGGAAGACCTGTTCAACATTTCCGGCGGGGACGCCGGCAGCGAGAGGAGGCGTGACGCCGGCTGGGGAAAAGTGAAAGGCGAGCCTTGTCGCGCTTGCCCTCTCGCGGAGAAGTGTGAGGGAGTCCCTGCGGCTTATGCCGAGAGGCGGGGATGGCTTGAGTTCGTTCCGCCGCCCCCTGAGTCCCAGCCTTTGGGGGCGGGGTGACTTATGTCGCTTTCTGACGAGGCCATAGCGAAGATCCTGCTGAGAAACAAGGACATGGCGGTGCATCTTTTCGATTACCCGCCCGGGGTCGCCTTGGAGCAGAATCGCGGCGCCGTTGCCTCCCACAGCGTCGGCCCCCTGGCGGCGCCGGCGCTTCTCTACGCGCATGTCCCCTTCTGTCACGCGATATGCAAGTTCTGCAACGTCTACAAGGAGCGGCATCCGGGCCCGAAGAGACTTGCAGCCTACCTTGACGCATTGCTCGCGGAAGCGCGCGAAGTGTCCAGGCAAGTGCAGGGCACGCGTTTTGCCGCCGCCTATGTCGGCGGCGGAACGCCGACCGCGCTGACCGAGGGTCAGCTCGACGTGCTCTTAGGCGAGTTGCGCCGGCTTTTCAAGCTCGGCGACGGGATGCCATTCGAGATCGACGCGACTCCTGCGAGCTTGACGCCGGCGAAGGTGGCGGTTCTGCTGCGCCGCGGTGTATCCCATCTCTCGATGGGCATTCAGAGTCTTGAAGCGGGCGTCCTTTGCGCCATCGGCAGGCAATCTCATAATGGATCGCTGCCCAGACTTTCACGCATCCTCGCCGGGACCGGCCTTAAGGTCCACTTCGATTTCATCGTCGGGCTGCCTGGCGAGACGTTGGCGTCCGTGCGCGGCGCCATAGATCGGGTCGTTTGCGACTTTGCCCCCGCAAGTCTGAGCGTCAACGCCTACGACCACACCGGCGACACTGGTTTTGCGCAAGACGGCGTCGGATTGGATTTCCCAGGGCCGATCGTGAGGCGTCGCATGCGCCGGGCGGTGAAGGCGCTCCAAACATATATCCGAGTTCGCCACGATCTTCGGCGAGGCCCGACTCATTACTTCCCCCGCGTGCGGGACGGCGCAGGCGTCGTCGGGATCGGGGCGGGCGCCTATGGATATCTGCCGCACGTTATCGCGTATCGCAATCTTCCCTATGGGGACTATCTGCGCTCCGGTTTTAGGGTGAAAAAAATCCACCGGATGACGCCGGATGAGGAACGCCGCCGATTCATCATCCACAAGATCTCGGATCCCAACCTGTTTGCCGGCTACAGGATGCGCTTTGGGACGAGGTTGGAGAAGGATTTCCCGGGGCCGCACGTCGAGCTGATGGGACGTGGGCACGTCCATCGCCCCGGTCGTCCGGAACGATTCGTCTTCCCTGACAGGGAAGACGAGCGCGCCGCCGCGGTGCGGTTCTATTCCGCCGCCGTTCTTGCTTGCTATGAACGCTGACCGGGAGCCCGCCGGGCCGCGCTCGCCGCGCCGCTTCCCATTCGAGGATTTCACGCTTGTCCTGACTCGCGATTGCAACTTCGCCTGCGAGTATTGTCCTTTGGAGCATGGACGACGCCGTATGGGAACCGGCGTCATCGAATCTTTTTTCGCGCAGCTCTTGGAGTATGTCGACCATGAAGTGCTCGTGACGTTGTTCGGCGGAGAGCCGTTGCTCAATCGGCGCGGCGTCGATCGATTCTTCGCATTGGCGGAGGAGTTCGCCCCGCGATTCGCCGCTTCCGGCGGCGTGTTGAGAACGAAAATCGTCACCAACGGGCTTTTGGTTCAGACACATCTGAGCAGGCTGATCCGCCACGCGTCCATCCCCGGGCTTGCGGTCGAGCTTAATATCAGCATCGACGGCGGACCGGGGACGCAGGCGCGCCAGCGCCCGGCGCGCGGCGCGCCTCGCGACTGCTATTCACGGCTGGCGCGCGCGATATCCGCGGCCAAAGACTCCGGCGTTTCCCTCTCCCTGGGGATGGTGGCGGGCTTCTCGAGCCCGTCGTTGGTGGATGATTTCAAATACCTGGTCGATGCGTTCGGGGTGCCGATATTCGTCATGCCGGTCGACCTGACTTATGAGTTCATCACATCGTGTCCGGACCTCCCCGCCCGCCTGAAGGAATATGCGCGCAAGATCCGAGAATTGCTATTATTTTTGCATGCGAATTCCGCATATGGGGGAATGGCCGTCAATTTAAACGAGAAGGAGTTCCGCGATCTTAAGCTTCCTCCTCTTGGTCCGGCGATCGACTGGGACGGGTCGGTCTATGTGACCCGTGATTTCCTGTTCGCCATGGACCATGACGTCTCTTTCACTCCGATCGGGAAATTAGACGCTCAGAACCTGGATCGCTTTGTTCGCGGCTTCGGGACATCCCGCGATGGCATGTCTGCGATGGCGCAGGCCGCGATGCGCACCTATTTTGGACGCACGATGTTCGTCAATAAGAGAATAGGAGATTATTTCACACGTCTCGTTTACAGCTCACGATGCGATGACGACGCTCAGACTTCACCTGACGGACGCTTGTAACCTGGCGTGTCGATACTGCTACCAAGGTGCGAAACCGACCGGCGGCGCGGCTTCTTTCATGACCGTTGACACCTTCGAGCGTACGGTGTCGGCATTTCCCGGTCCCGTCGACCTCTATCTATACGGCGGAGAGCCGCTGTTGAACCGTCCGGTGATCGATCATATCGTTTCGCGCGGACGTCTTCCCGATCGAGTGGCGCACCTCAGCATGACGACCAACGGGGCGCTTGTGGACGCAGCGTTGGTGCGATTTGTGGAAAACAACCCCTGCTCCATCGGGGTGAGCGTGGACGGAATCCGCGCCGCCCACGACGCGGGTCGCCCATCCCGGGGAGATTCCGGCACCTTTGACGCGTCCCTCGAGGGGCTGCGGAGGGGGAGCCGTTCGGGGAAATTCCACGCGTCTTGGACTTTGGCGCCGCGCCACGCCGGCGGTTTTGCGCAAGGCGCCGATCTGTTCTCGTCGCTGCGCGTCGGCTATTGCGTGAACTTCCTGTACGAGGAAAACTGGGACGAGGCGGCGCTGCGTGCGCTCTGCGCGGGAATCCTCGACGCGAAGGCCGAAGGCACGACTCGCGCCGAGAATTTCTTTAATGAGTTGAACCCGGACGACGGCGTCACCTGCCGCGCGCACATGGACAAGCATGTCTCGGTGCTGCCGTCGGGACATCCCATCCCCTGTTCTTATTGGCTGACGAGCGAGAGATACAAAGGTCAGTTGCCGGGCATCCGCCGGATCGATTCAGGTTTCGACTGGTGTTCGTTCGTGGATTGGGCGGCGGACGAGTATCCTCAGATTTCCGATCCGACGCGGCGTCCGTGTGAGCCATCCGAGGGATTCGTCAGAAACAAGAGCCGCCTTTGGCGGCTCGTCAAAACGATCCTCGGCGTGCCGGCGCGGCATTGCTGAGCCAGGGGGCTGCGACGCCCGAGCCGCCGGAGGAGAACCGCCGCTACCGCCTACTGCGGCTCGGCCTGGCCTGCAATGCCGACTGTCTTTTCTGCAACGTCCCGGCGGAGTCCTATCCCTATCCTGCGCGCTTGAGCACGGCCGAGGCGGAATGGGAGATCGACCGGATGGCCGCCGAGGGCGCCGACCGCCTGGAGCTGAGCGGGGGAGAGCCCAGTCTGCGCCCTGACTTGGATCGCCTGGTCGCGCACGCCCGCGCGAGAGGTTTCTCGCGCGTGGAGCTCCAGACCAACGGTCTCGCGCTCGCGCCGCGGGGGCGCGCCGAGGCGCTGCGGCGGGCGGGGCTCACGCATGCCTTCGTCGCGCTGCACTCGCAGCTGCCGCGCGCGCACGACGGCCTGCTGCGCATGCCCGGCGCTTGGAGAGACTGCGTGGCGGCGATCGAGAACTTGATCGCCGCCGGCGTCGAGGTGATCCTGAATCCGGTCGTCACGGCGGTCCAGTATCGCGCGATGGCCGGCTATATGCGCTTCGTCGGCGCCGAGTTCAAGATCGAGTCGGTGTCCTTGTCGGTCGTCCAGCCGCATGGGCGCGCGGAGGGGGCGCCGAGCCTGGTCCCTCGATACCGGGACCTTTCGCCTCGCATCGAGGCGGCTCTCGATGAGGCGGACCGGCTCGGGCTGCGCGTCCTGAATCCGTTCTGCGGGCTGCCCCTCTGCGTCGGAGGCTGGCATCGCAGACTGCCGCGCTGCGTCGAGTGGTGCGAGGCGGAGCTCGGTCATGCGCCCGGCGACGGGATGAAGACGAAGCCGCCGCTCTGCGCGTCCTGCGCGCTGCGCACGCATTGCGGGGGGGTCTGGCGGCGTTATCTGACGATAGACCCCGAGCCCTGGCTGCGGCCCTTGGGAGAGCTTCATGCCTCCTGAATCGCCCGCGCGGGCGACGCGGCTGGAACTGCATCTCTCCTACGCCTGCGGCCAGCGCTGCGCATTCTGTTCGGAGAGCCTGCGCATGGCGCGCTGGCGCCGCTCTCCGCTGAAGGGCGCGGAGGTGTCGGCCGTCCTCCGCGAGCGCCGCCGCGCGGGGTTCGACCATGTGACCTTCACGGGAGGCGAGCCCACGGCCCACCCCCTGCTGCCCGCGGCCCTCCTCGCGGCGCGCAAGCTGGGCTTCAAGACCTATCTGACGACCAACGGCGGGCTCTTCGCGCAGACGCCTTACGCCCGAGAGGTGCTGCCCCTGGTCGACGAGCTCTGCCTGTCCGTGCACGGCCCCGACGCCGCGGGGCACGACGCCGACGCCGGGACGCCGGGCTCGTTCGCGCGGGCGATGGAGGCGTTGGAGAACATCGCGCGCCACGGCCGGAGCACCTATCTCCTCACCAACACCGTCGTCACGCGCCGCAACTGGGAACGGCT
>MGUL01000186.1:50328-53028 GCA_001800005.1 Elusimicrobia bacterium RBG_16_66_12 | reverse complement strand
GGTTTCGCATCCCGCGATCCGGCACTGCCTGCTTTCCAATGTCGCGCCGGAAGGCCGGGCGGCGCGCGCCTACGCGTCGCTGGCCGTGCCGCTCTCGCGGTGGCGGGCTCGCCTGCCCGGTCTGGCTCGGATTTTCGAAGACGCCGGCGTGGTCCTGAGGCTCTTCGGCCTGCCGCTCTGCGTGATGGACGGACGGCTCGAGCTCTCCAACGACGCGCATTTCTCGCCGCGAGTGACCGTCGAGCGCCGCTCCGTCGACGGCGCCCCCGGCCTGACCGCCATCCTGAGCCGCGACGCCGGACGCCGCCGCAGCAAGCCCGCGGTCTGCCGTCCGTGCTCGGCGCGCAAGCTCTGCGCGGGGGTCTTCGACCGCTACCTGGAGTCCTTCGGCGGCGCGGAACTGGCGCCGCGAGGAGGGCAATGATGGCGACCTTGGCCTATCTTCAAGTCGCGCGCATCTGCAACCAGAAATGCCTCTTCTGCTCGAATCCTGAGAACGGCCGCGTGATCAGTTGGAAGGAGGCCGTGGATCTGCTGGACGCCTTCGTCCAGCAGGAAGCGGCGGGGGTGATCTTCACGGGCGGCGAGCCGACGCTCTTCGACCGCCTGCCGGAATTGGTGGCTTACGCCCGCAAGAAAGGCCTGCCCGCCCGGCTCATCACCAACGGCCAGAGGGTCTGCAAGCCCGACTACCTGAAAGCCCTGGTCGATGCCGGCCTTGACCACATGCACATCTCGGTCCATTCGGCCAAACCCGAGGTCCAGGGCGAGCTCACGGGCAACAAGAACTCCCTGCCCAACATCCTGCGCGCCCTGGAGAACGCCGGCCGCCTGGGCGTGCGGGTGGACATCAACACGGTGATCAACAGCCTCAACGCCGGCCATCTCAGCTTCACGCCCCGGTTCCTGGCCGGGAAGTTCCCGTTCCTGACCCATTTCGTCTGGAACAACATGGATCCTCTGATGAACGCCGCTTCCCTCAACCCCCGGCTCGTGCCGACGCTCCGTTCCTTCGAGGTGGAGCTGCACCGCGCGATGGCCTGGCTCTCCTCGGTCGGCCGGACCTTCCGCGTCGAGCGCGTCCCGCTCTGCTTCATGTCCGACTTCGCCCACTTCTCCACCGAGACGCGCAAGCTGATCAAGGACGAAGGGCGTGACATCTATTTCCTCGACGAGAAGGGGCGCCGGCGGCAGGACAAGAGCTCCTGGAGCTACGGCAAGTCCGCGCGCTGCCGGGACTGCTCTCTCGAGAAGATCTGCGCCGGTCTCTACCAGATGGACGTCTACTATTCTTCCAAGGAACTCTGCCCCGTCCTGACCCCGGCGCAAGCGGTGGCGTCCAAGGTCCGAGGGGGGGGGCGTCCGTGAGCGAAAGGGTCGATCTGAAAGTGGGCTTCCGCTGCAACAACTACTGCCATTTCTGCGTCCAGGGAGACAAGCGCGAGCGCCTGCCCGCCAAGGCCGAGGCCGAGCTGATGCGGTCCCTGGAGGAGGGGCGCGCCGGAGGGGCCGTGGGCGTCGTCATCACGGGGGGAGAGCCCACCCTGCACAAGCGGATCGTGGAGATCGCGCGCAAGGCCCGCGATCTCGGCTACACCCTCATCCAGGTGCAGAGCAACGGCCGCACCTTCTGCTACGAGGATTTCTGCAAGAGGCTCATCGACGCCGGCGTCAACGAATTCGGGCCCTCCCTGCACGGCTCCACTGCGCGCATCCACGACTACCTGACGGGGGCCCCCGGGGCTTTCGTTCAGACGGTCTCGGGCATGCGCATCCTCAAGCGCCTCGGAACTCGCGTCATCACCAACTCCGTGATCACCAAGGTCAACTATCCCGCCCTGCCGGACCTGGCGCGCCTGCTGGTCTCGCTGGGCGTGGACCAGT
Source organism: Elusimicrobia bacterium RBG_16_66_12 (assembly GCA_001800005.1). Lineage (GTDB taxonomy): Bacteria > Elusimicrobiota > Elusimicrobia > UBA1565 > UBA9628 > GWA2-66-18. Next base: position 51,144 of record MGUL01000186.1, on the reverse strand, counting down.
TCCAGTTCGCCTTCATGCACATGAGCGGCCGCGCGGGGGAGAACAAGGAGTGGCTGACCGCCCGCAAGAGCCTCATCGAGCCCTATGTGAAGCAGGCGCTTGACGTGGGCATCAAGGCGGGCAAGACCGTGATGACGGAGGCCATCCCCTACTGCCTGATGTCCGGCTACGAGCGCTATGTGGCCGAGCAGATCATCCCGCGCACGCGCATCTACGACGCCGACTGCGTGATCGCCGACTACACCAAGACCCGCGTCGACGAGGGCAAGAGCCGGGGTCCGCGCTGCGTGGAGTGCGGCTGGCACGCGAGCTGCGAGGGGCCCTGGCGCGAGTACCCGGAGCTCTTCGGCTGGGACGAATTCGTGCCGGTCAAGAAGGGCGAGACCGCCCCCGAGAGGAACAAGGTCCCTTGAGGAAGGAGCGCCTTCTGGTCCTCGTCCTCACGCGGCGCTGCGACCGCAATTGCGGCTACTGCCCGCAGGCCTTCGAGGATGCCGACATGGCGGAGGACACGCTCGACGCGGCGCTGGAGGGGCTCCTGCCCCGCCTCGCCTCGCCCGCCCGCGTCAAGCTCTTCGGGGGCGAGCCGCTGCTGCGCCCGGATCTGGTGAGGCGCGCGCTGGAGCGGCTGGCGGTCCTGGCTCCCGGGACGGCGGTGGAGCTGCCCACCCATGGCGGCGGCCTGTCCCAGGTGGCCGATCTCCTGTCGCGCCGGCCGCAAGTGGAAGTCTTCGTCAGCCGCCCGGACCCGCTGGCGGCGCGTCTGCCGGGGGTGGTCCACAACTTCCTCCTCGTTCCCGGAGAGGCGCCGGTTGC
>MGUL01000186.1:48177-50321 GCA_001800005.1 Elusimicrobia bacterium RBG_16_66_12 | reverse complement strand
GGCGCGCCGCCTCGGGTTCTCCCGCTTCAACTTCCTGCCCGCCTACTTCGTGCTCTGGACGCCCGCGCAGCTCGAAGGGCTTGCCGCCGCCTTTCGGGCCCTGCGGCTGGTCCTGGGACGATGGGCCGCTGCCGGCCGGCCGGCCGAGGTCGTCAACCTGACGCGGCGCGGCACGACGCCTCTCTACAACGACGGCCTGGTCGTCGACACCGACGGCGAGATCTACAGCTCCAACCTGATATTGGCCGATGCCGTCCGGCCGCGCCGGGGGCTTCTGCGACTGGGGCGTCTGCGCGGTTCGCGGCGGCTTCTCAAACATCCGGCCTCCGACCCCGTCCGGGTCCTGAGCGATTCGTTTCCCGCCGAGGTCCTGGCCGCCACGCGCTCGGCGGACGCGGCGCTGACTGAGTTCTGCCTCGGCGCAATGCGTATAATATGACGGTCGCCCGGGGGTGATGTGACGCAAAGACTGGCGTTCTTCGGCAAGGGAGGCGTTGGGAAGTCGACGATCGCCGCTAACCTCAGCGCGGTCTTCGCCTCCAGCGGCCGCCGGGTCCTTCACGTCGGATGCGACCCCAAGCACGACTCCACGCTGGCCCTGGCCGGCGGCGGGTCCGTGCGCGTTTTCACTGGCCGGCTCGAGGACTCGGTGGTCCGCGGGCCTCTCGGCATCGACTGTGTCGAGGCGGGCGGGCCGGAGCCCGGGGTCGGCTGCGCGGGCTACGGCATCACGCGGATGCTTGATGCCTTCTCCCGCGACGGGGTTCTCGCGTCGGGGCGCTATGACGTCGCGGTCTTCGACATCCTCGGGGACGTGGTCTGCGGCGGTTTCGCCGCGCCGCTGCGCGAGGGCTTCGCCGAGAAAGTCTTCATCGTGGTCTCCGAGGAACTCGCCTCCCTCTATGCCGCCAACAACATCGCCAAGGCGGTGCGGACCTACGCGTCCAACGGCGTCGCGCTGGGGGGTATGATCGCCAATCTGCGCGATCCGGACGCCGACCTTGAGATGATGGAGCGCTTCGCGGGACTGCTCGGCACGCGCGTGCTGGCCTGCCTGAGCCGCGACCCGCAGGTGCGCGAGGCGGAGTTCCTGCGCCGGACCGTCGTCGAGCATGCGCCTGAAGGGGAGACGGTGCGCAGGCTCCGGGAATTGGCCTCGGCCGTGTTCGCCATAGACGCCTCGGCCGCGCGGCCCCCGACGCCTCTGACGGAGGAACATTTCCTCGAACTCTCGCGCCGGCGATTCTCGGGAGGGGTGCCGGCGGCGCCGCAGACGGTTCCGGCTCGCCGTGAGTCCGCTGCGGGGCTGCCCCCGGACGGCGTGGCGGCCGGCCCTCGCGCCCTGGCGCGCTTCAAGCGCATTCTTGGGCTCGGCCCACGCTGGATTCTGGAGGAGGCGCGTCTGGCGCCCGATGACCGCCTGAGGTTCCGGCTGAGCGACGGCCGTGGCGACGGCGTCGTCCTCTTGCTCAAGCCGGTGGACGCTGGAGAGGCTTTCCTCAAGACGGCGCACCTCGGCCTGTGCCTCGATCAGCCAAGCGACGTCGGTCCCGCTTTGGAGGCCGTTCTTCGGGCACTGGGCGCGCGATTGGCTTCGGTCCCTCTTCCGGCTCTCAAGCGCGTCTTGCTCGCGGAGACCGGGGCAGGCGCAGCCTCCCCGTCGACGGCCCGCGAGAATCGCGAGCCTCCCGGCGTGGTTCCGGGTCCGGAGGCGGAGGAATCCGAGGTCCGATTCTTCCTCCCCCAGACGCAGAGCTTGACCCGCGTCGGGATGCCGCGCGACGCGCTCTTCATCCATCACGGCGACTGGGAGTGCTGGTTCGACGCCAACAATGAGGGGGGGCCGGATCCGCGGGCGCCGGGCCCCGGGTCGTCCGCCCGCGACGCTCACGCGCTTACGGATCTCGGCAAACGGGACATGATCGACGGCGGCGCCGGAAAGGCCGAGCGCGCGGCGGAGGACTCTCTTCGCGCGGGAGCGTCGCCGGAGGTGGTGGTGATCAAGTCCGATTGCGCTCCGATGGTCATGGGCGACGATATCGAAGGCTGCGCGGAGCGCCTGCGGCGCCGCCATGGGCTTCCGGTCGTCGTCGCCGACTGCTTCGATCCGGAGCGCGCGCTGCTGGAGAAATGTTTCGCGCTCG
>MGUL01000186.1:46289-48169 GCA_001800005.1 Elusimicrobia bacterium RBG_16_66_12 | reverse complement strand
GCGGCGCGCGCTTCCGGGAGGCGTCGCCGGACCCGAGCAAGGTGAACCTCGTGGGCTTCCCGGAGGGCCGCGCGCGGGAGGAACTGGCCGCGCTCCTCAAGGAGGCGGGTGTCGGCGTCAACGAGTGCGTTGTCCCGGGTTGGAGCCTCGGGGCGCTGGAGCGCCTCAATGCGGGGGGACTCCACGTGCTTTTCCGCGCCGATGCGCCTTACGCGGGACTTTTCGCGCGACAGGGCCTTCGGACCCTGTGCGCCGAGGCGCCTTACGGCCTGCGCGGCACCCGGAGCTGGATCAAGGCCGTCGCCGCGGCGGCCGGTCGCGAGGGCGCCTTCGAGACGGCGCTGGGAGCGCGCTACCGGGACCTGCGTCGAACTTGGCGCGAACTGCGCCGGGCCGCGGAACAGCACCGTTTGAGCTTCATCGTCGAGGAGCGGTCATGGCCGGGGCTCATGGACGGAGCGCTCGCGCAGGGGGTGCCGCTCCTGCCGTTCGCGCGCGAGATGGGGTTCCGCGTCGACCTCCTGCTCTGGTCCCGGCGCCAGGTCCCGGCCCCGCCGCCGTCCGGCGTCCGGGTGTTTCATTTCACGGGCCTCGCGGAACTCGACCGGCTCCTGGCGGACGGCGGGTCTTCCGCCGCCTATAGCGACTTCCCCGGCGATCCACGCTTGCGGCGACGCGGACTGACCCCGTTCTCCCGGGAGTGTTTCGAGCCGGGCTTCGATGGCGCCTTGCGCACCCTGCGGCGTCTGCTGCGGCTCTGTCGCCTGCCCGTCCATCGGCGCTATGGCCGCTTCAGGAAGGACGATGGAACACCTTAACCCAGCCGCACGGCTCAACGCTTCCTACTTGGTGGGAGCCTATCTGGCCGTCAACGCGGTTTCCGACGCGCGCATCCTGATCGACGGTCCCGATTGCGTCCAGCACAAGGCGGGGTTCATCGACGGAACGCACGACCTGGGTTCGGCTCTGCTCGACCCTTCAGGGCTCGCCCGGGTCGCTCATACCTCCGTCGACCCGGGCGTCGTCGTCGGCGACCGCGAGGCGCGTCTGGCCGACATGGTTCGTCGAGCCGCCGCCGACCGCCGCTGCGGGGTCCTGTTGTTCTCGGCGCTGCCCTTCTGCGCGATGGTGGGCACCGACTACGACCGGATCCTGCGCGGCGCGCGCGGACCTGGCTTGGCGTCCGTCTTGCGGCTGGCCTCGGACTCTCTTTCGGGCGATTGGCTCGACGGCTACGCGGATGTCCTGGCTTGCCTGGCGCGCGCGGTCCCGCTGGCAGAAAAAGAGCGGAATCCCGACAAGGTCGCCATCGTCGGTTATCTGATGGATCGTGGAGAGGATGACCATCTCGCCAACCTCCGGGAACTGCGGCGGCTCTTGGGGGGGCTCGGGCTGGAACTGGTCAGCGTCTGGCCCGGAGGCGAGCCGTATGCCCGCCTCTCGGAAGTCGCGCGCGCGGGGACCATCCTGTCCATGCCCTACGGGCGGGCGGCCGCGTCCATCTTGGCCGAGCGCCTGGGCATCCCCGCGGTAGAGATGGGCATCCCTTTCGGTTTGAAGGGTTCGCAGACGTGGCTGAGCGGCGTCGCCGAGGCCTGCGGCCGCTCGACGTCCGTTCAGGACCTCATCGAAGGAGAACTCTCCCCGGTTCTCAGGCGGCTCGAGAGAGTCGTGCCTCGACTGGTGCACCGGCGGGCGGCGTTCGGGGCGGATCCATTCCTCCTCGCGGGCCTCGGCGAGCTGGCCGACGATATAGGCCTCGAGATCGTCGCCGCGGCGGCCTTGAGTCGGTCGGCGCGAGGCCTGGAGGGGCTCAAGGGGGTGCCGGGAATGCCGGAGGTCCTCTTCGAGCCCGTGCGAGCCGACTGGGACCGAGTTCT
>MGUL01000186.1:43296-46234 GCA_001800005.1 Elusimicrobia bacterium RBG_16_66_12 | reverse complement strand
CGCGCCGCGGAGCGGCCGGCGCCGTCGTCGAGTTCGGCTTTCCTTCCTACCGGGACCACGCGCTGATCGACCGGCCGTTCCTCGGTTTTCGCGGCTGCCTCGGCGTCGTCGAGCGGATGTTCAATGCGATGCTGAAGGATGTATCCTAGAGCTGAGACATGCAAAAGATAGCGATCTTCGGCAAAGGCGGCATCGGGAAATCGACGTTCTCCGCGAACCTCGCCGCGATCTACGCGCGGCGGGGTCTTCGGGTGCTTCTCGTGGGCTGCGACCCCAAGCACGACACGACGGTCGCCCTGACGGAAGGCGTGCAGATCCGCACCGCCGTCGAGCACTCGGCCTTTATGGATTCCGGCAAGGCGGATGCCTCGGGACTCGTCGTTCGCGGCCGCCTGGGCGTCGATTGCGTGGAGGCGGGGGGGCCCGAGCCGGGCATCGGATGCGCGGGGCGCGGCATCTCTCGGATGATCGAGATCCTGGAGGGGTCGGGATTCCTCGAGCCCGACCGCTACGACGTGGCGCTCTTCGACGTTCTCGGCGACGTCGTTTGCGGAGGGTTCGCCGCGCCCTTGCGCGAGAATATGGCCGACAAGGTCCTGATCGTGACGTCCGAAGAGCTGATGTCTCTCTATGCCGCCAACAACGTCGCGCGCGCCGTGCGCAACTACGCGGCCAACGGATCGAGCCTCGTGGGGTTGGCGGCCAACCTTCGCGATCCGGACGCCGATCGCGACTCCGTCGCGCGTCTGGCGGGCCTGATCGGGACGCGGGTCGTCGCCTGGCTGACGCGGGATGCGGCCGTGCGCCGCGCGGAGTACGCCCGCAAGACCGCCGTTGAAATCGCGCCCGAATCCGATTTCGCGCGGACCCTGGAGTCCTTGGCGTCCGAGCTGCTGCAGCCTTCTTCTAAAAACATCCCGACGCCCCTCACCGACGAAAGTTTCCAGATGCTGGCGCGCCGGGCTTTCGTCGGCGCGCCGCCCGTCCTGAAGGCGGCGGTGCCCGAGACCGGCTCGCCCTCGGCGGGCCCGACGACTCCGCGTCGGGGTCGTTCCCGCGATAGAGCCGTCGAACGCCGGCATGGTCTCCTGGAGAAAGCCCTGGCCAGGCTGGGCGCATCCAAGGGCGGCGAGACCGGTTCCAACGCGGACCAGTGGGGGGCGGCCGACCAGTGGCGCCAATTCTTCTGCGACCGGGAGAGCCGCCGCAACGCCGAGACCGGATTGCGCCTCGCCGCGCCCGTGCTCCAGATCTGGCACCAGGACCTGGAGTGCGGCTACGCCACGCCTGCCTGGAATCTCCAGGACCCAAACTACTTCAACTTCCCCTGGCTGCGCCGGGATCGCTCGCGCCGCGATGCGCCGTCCTCTCCCGAGGAGAGCACGCGGGGGACGATGTCCCTGACGACCGACCTTCGCGACGACGATGTGATCCATGGCGGCGAACACAAGCTGCGCGAGGTCATCGACGCGGGCCTGCGGGAGGCCGAGGGCGTCCAGGCCGTCGTGATCCAGTCGACCTGCGTGCCGACCGTCATCGGAGACGACATCTCCAGGATCGTGCGCGAGGTGGAGGGGAGCACCCCCGTCCCGGTCATCTACAGCAACCAGGCGGCCAACCAGGGGGTGGACGTCGCGCGCCTGATGCTCGATCGACTGCGCGCGGAGAAGGGCTATTCCGAGCAGGAAAAGATCCCGGCGTCGGTCAACCTGGTGGGCTTCCCCGATGGGCCCGGCATGGCCGAACTCTCTGGGCTCTTGGAGCAGTCCGGCGTGAGGATCAACGCCCGCGTCATGCCGGCGTTGAGCCTGTCTCAGGCGCGGCGCCTGCCGCGCGCCCAGGCGCAGATATTCCTCCCCAATGCCGTTTTCGAGCCGGTCTATGAGCAGGTATTCCGCACCCTGCCCGTCGCCGGGCATGTCTTCGAACCGCCCTTCGGAGTCGAAGGGACACGTTCGTGGCTGAGGTCCGTCGCCGGTCTCTTCGGCCTGCAGGATGAGGCGGACCGTATTTTCCACGAGACCTTCGCCGCCTGGAGAGGGAGATGGGAGAGCCTGCGCGGCCGGGCCGCGGGGATGACCTTCGCCTTCGTCGTTGACGCGGCTCAACTGCCCCGCCTGACCGATCCAAGCCTTTTGTGGGGCGTGCCCGTCCTGCGCCTGTTGCGCGAGATGGGGATCCGGGTCGATGTCCTGCTCCACGGCGCCAAGAGCCGAGGTCCTCTGAAGGGCTTCAAGACCCCCGCGGAGCTGGAGCGTCTTCTGCGCGAGGGGCCTTACGACGCGGTCTACTCCGAATTCTTTTTCGATGAGCGCCTGGCGCGGGCGGGCAAGAACCAGTTCTCGCTGGAACCTTTCGAGCCGGGAGTGCGGGGAGCCGTGGAGTCCCTTGAGCGGCTGCTCACCGTGGGGCGCTGGAGCTTTTACAAGCGCTACGCGCCTTATCTGCAGGGGGGGGCGACGTGAGCCACGGCCAGCCCTTCAACTTCCCGAGCATGCTCGGCGTCTACCTGGCCGTCAACGCGATTCCGGACGTCTACATCCTGGTCGACGGTCCCGACTGCTCGCTTTACAAGGCGCACTTCATCCATGGCCGGCACGACCTGGAGTCGACCCTCCTGCGCATCGACGGCCGGCACCGCGTCTGCTTCACCAACGTCTGCTCGCGGGGGGTGGTCAAGCAGCACGACGACATCCTGGCCGACGCCGTCTTGAAGCTGGACGCTCTGCCGGATTGCGCGGCCGTCCTGCTGACGGCCCTGCCGATGTGCTCGATCACCGGGGTGGACTACGCGCGCGTGACGCGCGCGCTGACATCCGGGCTCAAGGGTACGGCGCTCGCCATCCCGCCTGGTTCTCTGATGGGCGACTGGCTCGACGGCTACGGCGCGACGCTGGCCGCGCTGGCCCGCGGCGTGGATCTGCCTTCGGGTCGGACG
>MGUL01000186.1:42948-43262 GCA_001800005.1 Elusimicrobia bacterium RBG_16_66_12 | reverse complement strand
GGCCACCTGATGGACCGCAACGAGCCCGACCGCCGCGCCGACGTCGCCGAACTCGTGCGCCTCATCTCCGGCCTGGGGCTCAAGTGCGTCAGCGTCTGGCTGTCGGGGCGTCCGTATGCGGAGCTCGGGCGGGCGGCGCAGGCGGAGATCGTCGTCTCGCTGCCCTACGCTCGGGCCGCCGCTCGCGTCGTCGCCAAGCGCATCGGCGCGCGCCTCGTGGAGGCGCCCCTTCCCTTTGGGTTGCCCAAGACCGTTGATTTCCTGCGCGCGCTCGGCAAGGCGGCGGGCCGCAAGGCCCGCGCCGAGCGCTTCAT
>MGUL01000186.1:35606-42902 GCA_001800005.1 Elusimicrobia bacterium RBG_16_66_12 | reverse complement strand
CTCGGCCGGCGCGTTGCCTTCGCGGGAGCCCCCCACCTTCTGTCGGGCTTCGCGGACATCGCGGCCGACTCGGGGATGACGCTCACTTCGGCCGTGCTGACGGCGCGTCGCGCGCACGGCGGCTTGGTGGCGGGTATCTCCGTCGAGCACGAACCTCCGGAGAGCGATGACAGCTTCCAGCGTCTGGCCGACGGGGCGGATCTTGTGGTGTCTTGTCATGTCGCTGTCCACCGCCCTTCCGTGCCCGTGATGGAGATGGGATTCCCGAGCTATCGTCACCACGCGTTCTTCGCCCGTCCGACGCTGGGCTTCGAGGGCTTCGCGGGCTTCGCCGACCGCCTGGCCGGAGCGCTTTCGAACGCGGAGTCGACCCGTTGATGCGGCGCTGCGCGTTTTTCATGCGTCCCACCTTCGTTTTCCTGTGCCTCGTCGGAACCTTGTTTTTTTCCCGGCGAGAGGCGCCGTCTTCGAATGAATTCTACGTGGCGACCTCCTATGTCGACTTGGGCGAGGCTCTCGTCCATCGCGTTCCCCTCGCGGAGGATGTCTCTCATCGGCTGCCGTTTTCCACGATCCTGACGGCATGGCTCTCCAATCATCGCCATATCCCCCCGGAATCCGCCCGCATGTTCCTGCGGGCCCTCGTGCTCCTCCTGTCCTTGGCCTGCGGCAGTCTTTTCTTGTCCGCAGGCGCTCCGCTGTTTTCAGCGGTTTTTTCCCTTCTCGTTCTCTGGATTCCCGTCGTCCCGTTCTACGGCGCTTTTCAAGAGCTGTTCTTTTCGACGTTGACGCTGACCTTGGCGGGACTCTTGGCTTGGCGTTCTCAGAATCCTTCCATGCCGAGGACCATCTTGGTGAGTCTCTGTCTGGGGATGTCGCTGACGTTTCGTTCCGTCTTCGCCTTTTTCCCTCCTTTCCTGCTCCTCCTCGAGTTCATCCAAGATCGAAGAAATTTCCGCCGCCGTTGGAAGCAGGCCGTGGTCCTGTGCGTGTTGCCGTATCTCTGGCTGATTCCCTGGATCAAGATGAACTGGGGTCTCCATCACCGGTTCGTTGCCTTCGAGCACCAAGGGGCGGACATGAACATCGTGGCCGGGGCTCTGGGTCTGGTGCAGGGATTCTCCATCAACTGCAAGGAGTTCGTCGGTGATGGGCCCGTCCTGGCGTGGGCTGTGCGCGAGGTATGGAGTCACCCCATCCGATATGTCGAAGGATTTTTCCGTCGCCTGGCTTTCGCCCTCTCTCTTCAGCCATGGTTGTTCGTTTTTGGGATCGTCTCCGCGTGGGTGTATCGAAAAAGGCCGGAGTGTCGAGCGTTGTTCCTCCTTGCCGGTTATATCCTGGTCCTTTACTGCTCCATGGCCGTCGTCCCTCGTTATTTCGAGCCTCTTTGGCCGTTGTTGGCCGTGCTCGCAGCCGCTCTGCCCGCCCGGCTGCTGGAGAAGGATTCGCCCCAAGCCCAGTCCCGCGAATCGCGGCTTGCCCCTGGAATCCTGCTCTCCTGGCCGGCTCTGCTTCTGATTCCCACTTTTTTCGCGGAAGCCGCCGGTTGGTCTCACCCTGCCATTGATCCGTCGGACTCCGTCTCCAAGGCGAAAGCCTTCGATGCCGCCATCCTCAGGCGCCCGGGCGAGGCTTGGCTTTGGGCGGCACGAGGCAAAGACGAATTGCGGGGCGGTAAGCTTGCGGCGGCATCATCGTCATTCGCGCAAGCCGTCAGACTGGCGCCCGATGATCGCGGATACGCGCTGGATGCCGCCTGGGCGAGAGCGCTTCAGGGCTTCCCTGAGTCGTTATTCGCCTGGCCATCGATCCCTGAGGGTCCCTCGACTCCCACGGCCCGGGGGATCAACCTCAAGGCGCGTCTCTATAAGGCGGTCGCCTGCCTGCGCAGCGGCCGGCGTTCTCAGGCTCGACGGCATCTCCAGGCGTTCATCAAAACCCATCGCTCGCAAACGGTGATCGCCGGTCTTGAAACTGACCGCGGCGACGCCGTCATCAGGACCATCGTGGCCTCCGACAAAGGTCTTAAGGATATGATCGACGGTCTGATGCGCGCCAGGCCCGTTTCCGAGAGGCTTCTTTTGCTGAATGCGATCTCCGAGCTAGGTCCTCGATTTGATCTTCGAGCCGAACAGGCCGAACTGCTGCGCGGCAGGGTCGAACAGCAGATGCGCCTGAACAAGAAAGATGAGGCTCTGCGATCATTGGCGAAAGCGGAGGAACTGCCGATGACCGCGCAAGAGTTCCATCTGATCTCCCTGAACTATCAGGACTTGCATCAATATGAGCGGCAATGCCGCGTCCTGCACCGACTCATCAAGGACCATCCGAGAGAAGCCGTCTTTTGGTCCGATCTGGGCATTTGTCTCTATCGGCGAGGATCGAGGGCTCCCGCGATCGGCGCCTTGCGCACCGCCATCCGCATCGACGCGCGGTTTTTGCCCCCCTACGCGAGTCTGGGCGCTATCTATACTGCCGAGGGACGTTCCCAGGAAGCCCTCGAACTCTATGATCAAGCCCTCCGCTTTGCGGCGAAGGGTGATCGTCTTTTGGCTGCGGTGGAGAACAGCCGGAACATCCTGCGCAGCCAAGTCCTCCGCTGAATGGGACGGACGCCCCCGGCGGCGCAGAAGTGGGGGTTTCGTTCGCTCTGCGCTCTCCTGGGTCTGGCAGCGGCCCTCGGGTTCTCCGAAATCCTTTTCAGGTGGTGCAAGCCGACGCCATGCGTGCCGCTCATCGCCGCCCGGGAGTACATGGATTTCTGGTTCGAAGACGGAGTCCCGCTCTGGCGTCAGCATCAGCGCGCGGGCCAAGCCAACGAGGCTTGCCCGCAGCAGCATCCCGCCGCGACTCGAATCGCGATATTCGGTTCATCGATCTTCTGGGGCTCCGGGCTGCCGGAAGGCGAACCGTCCTTCTCCGAACGCCTCCAAAAACGGCTTGATGTCGCGGCGCCGGGCGCGTTCTGTGTGATGAACTTCGCCCAGTCGGGGTTCCGCTACGATCAGAATGCCTTGCTTGCCCGAACCCTGATCCCCCGGTATCGCCCCGCGCTCGCATTCTGGGGCATATGGGCGTTGGAGCCTTACCGCTACAGCGTGCTCGGAGATCGCGCATACGACTTGCACCAAATCGCCATTGGAGCCGACGGCTACCCGCGAGCCTTCCCGCTGCCGGCTCGACTCAACCGTGTCCTCTTTCGGAACTCAAGGCTCTACGAGCACGCGACCCTCAAGCTGTCGAGGGGGGCTTCCTCCCCCGACGGTCGTCCGATTTGGAAGAACTATGCTGGAGTGGACTTGCCCAGGATCATCCGCTGGTCGCGGAGCTTCGGGACGACGCTGGTTCCGGTGTTCTGCCCGCGCCTAGATCGCCCCTTCGCCGAATGGGCAAGCTCCCCCGATGAATCGGTGTCCGTCCCCGAGGTCGAAGCGGCGATCCGTCGGGAGCGGGTTCCCGCGATTCGTCTCGGTGACACCCTGGCGGACCAGGACTATCTGCGCCTACGCTTCGACAGCCAGTACCACTACAATGACGCCGGGCACGAGGCGGTGGCCGGCGTGTTTTTCCGATGGATCATGGACCATCCATCCCTGCTCATTTCGTCGGAGAGGGGATCCACAGAGGAAAGAGATATTGATTATGGCGCCGGACGCCGCGGGCGGCTCTCAGGATCGCCTCCAACTGCGCGGTGATCGCGTCGGATGGGGAGTCGGGCGTGATCGGCTTTCCGAGTTCCCAGGCAAAATACTGTCGCACCCAGTCCGGCAGGCTCGAGTAGTCGGCCCATAGCCCGTTCCGGTCGCCGAGGTTTGCCCGGATCAGCGCCCGGTTGACGTGAGCCCAAAGCTCACTGCTGCCGTGGCGGCAGACCGCATCTAGATCCTCAAGGGCCTCTCGCGTCGATCCCATCAGCCGCCGGGCCTCGCCGCGCCAAACGAGGGCCTCGAAGTCGTCCGGATGGCTGCGGATCTGCGCGTCAAGGTCCCGAATCGCCTCGGTGAGCCGCCCGAGCTTGACGAAGCACGCGCCTCGCCAGCAGAGGGCCAGCGGGGACATCCGTCGCACGGCCCAGTCGAGATCGGGCAGCGCCCGGCGATACTGGCCGATCCACAGGTGCATCTCGCCGCGCCAGGCGCGGACTGACGCAAGGTCGTCGTCATCGACGCTGCGCAACAACTGAGCCATGGCGAGGAACGCCCGAGATGTCTGCCCCTCCGAGAGGTCGATCTCGGCGATCAGGGCTTTCGCCTTCCAGACCTGGGGCGCGCTGTCGAGCACGGCGCGGAAATCGTCTCTGGCCGCGGAGGGATCCCAGTGCTTATTGAGGATCAGAAGGCCGCGATGCCAACGCATCCAGCCGTATCGTCTCGGCAGCGCGAGGAGTTTCTCGCTTTCCCGGATCGTCTCGGCGGCCCAACGGAGCCGGTCCAACAGGACGCTGGTCATCAGCACATACCAGGCGTGGAAGCGTCTTGGGCGCGGCCGCCGTTTGATGGCCGAGAGAAGCTCGTAAAAGCGGGTCTCGGGGAAAGTTGTCAGGCCGCTGTCGATCGGATAGATGAGGGCTTCCACGATCTCGGCCGACGGCTGCGCCGCCATGACGCGTTCGCCCACCTCGAAGGCCCTGTCAAAGCGGCCGGCCATCACCAGGGAACGCATGCGATCCGCCAACTGCCTCAGCGCCTTGCCCCGGCGAGTCTCCTTGGGCATGCAGGCCTCCTTCATCCTCTCCGCTTCGAGCTCATCGCAGGACCGCGCCCAATTTCGAGGCGACGCCCGCCAGCAGCGTCGAATAAGTTTTTTCGACGTCCCGGCTGGCGGAGGCCGGCCTGTCTTTGGCGGCCTTGAGAAAGAGGGCGGCCATGAGCCGCAAGCGAGGTTCCGGCTTTGGGCCTGGAGTGCCGTCCACCGTCAGGCGCAGTCCGAGCGCGGGAGTTTCCGCCAAGTACTCTCTCTGGTCGCGGCGCGGCTCGACGTTCAAACGCCAGCGGCCGGAGGCGGTTTCCAGCGCCAGCCCCGGCGGCGCGGCGAAGCGGGCGGCGCAGCGAGCCCGATCCTCGGCGGACGAGATGCGGAACGCGAGCAGGTCGTTCGACGACGCCATGAGCCCCTCTTTCCTGAGCGCTTCGACCTCTTCGGGGAACGCCTTTTCGATCCGGAGGCCGAACGTGCGGAGGAAATCTTCCTGCGATATTTCATGTCCGTAGCAGATCCGAACGATGAGATATTTGACCATCTCATCGCGCAAGCTCAGCGGACGCGCACGGAACACCGGGCGCCGGGGATCGAACGGCGCGGGAAGGTTCGTCTCCTCCGTATAAGCCAACACTCCGGCCGCCCGTGACCGGGCGGTGGGGCCCAGCCCGAAGACCGAGGCGGGCTCGGGCGAGAAGTCATCGTAGCAATACCGGAACCGGCGGGCGCCCCCGCTGAAGTGCCAAGCATGATCTTCCAACGCCGGATTTCGTTGGGTCAATGGCCGGCGTCCGTGATCCATCGCGCGTATCCGTTGGGGCACCTCGCCGAAGCTCTCGAGCAGGTGGGCGCGGAACCGGTCCGGCTCGCCGGAATAGAACTTGTCGAGATAGTCTCCCTGCGGCGAGATCGTATACACGGTGATTTCGTCCGGGTCCAGGAGCATGATGTTCTCGAACGATCGCAGGAAGGACTTCCCGCTGTCGGTGCGCATTCCGAGGAGGAGATCGAGGTTCAGCGAGAAGTCTCCCGCTTCCCGGATGAGCTTCACCGCGCGCTCCACTATGGAAGGATCCTGGTAGCCGCGGTTCTCCGACGCCAGAGGGGCGCGACTCAGCGACTGGACGCCCATGCTGATCCTGTTGATGCCGAATCGAGCGAGGACCTCGAGTTTTTCCCGCGTCACGCTGAAGGGATTGCACTCGACCGCTCTCTGTCCGTCCCCCTCGAACTTGTAGTTCTTGTGAAGATCCGACAGCAATCTCTGGAGCTGCTCCGGGGTCAGGAGGCTTGGAGTCCCTCCGCCGATGTAGAGGGTCTGGAAAGGATGTTTTGCGAAAGTCGGCGAAAAAAAAGCCATCGCCTGCTGCAGCGACGCGAGATATTCATCGACCTGGCCCCCTCCGGACGAGGGAACGGAATAGTAGCAGCAGTAGGAGCACCGCTGCCTGCAGAAGGGAATGTGGAGATAGAGGTGGTGGGGGGCGCTCAACCCTGACGCGAGATGCTTCTTCCAGGCAGCGCGCACGGCATGGGCATCAACGAGGTCCAGCCCCGGTCCATCGAGCTGCGGACGAAGCAGATCGGAGATATTGCAGTTCATGGCGTCAATCGCGAGGCGGCGGGACGCGTGCGGCGCGCGCCTTCGCTTCCGAGACCTGCTGGAGGCTCATGCGTGAACCCAGCGACTCCATGTATCGGCGGGCCTTCTCGTGCCCCTGCGCCGAAGCCAGAAGGTACCACTTGTAGGCTTCCACATGATCCTGAGGCGCGGCGCGTCCGGCCTCGTAGATGGAGCCCAGCGCCGCCTGGGCGTCGCGGCTTCCGTGCTCGGACGCTTTCTTGTACCAGAAGCAGGCCCGGGCTTCGTCCTTCTCGACGCCCCGGCCGCTCGAATGCATGAAACCAAGGTTGTTCTGGGCCCGGGCGTCCCCGCTCTTGCCGGCCTTGAGGTACCATTCAGCCGCTTTGGCGTGATCGCGCGTCACGCCGTCGCCGTTGTAATACATGTTTCCGACATTGTACTGGGCCGAGGCGTTCCCCGCCCGGGCGGCCTTCAGGAACCACTTCAGGGCCTTGCCGTAATCCCGTTGGTCGTAGTAAATGGACCCTAGATTGTTCTGCGAGTCGATATGGCCTTGAGCGGCGGCCCGGCCGTACCAAGCGACGGCCTTGGAGGAATCCTGCCTGACTCCGCGGCCCAAACCGTACATCTCGCCCAGGCGGTATTGAGCGAGGCGGTCGCCCTTCGCGGCGGCCGGGAAAAATGATTTGAGGGCCTGTTCGTATCGGCCGTTCCTGTACGCGGCGTCGGTCTCTGCAAGGGTGGCGGCGCCGGAGGTCCCGGCTGAACAGACGACCGCCAGCAGCATGACGCGCAAACGTCTCAGACTGCGTTCCATCGTTTCTAGATTAGCATTTGTCCGGTCTGTTGTCCGTCGTGCGGCGGCGCCGCGTAGGCCCTTTGTCGGCGCGGGTCTGGGGCCTACGGCCCGACCGCCGCGCGGCGCGCGCTGTTACAATCATCACGAATGAGAAAGGTTCCCGGTTGGAAAGCTTCCGTGCGCGTCCCGCTGACGGCCGTCCTGTCCGCGC
>MGUL01000186.1:29161-35598 GCA_001800005.1 Elusimicrobia bacterium RBG_16_66_12 | reverse complement strand
CTGCGCGGCGAACGCCTCCGCCGCGGCCGACGACGAGGGCGCCGAGAGCGAGTGGGAGGTCTTCGTTCCGCCGGTCTCCACGGGGACCGTGATCGCGCCGACCACGCCGGAGGGCGGCTTCTCCAGCCCCGACCGCACGCGCTTCGACGAGAAGCTGAGGTCCAAGGTGCTCGACCAGCTCTGCCGGAATGTCCGGCTCGATCAGAACTTCGACTTCGGGGTCGGTGACTTCTCCGGCACCAGCGCGGGCGTCTCCCGCTACCTGGCGCCGCGCATCGACAACAAGCTTACGGTCGTCGATGAGGAGCGCGTCCGCGCGGCCTGGGGCCACGACTTCGGCAAGGACTTCGACGGCGTTCCGGGCGGATTCGGCGCCGGGATCTACCTGAGCGGCGGCATCGAAGGGCGGTCGATGGTCGTGCGCCCGATCGACTCCGTCGACACCTGCGCGGAGCTCGACCGCCTCGCCAACGTCTTCGACATCAAGACCGTCCTGCCCTTCACGCCGGACCGCATCTCCAAGATGCAGGTCGGCGAGTTGTGGCGCGTGCCTCTCGTGCTGAGCTACTCGCAGGGCCTCAGCCTCTCCGATGTGCTCGGAGGCGACGCCTCGGTCTCCGTCTCCTTCGGCCGTAGCGAGTCGGGCGCGGCGAGCCTGACCCTCTACCGCCTGAGCGACGACCAGACCCGATTCCGTTTCCGCATCGACCACGTGGTGATCAAGAACGCGGGGGCGCGGCTCTCGGTCAGCATCCCGGCCGTCGCCTTCGCCGCCGACGCGCACAACATCCTGCTGCAATTCGTCGAGCGGGAGATCGCGCGCGAGCTGTCCCAGTACACCTCCCTCTGGCTCGGCGCCGCCGCCGCGCGCAGCGACGGCAAGCGCGTGATGCTCGAGTTCGTCGCCGACCCGCGAGACCCCCGGCAGGCCCTGGCCCTCTCGAAGGCGCTGAAGGGCGATTTCGTGGAGCTGGTCCGCATGGGCCTGCGCATGAGCACGCTTCGGGTCAACGACGACTCCACCCGCGAGGCCTACGAGCGCCTGCGCCGGGAGCACGCGACGGCCCTCGGCGAGCCGACCTACGCCGCCATCAGCGAGTATATCGCCAAGACGCGCTCCTTCAGCCTGAACATCCCCTTCCTCATCCAGCATAACGCCTCGTCGCTGTTCGGCTCGGACAAGGTCACCCGTCTCAACGGCGCCACCGGGGAGTTCCGCTACTACCGCGCCGACAAGAGCCGCTCCAACGAGTACTTCAACGTGCCCTGGGTCGGGCCGCTCGTCAAGAGCAACAAGCAGCGCAACGCGGAGGTCGTCACTTTCGCCGAGCCCGGCCAGAAGCACGGCGAGCCCTTCATCGTCTACATCCACAACGAAGGCTACCTGAGGCAGCCGGCGTCCGCGGTGCGGCGCTCGATCTCGGACGTCAACTCGATCCTGACCATGGCCGGCGCCATGCGCGGAGCCGCCTCCGGCCGCCTCGCCGTGCCCCTGGCCTCCCTGCCCCCGGCGCCGCCCCCGCCCGAGCCGCCGCAGGACGGGACGGCGCCGGACGGCGAGCCCGCCGAATACAAGGGCTACTTCGCGATGACCATGGTCATCAACCAGAAGGGCGTGCGCGAGGCGCTCGGCGCCTCCGCCGAGCAGGTCCTGAAGGCCTTCGCCGCCGTCGTGGGCGCCGACGATCGCGAGACGGCGCAATGGCTGGCCGCCCACGGCCGTTTCGAGAAGGGCGAACTGATTTACGACCGCGCCGCCGCCCGCGAGCGCTTCGCGCCGCCTCCCGGCTCCGAGGACTACGACCGCACGCTCGACCTCGCGGACTTCAGCCGCCGGGTCGCGGACCTCGTCGCCGACATCGCGACGGCGCGCGACGCCAAGAGCAGCGAGGAGCAGGCCGAGGCCGTGGCCAAACTGATGGCCGGACGCGGCAAGGGCGACCTCGCCCACGAGGTTGTGCTCGGGGTGCTGATCCAGTTCATCGACCCTCTGGACCTCCGGGGGGACTTCGTCTCCACCATCAACTCCACCGCGCGCCATGGGAAGAACTACGGCGCGCATTACGTGCTGGAGAACGGGCGCGAGGAAGTCCCGCTGCTCAAAGACGCGGGCGAGACCAAAGGCCGCTTCGCGGAACCCTCGATCCTGGTGGACTGAGCCTTGAACATCCTCGTCCTCAACTCAGGTTCCTCCTCCGTCAAGTTCCAGGTCGTGCAGACCGACCAGGACCTCATCGCCCAGGACGGAGACCGCTGCCTGGCCAAGGGCCAGGTCGAACGCATCGGCAGCCTGGCCCTCGTCTCCTTCCAGGCGGCCGGGCGGCCGCCGCTCAAGGAAGACGTGCCGCTGCGCGACTACCGCGCGGCCCTGGACCGGATCGTGCGCTGGGTCATCTCGCCTGAGTCCGGCATCGAGGGCGTGAGTTCCATGGCCGACATCCACATCGTCGGCCACCGCGTGGTCCATGGGGGCGAGAAGTTCCGCGCCTCGGTGGTCATCGACGACGCGGTGCTGGAGGGCATCGAGGACTGCATCGAGCTGGCTCCCCTGCACAACCCCGCCAACGTCCGGGGCATCCGCGCGGCCGCGGAGGTCTTCGGGCGGGGCGTGCCGCAGGTGGCCGTCTTCGACACCTCCTTCCACGCGACGATGCCCGAGACCGCCTATCTCTACGGCATCCCCTACCACCTCTATCGACGCTACAAGATCCGCCGCTACGGCTTCCACGGCACCTCGCACCGCTATCTGGCCTACCGCTACCGTGTCATCAATAAGATCGCCAAAGGCGATGTGAACATCATCACCCTCCACCTGGGCAACGGCTGCTCGGCCTGCGCGATCAAGGGCGGCGACTCCGTCAACACCAGCATGGGATTCACCCCGCTCGAGGGCATGGTGATGGGCACGCGGGCCGGGGACGTGGACGTCTCGGTCGTCGAGTACCTCTCGCATAAGGAAGGCATGAGCCTCCCCGACATGATCACGATGCTCAACAAGCAGTCGGGCCTGCTCGGCCTCTCGGGGCTGACCAGCGACATGCGCGAGCTCCTCGAGGAAGAAAAGGAGAACGGCGACCGCCGCGCGAGCCTGGCCATCGACGTGTTCTGCGCGAGCGCGCGCCGCTACGTCGGGGCCTATCTGGCGGAGCTGGGCGGGGCCGACGCGCTGGTCTTTTCCGGCGGCATCGGCGAGAACTCCGCCGCCATCCGCAAGCGCGTCTGCGCGGGGCTCGAACCCCTCGGCGTCGTGCTCGATGAGGGCCGCAACGCCGTCCTAAAGAAGGGGCAGATGGGAGAGATCTCCAAGAACGGCAACGCTTCGCGGGTGAAGATTTTCGTCATCCCGACCAACGAGGAGCTGCTGATCGCGCGCGACTCCTTCCGCGCCGTGTCGGGACTGCCCCAGCCGACCTTCTCGCCGCGCAAGTCGCGCAAGCCCTGACCTGCCGCCGCGTCGAAACTCGCACCGGTGCGAGTTTCTAGGAGAAGAACAGGACGAGCAGTTGCGCGGAGAGGATGCGCAGGATCATCACCGTCGGGTACACCGCCGCGTAGGCGATGGACGGGGCGTTGGAGGCGGCGATGGAGTTGGCGAAGCCCAGCGCCGGCGGGTCGGTCATGCTCCCGGCCAGCAGCCCGCACAGGCTCAGGTAGTCGAGGCCCATCAGACGCCGCCCCGCCCAGCCCACGATCAACAGCGGGATCAGCGTGATGGAAGCGCCCAGCGCCATCCAGGACAGTCCGGGCCCTCCGACCAGCACCTTCACGAAGCTGTCGCCGGCGTGCAGGCCCACGCAGGCCAGGAACAGCACGATGCCCATCTCGCGCAGGACCAGGTTGGAGCTGCGCGGCAGGTGCCAGGTGACGGCGCCGATGTTGCCCAGGCGGCTCAGCAGGATGGCGACGATCAAAGGCCCTCCGGCCGAGCCCAGGCGGATCGGGGTGGGCAGGCCGGGGAGAGGGATGGGCCAGTGTCCCAGCAGGACGCCGAGCGCGATGCCGACGAAGACGGGCAGGATCTGCGGATGGCCCATCGTCTCCAGCGAGTTGCCGAGGAACTTCTCCACCTCGGCCAGGTCGTCGGGCTCTCCCACGGCCAGGATCTGGTCGCCGTACTGCAGCTCCAGGTCGGGGCTGGGCACGAACTCCACGTCCGGACGCAGCAGGCGGGAGACCACGACGCCGTGCAGCGCGGAGACCTCGCCGACCGTGCAGCCGATCGCGCCGCGGCGGGTGACCACCAGCTTGCGGCTGAGCAGGTTCTTGGAGATGGCCTTCAGGTCCTTGTCCGACTTGGGGCCGATCAGGATCCGCAGGCTCTCCAAGGCGCTCGCCCTGCCCACGACCCGCACGACGTCGCCCGTGCGCACGACCATGTCCGGGGCGCCGACGACGACCTTCCCGTCGCGGAGCACGCGCGTGACGGCGGCCTTGGACGCGCGCAGGAGGGGGATGTCGCAGACGGCGAGCCCGTCCAGGTTGGTGTTCTGGACCTCCAGGTCCACGGCCAGGGGCGCGTCGGCCTCCGCGTGCCGGCGTTCCAGGAAGGTCCTGGCCTCGGCCGCGGCGTCGATGCGGGAGACGCGCTTGATGACCAGCATGCTGATGATGATGCCGATGATGCCGAAGGGATAGGCGACCGCGTAGCCCAGGCCCGGGAGCTTCGTGCTCTCGCTGGACAGCCCGGCCAGCGGGCCGAGGGCGCCCAGGGCCTGCTGCGCGGCGGCCAGCGCGGGCGTGTTGGTCGTGGCCCCGGCGAAGAGGCCCACGGCCAGCGGCATCTCCACGCGCTTGAGGAGGATGGCCAGGACGGTCAGCAGCACCCCCAGCAGGACCACGGCCGCGGCGAGGAGGTTCAGCTTCAGCCCCTGCCGCTTCAGCGAGGCGGCGAAGCCCGGGCCGACCTCGAGACCCACCGAGTAGACGAACAGGATGAGGCCGAAGTCGCGCACGAACAGCATCACCTGAGGGTCGAGGTGGGCGCCCAGCTGGGCCGTGGCGATGCCCGCGAACAGCACGCCCGCGATGCCCAGGCGCACGCCCTTCAGGCTCACGTTGCCCAGAGCCAGCCCCGAGGCGATGACCAGGCACAGGACCAGAAAGTCCCGAGCGACCGATTCCAGGCTGAGGAAAGCGAAGAAAGAGATCATCCTACGCCACCAAGGTCAGTTCTTCCCGGTCGTGGAAGAGATGCCGGGCGCGCAGCGACGGGCATCTGCGGCGCAGGATCCCCGCTTGGTCCAGCAGGCGCAGGGGGTCGTGGCGGCCGAACTTGAGGTTCACGACGAGGCGTCGGCACCAGCCTTCGGAAAGCCAGCGCTCGGTCAGCGCGATGATGCGCTCCGGGTCCTCGACCATGTCGCAGAACAGCCAGTCCACGGGGGAGGGCGGGACGAACTTGAAGGCGTCCTCGGCGCGGGGGGCGATGCCGGGGTGCAGGCCGCCGCCCTTGAGCGGGCCATTGTCCACTGCGGTTACGAGCGCGCCGCGCCGTGCCGCGCTGTAGCTCCAACCTCCGGGGGCGGCGCCCAGGTCCACGACCGTCTCGCCCGCGGCGGGCTCCCGTCCGAGTATCCCATAGGCCTCCTCGGCCTTCAGATACGAGCGCGAGGGGGCCTGTGGGTCGTCGGCCATCCGGCGCTGACCGCCGCCGAGAGCCTCCCGGCTCACCAGGACATGGTCGAAGTCCGGCATGTAGGCGAACAATCCACGACTCGGTCCGAGGGCCGGTCTGCCTGGAACGGCCAGCTTGTAGACCCTCGACATCCTCGATTTGATCTTCAGAGAGATTTCTTCCTCTATGGTCTTGGCTCGCCGTGCCAGTCCGGGAAGTCCTGCGGCTTCGAGGCAGAGGGGCCAGGCCCCTTCGAACCGTTCATCCTTGGTCGAGGTCGTGAAATAATCCGCCACCGCCCCCGCCAGGGCGTTGACCGACTTGCCGGTGACCTCCGAGGGGGAGATCAAAGACAGGTGGGCGAAACAAAGTTCGGTCTTGCCGTCCGGTCCCAGCGCCCAGCCGGGGCCGGAGCGCTCGGGGGGGAAGATCAGCTCCTTGGCCAGGAACGACTCATAGCCCGGCTGGCAGACGTGCAGATTCAATCATCCCCTCGGACTTGGCCGCGACGGCTTTTCACGGTAGACCTATGTCGTTTGTTGTCGAGCATGCGGGCTTTGGAGTTGCGCGAGCGCCCGCGCTTGGTCCGGCGGGCCTTCTCGACCTCGGAGCGCCTGCGCGCCTGCTCCTCATGGACGCGGGCCTCGAGCCTCTCGGCCAACCGCCGCCGCGCGAGCATGCGGTTCTGTGCCTGGGAGCGCTCGTCCGCGCATCGCACCAGGACCCCGGTGGGGCGGTGCAGGAGGGTGACGGCCGTCTCCACTTTATTGACGTTCTGCCCGCCCGCGCCGCCGGCCCGGTGGAAGCGTTCCTCCAGGTCGGC
>MGUL01000186.1:25060-29153 GCA_001800005.1 Elusimicrobia bacterium RBG_16_66_12 | reverse complement strand
GCCCAGCTTCGCCAGGCGTGCGTTCACGGTCGACCAGCTGTCGGCGGGGAGCACGCGATATTCTCCTATGTAAATGAATCGCCCGCATCGCCGAAGCGATGCGGGCGACCATCTTTGACGTCGGTCGGTCAGAGCTTCCTGACGTTAGCCGCGCGCGGTCCCTTGTCGGACTGCTGAACGTCGAACTCCACGGCCTGGTTCTCGGCCAGAGTCTTGAAGCCATCGCCCAGGATGGACGAGTGGTGGACGAAGAGATCCTTGGATCCGTCGTCCGGCGTGATGAAACCGAAGCCCTTCTGGTCGTTGAACCACTTCACTTTTCCGGTAGCCATTGTCTTTGTATGTCCTCTTGATTTACGTCTTGCTCACGTACGTCTCATGTGGCGGGGGTCAACGTCGACCCTCGCGGATATTGTAGCACGCGCCGCCCACGAAAGGGGAAGAACCTTCGTCGTATCGGCCGGTATTTTGAGGGGGGCCTAAAAACACGAAGCCCCTGGGCTTTGCTCGCCCAAGGGTCGGTCCCGACATTTCTCGTTACGGGTTCGAAAACAAAACGACGACGACATCGATACTGTAGCAGGTCCCGCCCCTGAACGCAAGCGTTATCTTCCACGAACCTGATAGAATGACGCATGCCTCCCGATTCCGTGAAGTTCCTGTTCAGCGAGACCGACCCCGCCCGCCTCGGCCCCAGTTGCGGCGAGGTCGCCTTCGTGGGGAGGTCGAATGCGGGCAAAAGTACCTTGCTCAACGCCCTGTTCCTGAAAGGCTTGGCGCGCGTGTCGGGCACGCCGGGGTGCACTCGGACCATCAACGTCTACCAGGTCGCGGCGGGCCGCTGGCTCGTGGACCTCCCCGGCTACGGCTTCGCCTCGGGCACGGAGGCCTCGCGCGCCGGCTGGGGGGCCATGATCGAGGGCTATCTGACCGGCCGCCGGAACCTGCGCATGATCTTCGTCCTGGTCGACGCGAAGGTCGGCCCCACGAAGCTCGACCTCCAGATGCTGCGCTGGCTGCAGACGCAGGGCCTGCCGTGGCGGGTCGTCGCCACGAAGTCGGACCAGGTGAAGAGCGCGCGCCAGCAGGCCCAGAGGCGCGCCGTCGCCGACGCCGCGGGCGTCCTGCCGGAGAACGTGGCCTGGATCAGCGCCCTCGAGAACCTCGGCGTGCGCGAGCTGCGCCGCGAGGTCTCCTCTCTTCTTGAAGGCTGAGGGTCCGTTATGTCCTTAAGGACATCGTGACTCGCTCCGGAGCGAGTTCGATGTGAAAAACCCCATGGACCCACCTCGGCCCTGTCTCTGCGGCGCTAGCGGCGGGCTTCCAGCTCTTCCCAGCGCAGGAAAAGCTCCGTGCTCTTCTTCTGCGCGGCGTCCAGGGCCTCCTGGCGCTTGTGCAGCTCGGCCGCGTCGGTCGCGATGGACGGGTCCTCCAGCGCGAGGCGGGCGTGCGCGGTCTTCTCGTCCGCCGCGCGGATGCGGGACTCCAGGCCCCGCAGTTCCTTGGCCTCCTCCGCGCTGAGGGCGGGCATCGCGTGCTTGACGGGCTCGACCTTCGCGGGCGTGGGGGAAAGTCCATCCTGAGACTCCTTCCAAGTCTCCCACTGCGAGAGCTCGGCGTAGAAGCGCGCCCCGCCCTTGCCGTCGAGGGCCAGGATCTCCTTGCTGACCCGGTCCAGCAGGTAGCGGTCATGGGTCACCAGGACCAAGGCGCCCGGGAAGTCCAGCATGCTGTTCTCCAAAACCTCGAGCGACTGGAGGTCGAGGTCGTTGGTGGGCTCGTCTAAGAGGAGAAGGTCGGCGCTGCGCCGCATCAGGTTCGCGATCAGCACGCGCGACTGCTCGCCGCCGGACAGCAGGCGCAGGGGCATCTCCATCTGCTCCTTGCGGAACAGGAAGCGCTCCGCCCAGCCGTAGACGTGGATGCGGCTTCCTTTGTATTCGACGTGCTCTCCAATCGGGCAGAGGGCGCGGCGCAGGGAGGCGTTCATGTCGAGCTGGTCGCGGTGCTGGTCGAAGGTGACGACCTGCAGGCGGTCCGCCTGCTTCAGCGTGCCCGCGTCGGGCGCGAGCTGTCCGGCTAGGATTTTCAGCAGCGTGCTCTTGCCGCTGCCGTTCTCTCCCAGCAGGCCCAGCCGGTCTCCGGGGCCGAGGGTGAGGTCCAGCGGCCCGAAGAGCCGCCGGCCGCCCAGGCTCTTTTCGATCTTGATCGCCCTCACAAGGCTCTTGGACTGCCGCTCGCTGCCGAGGAAATCGATGGCGGCGCCCCGCCCCTGCGCGTTGCGGTACTCGAGCTCGCCCAGCTCTCCGATCATCTCCCCGGCGCGGTCGATGCGGGCCTGCTGCTTGGTGCTGCGCGCCTTGGGGCCCTTGCGCAGCCACTCGATCTCGCCGCGCACGGTGTTGCGCAGCTTGTCCTCGCGCGTCTCCAGCTGGCTGAGGAGGGCCTCGCGCTTCTCGAGGAAGTCCGCGTAGCTGCCCGCGCTGCTGAAGTGGCCGTCCTCGTAGCGCCTGTTGAGCTCGATGATGCGGTTGCAGACCCGCTGCAGGAAGCGGCGGTCGTGCGTGACGACGAGGAAGGGGAATCTCAGGCCGGAGAGGAAGCCCTCCAGCCACAGCACGCCCTCCAGGTCCAAGTGGTTGGTCGGCTCGTCGAGCAGCAGCAGGTCCGGCTCGCGCGCGACCTGGGCGAGTATCGCCAGGCGCTTGCGCCAGCCGCCGGAGAGCGTCGCGACCTTCGTCTCGGGGTCCGTGAAGCCCGCGTCGGCCAGGCCGGCCTCGGCGCGCATGTCGACCTCGTAATCCTCCAGGTTCAGCCCCCGAAGCGCCTGCTCGATCGTCGCGCGCGCGCTCAGATTCCCGTCCGCGTCCTCGAAGAGGTCCTGCTGGGCGAGGTAGCCCACTCGCAGGCCGCGCCTCAAGGAGAGAGCGCCGTCGTCCTGCTTCTCGAGGCCCGCGAGGATGCGCAGCAGCGTCGACTTGCCCGCGCCGTTCGGGCCGATCATCCCGGTGCGCTCCCCCTCGAAGAGCCCGAACGACAGGCCCTCGAAGAGGGGGCGCGCGCCGAAACTCTTCGACAGCTTCTGACAGCTCAGGAGGATGGCCATCGGATGCCCGGGGTCAGCCTTTGTCGGACCGGCGGCTGCGGGCTTCCATCCAGCGCAGGATCGAATAGGTGGCCGCGCCCATGACCGCCATGCAGACGAGGAGCGAGGAGTAGGCGGCCTTCCAGTTCTCCGGGCCGGTGATCATCGACCATTCGGACATGCCGCCGATGCCCGCCACCAGGCTCAGGGGCATGAAAATCGTCGTGATCAGCGTCAGCCGGCGCACCGAGACGTTGGTCCGGTGGGCGACGGCGGCCATCCGGTTGTTGACCAAGGAGAGATGCGTTTCCATGAGGCTCAGGAGCATCTCCCGGCTGATCTCCACCTGCGCGAAGAACTTGGCCAGATGGTCGTAGACGTCCCGGTAGCGGTAGACGGACTTCTCTCCGATGAAGGGCGAGTCCCGGCGGCAGATCTTGATCATCACCTCCCGCTCGTGGAAGAGGCTCTTGCGCAAGACCAGCAACTGCCGCCTCAGCCGGACCAGCGTGTTGAGGTCGAACGCGGGCCGGTCCTTGAGGATATGCTCCTCAGCGGCGTCGATCTCGCCCATCATCGCCTCGAGGGCCTTGCTCTTGCCGTCGACCACGTATTCCAACAGGAGGTGCATCAGGAAGTCCGGACCTTTGCCGATGTCGGCGGCGTTGAGCGGGATCGTCTTCTCCAACCGCTCCAGGATGCCCGGGTCGCGTCCGGTGCGGCCGCTGACGGAGACCAGGAAGCCTTCTCCGAGGATGAAGTCCACTTCATCGACGCGGATCTTGGAGCCTTCGACCGTGAAGGTGTTCAAGATCAGGAAGCTGTGGCGCTGGAAATCCTCGACCTTCGGAATCTGGTCCGAGTCGAGGCAGTCCTCCACCGAGAGCGGATGGACGCCGAGGGGCTCGATCAGCGCCTCGAGGTCGGCCCGCGAGGGGTCGACGAAGTCGAGCCACACGTAGCCGCCGCCTCGGGCGGCCTGCAGGGCCTCCGCGAGCCCGGCGACGC
>MGUL01000186.1:0-24878 GCA_001800005.1 Elusimicrobia bacterium RBG_16_66_12 | reverse complement strand
GTTTTCCTTTGGGTCGCGCTGGCCGCCAGCGCCCGGCATTTCGGCCGGTCTCGGCCCCGCCGCGAGCCGGGTCCGGCGTTTCCGATGACCCTGATCAAGCCCGTGCGCGGCCTCGACGACGGCATGCGAGGGAACTTCGAGAGCATCGTCGCGGCCGATTCCGCCAAGGCCCTGCAGGTCCTCATCGCCATCGAGACGCAGGCCGATCCCGCCTACCCCGTCGCGCGGGCTTTCGCCGCGGCTCACCCCGACCGGGACATCTCCGTCATCCTGACCGGGCCGGCGGGAGGCCGGATGGGCAAGATCCACAACATGATCGAGGCCCTTCCCTGGGCCAAGCACGAGCGGGTCATCTTCTCCGACGCCGACACCCGGACGACGCGCGAGATGGTCGAGGGGACCTCCGCGGCATTCGCGGACGGACACGACGCGGTCTACGCGATGCCGTACTATGTCGCGGCTTCCGATCTGGGCGGACTCTGCTTCTGGGTGGCCTTCAATCATTTCTTCTCGATGCCGGCGGCGCTGTCTTATCGGGCCGGCCATTACCACTTCTATGCCGGCGCCTGGATGGCCTATACGAAGGAGACTCTGCGCAGGGCGGGGGGGCTGGAGGCCTTCGCCCATATGATCTCCGATGACGCCGGCCTCGGCCTGCGCGCCTCGGCCGCGGGGGCGCGCAAGGCGCTGCTGCGCGTGCCGGTGCTGGTCCGCGAGACCGGCACGAGCCCGCGGCAGGCCTATGACCATCTCTCGAAGTGGTGCATCATAGGGCGATGGGTCCTGCCTTCCCTCTACGTGATGATCCCTTTCGTCAATCCCGGCTTGGCCGCCTATGTGCTTCTGGCGCTGGGCGGCAAGACGCTGTTCTTGGCCTACGTCTTGTCGCGGATGACCGTGGCCTGGCTGCAGGACAGGGTCGTGGCCGGCCTGCCGATGGCCCCGTCGCGCTACCTGATCCTGGCGGTGGCGGACCTGGGGATGCTGCTCTTTTGGGCCTCGGGCTTCCGCTCGCGCCTTTCCTGGCGCGGGACCACCTATCGGCTCTTCGCCGGCGGCCGCGTCGAGGTCGCCGGCTCGAACTGAAGTGCGACGGGGGCTGGCGCGAGACGCTGGCCAAGGGCAACGCGGAGGAGCGGAAGGACTTCGTCGCGGGCTTCGTCAACCGGGCGCTGATCGACCCGAAGAAGGGCGAGGCCGTGTTCGAGTTCTACGCGGGGGCTGGATTTGAACCAGCGACCTCAAGGTTATGAGGATCACTCGTTTTTCTCGACGAGGAATTCGATTTCTCCGTCGAGAGCCGGCCCCGTCACCGCGCGGTTGAACGACTCAACCTTGTGGTCCTGGAAAGAGTATAGCACGGCCAGCCGCGGCACGAAAAATTTATCAGGCGTGCTAGAGCCGCACGATGACGGCTGCACGGTTGATCCAGCGCTTCATGAAAAGAGCCTCTTGAAGCGCTCGGCCAGCACGTCTTCGAGGTCTTGGCGCTTCGACGGATTGAGTTCCGAGAAAATGGCCAGTTCGCGGAACTTCTCCCGGGCGTTCTTCATCTTCTCGAAGCTGTTGGCCGCGGCCTTGGAGTCGATCTTGAGATATGCGGCGAACCTCTCGAAGTCGGAGCGCTTGAGCTTGTTCTTCTTGGCGCTGATCATCAACGCCGAGTCTGTCTCTTTCTTGAGGTAGACCTTCGAGGAGACGAAATCGTAGGCCGGCGCCAGCGAGGCTTTCTTGTCGCGGATGAGGAAAGCCCAGTTCTTGAGGTGCATGTCGCCGTTGCCGATGAGGAAGCAAAAGAGGACGCGCTCGAAGAAGTCGACCGTGTCCAAGCCGACGTTCTCTGCGTGAGCGCGGATCGCTTTGCCGATGCTCTCGAGCGAGCCCTCGTACTTGTCGGTCGAGCCAAGGAGCTGATACATGGTCTCGCTCTGGATCTTGCCGCCGTCCTCGGTCCGGTCAAAGCGCTTGATGATGTAGCAGAGGCGTCCGTCCGACAGCGGAAACAATCCGTGCGGCGGAACGTTCATGCCGATGGTCTCGGCCATGACCATGCAGGCGTTTTCCATGGCCGGCAGATCGGGATACTCGTTCGGCTCCGGCTTCAGTATATGAGTGCTGCCGGTGGGCGCGAACTCCAGCTCGCCGGAGTCCCTGTTCAGCCGGACCAGCGCCTTGGCCTGGACGCCTGAGATCGACATATGATCCGTGGACGTCGTGACCTTCTCCGGCAAGTCCTTGGCGGCGAACGAAATCTTGGGGGCGGTTGCCTTGCCCCAAAGCGCCTTCAAGCACTTGGGATGATAGCGCCCTTCTTCTTCGAGCGGCTGCTCGCAGCAGAGGCATCTATTCGCCATGGCTCTCCTTGCCGGCGGGGCGGATGCTGATTGCGCCGATCGGGTCCTTGCCGGTGTGCAGCAGCAGATGGAACTTATCGTTCTTGTCGATCTTCGCCGAGGTGCAGGTCAGCTCAAGCAGCCAGCCCTCGGGCAGCAGCCCATCAAAGAAGGGAAAGAGCGAGGGCGATTGGTATGGCGTCTCAGTCAACGGCATGGCGAGGCTGATCGGCATCGCGTCCGGATCGCGCAGATACTCGGTTTTGTAGGCAAACGCGTAGCCGGCCGGCTTCTTGATGAGCTCACCGGCTTCCTTGTCGCCGTAGAAGACGAGGGCGCGTTCCTCTTGTTTTTCCATCAGGCCTCATCGCGCGGCAGATCAACCGGCCCGAGACATTTTCCAAAGAGGAAAAGGACCTTGTTGATCGTGTCGGTTCTCAGCGACGCCTTGCCCTGCTCCAAGTCTCGAATGAAGCGCAAGCCGACTCCGGCTTTTGCCGCGAGTTGCGGCTGCGTGAGACCGGCGCCCTTTCGTTTCTCTTTCACGAGATCGGCTATTGGGTTCTTTTTCATTGGCCTTTTTATACCCGAGCGGATGCAATCATCTCCTGTGCGGCTATAAAACAGGCTAGATCGGGTATAGTTACTCTGTTATTATACCCGATAGTGCCCTTTTGTCAATGGGTAGCCTTCATTTATACCCGATAACGCCTGTGCCGGTGCGCTCACCAGGCTCGGCTCCTTCTGGAAAAGCCAATCATGGTTGCCGGCAATCACGATAACGTGCCGGTATTTTTTCTTCTGCTCCTCCAGCCAACTGGCGGCGCGGGTGACTTCGGGCAAATTCCCGCGGTAAGTCAAGTCGCCGGTGTGAAGCAGCACGTCGCCCTCCGGAAGATCGGGCTGGGACGTGTGGGTGTCGGAGATCGCGACGAATCTCATTGGGGGCCTTTTAGGATGCCTGCTCAATCCGAAAGTGAGGGCGCGGCTTGCCGGGCGGGCCGGGCGCGAAGAAGCCGCCTTCCAGGTCGGAGAAGATACGCTGGAGGATTCTCGCCTCGGTTACGGCGTCGGTCAGGGCGCGGTGATAACGGCCCTCGGGCTGAACGCCCATCATGGACGCGACCGTCTCGACGCCCAGCTTATCGGTGCGACGGCCGCTCAGCGCCGTCCACATCAGGGCGAAGGTCTTCACGTCGAAGCAGGTCCCGGAGAAGGGGAAGGGCCTCTCGTAGCGGCCATAAGCGCGGCGCAGCAGGGGGATGTCGAAGTACGTTCCCCAGGCGCACAGCCGCACCCGCTTGATATTGTCGCAGTGACGCATGATCCACGCCTCGAACTCGGGCGCGACCTCCTTCCAAAGCGGCTGGCCCGCGCACATCTCGGGAGTGATCGACGTGATCTGGGTGATGAAAGGCGTGATCGGCTCCTCCGGGCGGACGAGGTGCTCAAAGGTATCGACGAGCTTTAGGTCGCGGTCCAAGAATGCCGCGCCGATCTCAATGATGAAGTTGTTCGTCTGGACCGCCGGCTTTTCAGCGGCATCCTCTTGATTGGAGGTCGCCTCCAAATCGAAAACGATCAGCTCGTTGTTCAGTCGCATATGAAACTCTCCTCCGACGCGCGGCCTTAGCTTTCCTTCGATGCGCCGACACAATTGCCGTCCCGGTGGGCGACGTTGTTTTGGAGGCGCTTGAGCATCTCTCCGCAGTAGCGGCATTTGTATTCTTTCGGCGACTCCTCGGCCTTCGCCAGCTCTTCAATGGTTCGCGGAGTGAAATCCCAGACATCCACGCCGACGTTGATGACCCAGCCGATGCGCGTCCACTTCTCGTGGATGTGCCCGCAGAGGAGCTTTCTGTTCGTGGCGATCGGATGATGCTGAAGCATCCACCCGTTCCATTCGAGCTTCTCATGTACCTCGTCGAAGCCGACTTCGAGCATCTGCCGGGCGTTCCGGTCGTGGTTGCCGCGAATGAGGATCTTCTTCGCTCCGTTGAGCTTGCGCAGGAACGCCGGGGCCTCTGAGATTTTCCCAAGCGCGAAGTCGCCCAGGTGATAGACCGTGTCCCGCGGCCCCACGACGGCATTCCAGCGGGCGACCAGTTCCCGGTTCATCTCCAGGGCCGACGCGAACGGCCGCGCGCAATACTTGATGATATTGGCGTGGCCGAAGTGCGTGTCGCTTGTGAAAAATATCTTTTCCATGGTAAGGCCGAGGAACGCCCTTCGCTTCAGTCGAGGCTCAGGCCGGAGGAAGCAATCTCCTCATGGAGGCGAGTCCGCACTTCCTCCACCGTCAAAGTCTTGCGATCGGTATGCTTATGGACCGACCTCAGCCACTGAGCAAGCTCGCTGCAGACGGACTTCCACTTCCAGCCATCCAAGGCCAGTTTATGTTCGGCATCCTCTTCCGGAAGGTCGAACTCCAAAATCGCTTTCATGCGCGCGGCCCCGACGTCTTGCGAGTTTTCACCGCCGGCAGCTTCAGCTTCAAATCCGCGGCATGGCGATAGGAGATGGGCTCTCGATCCTTGGTCAGCTTGTAGGCCGCTTCCTCGTGCGCCATGTCGCTCAGCTGCCTAGCCGTTCTCCCTTTGGCTGCTAAGGCTGCCAGGCAGCCGTCGATCATCTTGAGCTCGTCGCCCTGGAACAAATCGGTGTTGGCCCGAGTCTTCGGAGCGTACCGCTCCCCTGCGAAATCTTTCCCCGAGACCTCCTCGACCGCCAAGCTGCCTTTTTCAATCATCGCAGCGAAAATCAGGTCATAGCTCTTCGGAATCGGGCCATGCGGAAATCTCAGGTACTGGGCCCCGGTGATCGAGAGCGTTTGGTCGCGGTAGTAGCAGAAATCGATGTACCAAAGGTACTTATTGACCGCTGTCTTGTACGCCGGCCCCGTCTTCTCTAGGACATGGAGAACCAAATTTTCAAAACGCTCCACGTTGAATCGCCGATAGCCGTTGAATTCCGAAGGAGCGACCAGGCTCAGGGTAGCGGCCAAATCTTGCTCTATCAGCTTGACGACTTCCGCGTTCAGACGCGCGGACACTGTTCGCTCTAGACGTTCCGCGGACGCCTCATCCAAATTCCCCCGGTTCATCTCCAGAAGCTTCTCCGCGTTCCTCGGGTCCCTGAGCAAGAGCAGCGCTTCGTTATGGACCGAGTCCTGCAAGCTTCCTGACTCGTAGCGATGGATCGTAACATCGCCCCAGCCTAGCCAACGGCTGAAAGCCGTCTGGCTCAAGCCGTACTGCACTCGGACGTCGCGGACCTCGGAGTGAGTGAGCAGTCCATTGTCTCTTCGATACTCGTCATACGCTTTGCGGACGTTCTCTTCTTCCTGCTCGGTCGTGGCGAACTCCTCCTTGCACACGGAGCAGACGTTCAGCTCGCTGAGCACGTCGACCTTTTCGTCGCGGACGGTGAAAGTCTCCTGCCGCTGGATCGTCTTCACCGGCTGCATCCTGTCGCATTGAGGGCAGAACATCTTCTTTTCCATTTTAGTCACTCCCGTACGGGTAGATCATCGGCCACTTCGCCTCATGAAACGAAATGCATTTGGCGTGCTTGAGCGTCTTGCCTGCGGCCGCGTCTGTTTCCTCCACCAGTTGGAGCTTGATGTAAATCGGGATCTCCTCGTACTCCACTCCGAAAAACCAGATGTCCTTCGGCCCCCGCGCCCGGTCGTCCTCCTCGGGGCCCTTGATGTAGTCCTCGACCCTGAGCCCGAGGATGACTTCCAGGCGCTCGCGCGGCGTGAAGCCATGCTTGGTCAGGAAATCCCGGTTGATCTCCCGTGGGATGACGCTCAGCCTTC
The DNA here is from genome assembly GCA_001800005.1 of Elusimicrobia bacterium RBG_16_66_12. Taxonomy (GTDB): domain Bacteria; phylum Elusimicrobiota; class Elusimicrobia; order UBA1565; family UBA9628; genus GWA2-66-18. Next base: position 18,725 of record MGUL01000186.1, on the reverse strand, counting down.
TCTGCGCCGCCGTCTTGAAATCCGAGAGGAACTCTCGAACGCGACCTTTGGGGGATGGCATCAATTCCTCTGTGCACGGCGATTAATAGTATAGGCTATCATATGATAATAGTCAAGGCTATCTTAACGATGCAGCCCCAGCTGTCTCAAGCGGTGTTTTGGCCGGAAGCGGCGGTCTACCGGCCAGGAACTCTATCGGCGAGAACTTCTTGTGCTGCTCGGCCACGTCCCGGCGGGCCAGGTTTACGTACTGGCGGGTCATCTCCAGGGTGGAGTGGCCCAGGATCTCCTGGAGGCTGAAGGAGTCGCCGCCGTTGCGGACGTAGAGCACGGCGAAGGTGTGGCGCAGGGTATGGGGGGAAAGGCGCACGCCCTCGATGCCGGCGGCGCGGCCGTAGCGGAGGATGAGCTTGCGGGCCTTGCTGCGGCAGACGGGCTTGCCGGTGCGGCCCAGGAAGAGCTGGGGGGCCTTGGCGGGCCCCCGGCTGCGGGCGCGGGCGTACTCGAGCAGGGCTTGGGCGGTGCGGGCGCTGAAGGGGACGGAGCGCTCCTTGCGGCCCTTGCCGATGACCCGCATGACGCCGCTCTGGAAGTCGATCGCGTCCTTGCGCAACCCGATGACCTCCGATATCCGCAACCCCGTGTCGAAGATCAGGACCATGATCGTCCAAAGCCGGTGCTCGTCGTAGCGCTTCTGATTGCATTGCGCCAGCAACAGCCGCACCTGCTCCAGAGAGAGCGGCCTGATGAGTTTGCGCTCCATCCGCGGCTTCTCGACCAACTGGCACGGATTCTGCGGGATTAGACGTTCTCGCGCCAGGAACCCGAAGAAGCAGCGCAGGCCCCCGTAGGTCCGCGCCACCGTGACCGTGCTGTTGCCGCGCGAACGCATGTCCTCCAGGTGCTGCCGCAGCAGCGTCGGCGTCACCGCGCGCGCCGTCGTCACCCCTTGAGTTCCGACGAACCGCTCGAACATCTTGAGGATCTGCTTGTACCAGCCGAGCGTTCCGGGCGACAACTGCTGCGCCTGACAGCGCAGCCGGAACGCCTCCGAGGCCGAGCCTAGCGTCACTTCGAATTGACCGGCGGGCCGGAATGCGAGCGTTTTTCTCATTTGGACCCCCCACTAACCTTGTGGTGTGGCGAGGGGTTCAAAAAGAAAAACCCCGGCCTTTTTGGACCAGGGTTTTATCTTGTTTCTCGTCGAGAAACGCCGCGAAATGGTTGCGGGGGCTGGCATCAACGTAGTCACCAAACCCTACAAAAATTTACGCTGAAATTTATTGCAAAAGGCAAATCACGATGGCCTTTCGGTTTTTCGATCTTGCTAAAACTGGAATGTCTTGAGGGTTATCCATCATCGGGTTGGGGGGACAAAAAATAGCGGCCTCTGTCGAAGCTGATCGTTTCTATTGGTCCGAAGAAGACATGAAGAACCCGGAGATTCGGCTTTGGCGGCTCGCAGGGTCAGAGGATCGAGGGTCTTGACGAAATACTCTTTAGCGGCTATAATCGAACTTATGTTCGATATGCTCCAAGGAGGCGTCGAGAGTGTTAAATGGTTAAGGTATGAGTTCGGTGTCTATGAGTAGGAAATACATTGCAGAGGTAGTATAATCACATTGCAAACTATATGAGCAACCTGATTGAAATAGAGCGGAAGTCCAATATGCATTCAGATGTTGGTGGGAACTATCTTTCAATTGGAGCGATTAACTCTGAAAATATACGTGCGCAGATTCGTGAAGCGGGCCTTAAAGGAATTGCCCCTTTGGAAGCGTGGACAGTTCAAGGTTCAAATCGCGATCTAGCTTATTCGACTCATGGTGTGTTTCGATTTTTTGGGAAGTTCCCACCACCGATAGCCAATCACTTGATTTCTAATTACACCAGAAAGGGTGATGCCGTTTTGGACCCCATGTGTGGAAGCGGAACTACGGGAGTAGAATGCCTATTGCTCGGGCGTAATGCGGTCCTGTTTGATGTGAATCCCCTCAGTCTCATGCTCGCACGAGTTAAAACACGGCATATTGAAAAATCCCTGTTGGAATCCGCGGCCCAATACATTAAACAGGCATATAAGCCATTAGGCCGATCGAAGGACGCGTATGATCCTATTGGACTTCGAAATCCCGAGCATTGGTTTCTGCCTGAAACCATCCAATCGCTGCGTGGTCTAAAAAAAATCATTGAAACCGAAATGCGCCCTGATGTGCGGGAAGCGCTATTGGTTGCATTCGCTGGGACAGTCCGGCGAGTGTCGCGGGCTACGACTCAGCAAGGCAGATTGTTCCTTGATGCGGAAACTGCGATTAATGATGCACTCCCAACATTTTTAAAGCGAATGGAGAAATTGTCGGCAGCCCTCTCAACGTTACCAAAGCGTGGGCGCTCATTAATTCGAATTTATAAAAATGATTCGAGGAAACCATTTGATCGCAAGTACCACGAATCTACGAATCTGCTTATCCTTCATCCACCCTACTTTAATGCATATCGCTACAGTAGCGTTAACTCGCTAGAGCTATCATGGCTGGATCACGCGCATGGAGACGTTGCCCCTCAGGAAGTGCGTGAATTCTTTAAAGTCGGGAAACCAGAAAAAGTCGAGTTCTATCTGCAGGACATGGCTGCTGCTATTGAGAATGCTGCTGCGCTGGTGCGACCAGGTGGTGTCATAGCGTTGATGATCGGGGACACAGTTCTTCGTGGCGAACACATCTGTGTTCTTAAGAATCTTTTGGGGAAAATTAAAAAAGAGACTCTTTCGGTGGAGAAAATTGCGTTGAGGGTTCCTCGTTACACAGAAGCTACCTGGGTCGCGAGTCAGCGCAGGAAAGAAGGACGACTGGGGGCTACTCTTTGCGACTATGTCGTCATCTTGAGAAAATAATCCAAATGAAAGAAAAAATCGGAGTGATCGGGGCAAAAACGCATCCGGCGGAATACCTGCTGCATAAATATTGGAGCCGAAAGCCGCACAATGTCGTTTCACACTTCATCGCGGAACTGTGCCCTCCTGGCGGGGTGCTTGTCGATCCGTTCTGCGGAAGTGGTGTCTCCCTTCGTGAGGGGGCACTTCTGGGGGTAACGACGTATGGATTTGATGTAAATCCTGTTGCAACACGAATTTCCTCGCTGACGATTAATCCTCCGAGCCTTGAAGAATTTGCACTTGCTGTCGAGCCGTGTTTCGATCGCTTTCGAAACTTGGTTGAAGAAGCCTACGCTGAAATCGGAGAGAGTAAGACAAGATATCTTGTCCACGAAGTGGTTAGTCTCTGCCGATGCGGTAAGCCTGTTGGTAATTCCGAGGCTAAGCCGGAGGGACGAATTTACCGATGTCCCAGTTGTAATGAGCGCGTGTTCTTTAATCTTGAATCACTTCATTCCACGCGTGTTATTGGTGTAGTTCGAGATGGGACCAGTAAAATAGATGATGAGATAGAACTGCTTAAAAAACATCAAGAGTTGTCCGGGCACTGTTTTTACAAGGGTGGTCAGAAATACAATCAGTCATTCACTGAGAACCGGCGAATATTAGCGTTCAATGAACGAAGGGTGGGAGATCTTTTTACTCCAAGGAATTTTTCACTGTTATGTTTTTTGGCCGATCAATTCCATGATATCTCTGATTCGCGGGTGCGTGAGGCGGCATTAACGATGTTGACTGCCAGTGTCGTCCAATGCTCGCGCTTGATTGCCTACCGAAACAATATGACGACTGGCGGGCCTGCTTGGAGTGTCCCTGGTTTTTGGATCCCACCTGTTCATATTGAGACGAATCCACTTATACATTTGTCTGCGCGATATGAGAAATTCAAAAAAGGCCTCGTTGCCCTGCGCACCAGGCCTCTTAAAGCAAGAGCTTCTGTTGTGAATCTTTCCGCCACACAGGGTCTGGGATTGCTGCGCGACAAAAAAATAAAAGCCGACATGGTGTTCTTCGATCCGCCGTATGGAGACAGTGTTCCCTTTGTTGAATTCAGTTTTATCTGGAATACATTTCTACGGCTTCAGCCCTCGCTGGAAGCAGATATTAGCGTTAGTGATCGAATGCCGAAACTGAGTTCTTGGGAAAAATATTTCAAAGGTCTCCATGAAATTGTCGAAGAGGTCTCAGTGTGCTTGAAGCCGGGCGGGAAGCTTGTTGTGACATTTAATAATCACGATATTCGGGCTTGGGAAGCCTTGTTACATGCATTGCAATCAGCTGGTTTTAGTTGCGAGTTCGTCGCATTCCAAATTCCAGCGGTAGTTTCGGCCAAGGCGCAGCTCGCGCCCGAAGGGAGTTATGTTGGAGATCTTTATTGTGTATTTAAGCGCGCGAGTCAGACGAAAAAGAATGACAGATCGCTCGCTCCGGTGATTGAAGCGCTCAAACGCTGCGCGATATCTCGAGGTGGGCAGCTGCCGGAAAACCTTGTCAGACGCGTCGCTACGACCGCCTGGCTGGAAAACAATATCGTTGCAGAATTACTCAGCGAGTTCGAGCCGCTAATTAAATCTTTATTCTCGTCAGATTCAGGGAAAATGTCCTGGCGGGGGGCTTTGGGGCAGGGTGAGGGCATCAGTAGCGTAGTTCGTAAAACCGCAGAAGTAATCTTGAGAAAAGGCCCCTGCGAGTGGGCAGATATTTATCAGGCAGTGGCACGGAGTACGCAGACTTTAGGTATCCCAGATCCAGGGGAACTGAGAAGCCTCCTCGGGAGCCATATCGTTTGGCGTGGATCGCGCTGTCTCGGTTTCGCGAACGAGGCTCAAAGTAGTCAGCTTGTTATGATTTAGCCTTCAACCGAAGTGAGGCAAGCAGCTCCGCAGCCGTAAGTCCACCATTGAGGCGGCCATTCTCAGAAAGATAGGCGCCACAACTGATGGAGTCCGCATCCCGATAAGACTCTATCCCAAGTATTAATGTGGCTAAGTTTTCAGTCTTATTGAAAGACAAGGCTTTCTTGTATGCTGAGAATATAGCGCGCCGCTCGGCATCGGTGCTTTTGATTTCTGCACCCCATAGTAGTCCAGCGATAATCATGTAATCGCTTCGATTCTCCCAAAATGAATTGTCAGCTTTGGTGCGAAGAATCTTCGCAAGAGAGTGGATCACTGCTACCGACTTCACAATTTGGGCCTCAGCAGTGAGTTTTTGAATGAGATCCTTCGCCTCAATGATGATGATGATTTTATTGCGGTCTGAAACCAGCACTAAGTCAGGGCGATCCTCTTCGCGTTCAAACCGATGTACTTCTCCGGTGGTGCCGTTCTTGTCTAAACCAGTCAGACGTTTCCATGGCCCCGCAGTCGGATTCGTAAAGGCGATGACCCAGTCTTTACAGCTTTGGATATGAATCTCAAAGGCCCAGCGTGCGATTTCTTCAGTTAGCCGATAGGTGTAGTGGCCGGTCATAGAATCGTCCTTGTTTTCATTGAGACAGCGACGCCACCCGTAAAGAGTAAATAGTCCGTAAGCTCGCTCATCATGGTTAAGCCTTTATTTGTTGATGCGGCCGCATTCGGAATAGCTTGAGTGTGTGCTTGATGGGGAAAATAAACCAGCACAACACGTGGACGGGGATCGAGCTTACCAAAGGCGGTGGCATAGGCTGCAATTTGTCCCGTAAATGGATCACCGAAAATTCGCCCCGGCTTAATGCTGTTGCTCAAATAAACCAGAGCTGGAACCTCGTCGCAGGAAAGGTCTAATTTTCCATCTAAGCGCGGATAAACTTTTTCGACCGCGGCTCGGACATCAGCCCACCTGTCGTATAGGTACACAATATTTTTGGCAGTAGTAATGTGCCTGTTGCCGCTCTCGCTCGTTGGGAAATCGGCGAGATCGATTGTGAACCGTGCTGGGGGCTTTAGTTGCGGAGCGCGATCGAAGAGCTTCTTTTGATCGCGAATCCAGACAATGAGTGAATCCATGGGTTGAGGACGCGAGCCCGCGTTATCAGATAAGCAGTATGCCGTTCCAGCTCCTGCATCATGTTCGAATTTTTCACATAAATCATCATGTTTAATAAGCCCTTTTGACTTTTGCCGATCTCGAATTTCTCCCGGCAATTCAGATACCTTCGGCCATATTAAAAATTTGTCTGGCCATGCGACAGTACGGCCCGACCATTTTTGCATCGCAATAGCAGCAAATTGTTTGGAAAGTGGGGCTGGAGTTGCGAGGTGTTCGTAGCCAGGGAGATAATCGACGATATTCTTCCATTGAGAATCCAGAAAAGTCAGCATCCCGAGATACTGCTCCTCAAGAATGCTGGACATCCCGGAATCAAATGGTTTCTTTCGTGCGGCATTATCAATAATTTGGAAGAGCGCCTTGAAAAGGGACGCGAGTCCGGCACCTGCGGAATAGTTTTCTGGGTGGTCGATGTCTGAGTAATGAAGAACGACACAAGGGACTTTCTTTGTGTGCGTTAGTTTTAGAGCCATGACGGTTGGCCAGATGGAGTCTCGCCGGACGCCCTTGTCCTTGTGCTGGCCATATTCGCTGAGGAGATACCAAAACGGAATTTGCGTGCGTGCGCTGCCATACAATCGCTCGCACCTTTGCAGTGCTTGATTCCCAGTTGGAACTGCGGCGGTCTCCTCAACTGCAAAGAGAATCCTTCTCTCTAACGGCTCGTAGGCTACAAAATCGGGTTTACCCCAGCTGAGGAGTTCGGCGATGATGGGCGGTACGGGGTCCCAGGAATTGTATGAGCCATAGACAGTAATCGTAATTTCAAGGTCCGTCGCCTTTAATACATGTTTGGGAATGAATCCCTGCACGTAAGTGACGTGATGTTCCCATCCATGAGCAACAGCGATGACCCCCAACTGCCTACATGCCCAGTCGCCTTCATGAAAGCTGTCTGCCCATAATTCAATGGCGAATTTCATTGGAGATAGATTAAGCCGGGCGCCGAACACTTTTGCGTCTAATCAGGGCTCGAACACGAACTTCGGCATCGTTCCGCTGAATTCGACAGATAGTGCGGGCGGCACCTAGTGAGTAGCGGATATCCTGTGCGAATGCCGAGCGAGGAATTTCTTTAAACCAGTGAATTGGAATGACGTGTTTCGCGCCTGCTGGAAAATCGCGCCGGTAACGGTATCGTCCTTTAACTTCACCGAGCGCCACGCCTGAGCGTAGTTTCAAGGGCATCGCTACGAGGTCGCCGGGCTTGATGTTGTGCAGGAATGTCCAGAGCTGAATGCTCCAACTTTCGATCGTTTTGGGAGGAACGTCCGGATAATTTGAATCAATAAGTATTCGGAGAGTCGATCTTGAACTTATTTTCGAGAGGTCGCGTAAGATCGTATTCCCATGAACTGCGATCTGCTGAGACATGACAAACTCTTCATGCTCCCCATGTTTCCCAGCCCGAATTAGCCATAGTGCCATGGGCTATTTCGATTACGCCGGCTTGCGCCCCATCTGGCTATAAACCCGGATTCTTTCACCAGTGACTTGATGGTAAATCGCAACTTTGCGTGCGGGGTTCATCAGCATCTTTAGTTTAGCAGTTCCGATATCGTGCATTCTATGGTCAAACCATGGCTCGGAAAGCAGGTTCACTATGGAACTTTTTCAGGGGGTCAATCGTATATATAAGTAGTGATACCGATAACGAGGAGGACCCCGACTTTCAACGACGGCGCCGTGGATTGGAACACCGGCGACGTGGTGGTCATTAAGGGCGGGGTCCGACTAACACTTGAATGGATGGGCGAAGGTTGGTCTGGGGACTACAACCCGAATGACAAAGAGGACGAGCCGCTGATGCGCTTCTTTGTTGAACGGAAGGTGGGCCACAGCTGGGAGCCTGTCGAGGACGCGAGTTTCTGTACGCGGATTCCCGCGAGTATACCGATGTCACGCAAAATTGTTCTGGCGAAAATGATCCTGAATGCGATGTGTGATGCTGTTCAGAGTCCGGGTATGCGCAGCCCGAAGAAAATCGGTGAGAGTCTGAGTTGGATAGACAGCAACGGAATCTGCGATAAGACGACCTCTTGAACTGCTGGACGGAAATGAGAATTCGCGAAGCGGGCTGCGTGCATGAAATTTACTGCTCAAAGTATGGGGCGGTCTTAATTGGATTTGGTGATGATGATGGTGATGAAGTTGCGGGCCTCCGCATCAACGTAGTCACCATCAATAAAAAAGGCCTGCATCTCGCAGGCCTTTTTTCAGCGTTGGTGACTGAAATGGTTGCGGGGGCTGGATTTGAACCAGCGACCTCAAGGTTATGAGCCTAGAGCCAGCTGGGAAAAACTGCCCGTCGCGACCGACCGCAGTTTCATCAGGTTCAGGATCGAACCTAGCAGTCGTGTACAGAGTATAGCAGGAGAACTTCTAAAAAGCACGTGAACAGGTAGTGCTCGAGAAGAGTGTTGGTCCTGATTTCGGAGCCCTATAGTCCCGCATTGACCGGGTCTATTGCCGCCGTCGACCGCCCCAAAGGTCCCTCCTTCCGATTCGCTTCGCGTGATAGTGTCTCTATAATGACTAGAACGATCCGGCGTGCCGTCTTGCTTCTCGTTGCGTCAGCCTCTACGGCCGCCGCCGCGCCGCGTGCGCTGGTACGCCTGCCTGGCGTGCCGCTTACGTCTGTCACTGCTCCGACGCTCGTGATAGGCTCGGCGCACCTGATCGGCCCGACTCAGGGGCTCGGCACGATTCTCACGCCTGTTCCGCTCCTCTCCATGTCCCTGATTCCCGCCGCGGCTGTGCCCGCTCCGGTTGTGGCCGTTCCCGTCACGGCCGCCGCTTCGAGCGATGCCCCCGCGCCGGCAGCCCGACCCGGCAAGGCCGCGCTGGACGCATTGGCCACCGAGCTCACGAGTGCCGCCTCCGACTCGGGAAATGCGGGCGACGCTCTCGGACGGTCTTTCGACGGCGCGGTTCCGGGTGCAAAATCCGCCGCGGTTTCCGAGCCGGTGCATCATATCGAGGCCGAGAGCGGAAGCCTCTCCATCGTCCCACGCCGCCACGATGCGCGCAAAGACGAGACGGTCGGCTTCCGCATCCCGCCGGAGTTGCTCGATCTCCTCCCTTCCGCGCGCCAGCGCAATCCCAAGGCGTGGACGAACCGCGTATCGTTCCATCTGCACAGCGTCTATTCCGACGGCACACTTCAGCCGGAGGATGTCGTAGCCGCGGCCGTCGCCAAGGGGGTGAAGGTCTTGTCTTTGACCGACCATGACACCGTGGCCGGAATCGCGCGCGCCCGCGCCAAGGCGAAGGAACTGGGCGTGACGTTCCACGCGGGCGTGGAGATGTCGGCGGGAGGCGGAGTGCACGTCAACGCCATCGGGGTCGATGAAACCAATCCGCAGCTCATCGCCTTGTTGGAGCGAGTCCGCATCCAGCGCCTGGTCCGCGCGCAGACCATCGTCGAGCACCTCAACGCTAGATTCGAAAATTCCTCCGATCCTCGCGAGCGGGCCGTTCGCATGACCCTTGAGGAGGTCAAGGCGAAATCCATGCACGACGAAGGCGGGACGATCGAGATTCCCCACGTGGCGCGCGTGCTGATCGACAAGGGCTTGATCAAGAACGTGCAGGAGGCCTACCGGACATATCTCACCGGCAAAGTGCTGACTGATCCCCGCGTCCCCGAGAGTCCTGACGTCGAGGAGGTGCTTGCCGCCGTGCACGCGGCGGGCGGCAAGGCGTTTCTCAACCACCCCTACACCGTCCGGGGCGAGAACCAGGCTGAGAGAGACGCTAAAGTGAAGACCCTCCTTGCCAAGGGAATGGACGGCATCGAGGTTTACCGGCACAGCCGCGCGCGCTCGGAGTCCGGAAAGCGCGCGCTCGACTCCCGCGTGGCCAAATATCTGGGCTGGGCGCTCGGCCTAGGGCTCATCATCGGCAACGGCGCCGATTATCACGGCCCCGGCACCGGATTAAGCAGTCTGATCGTGTGGATGCCGAAGACGCTGGCCAGCAAGCTCGAGAAGGCCTTCGGCGGCGCGCGGCGGGGTCGCGGCCGCAGGACGGCCGCCGGCCCACGGACTTAAGGGGAAGGCTTCGTTGAACGCGCGCGGCTGATCAGTTCCCGCGCTGGCTTCGCCGGAAGTCCCACGGCGGCACGGGGTTGGGATCGGCCCAAAGGCCGAGCCGGGCGGCGCGCGCGCGGGCCTGCTTGCGGCCGAGTTCGCCGAGATCGGGATAGTAGCGCTCATACCACCAAGCCCAGCCTTCCTCAACGAGAACCTCGTTGAGCCAGACGCCTCCGCGGCTGCGCAGGCGTATCCAGCCGACCAAGCGGCCGTACGGATCGACGTCCTCGATCTTCACTTGGATCGTCGAGCCTTCGGCCTCGATCAATTGCGCGGCCCGCGCCCCGGATTCGTCGCCGTAGGGCTGGCCGGGCTTGTTCCGGCCGTGAGAGATCTCCGGCGCGTCGACGCCGGCCAGGCGGATGTAATCGTAGACGGACTGGCGGGTGCCGAGCGCGACGGTGTCGCCGTCGGACATGCGCTTGATCTTGAACTCGATCTCTTCTCCCGGGAGAATGCGACGCAGGCCCGCGGTGAGGCGGCGGCGGAAGACCCAGGGAGCCTCGGGCGAGTATTCTCCGCCGCGCGCTTTGCCCGCCCACAGGCCCCGGCCGGCGCGGATGGCGCCGTTTTCGAGCTCGTTGAGAGACTCCTCTTTGTTGAAAAAGAAGTTCCACCAGGCCCAGCCTTCGCGAAGGAGTTCGTGCTGGAGCGCGCGTCCGTCCGGAAGGGTGACCCAGCCTACGAAGCGTCCATATTTGTCCGCTTCCTTAACATGCACCGTCACGGTCTTGTCCAACACGAGGCCTCGGACGAAAGCGGCGGCCTCGTCGCCGTAGGGCTGGCCTTGCTTTCCGTGCTCAGGGTGCGCCGTCTCCGGGGCGTCCACCGCGTCGAGCCTGATCTGGACGTCTCCCGCATGGCTCACCAAGAGGGTATCGGCGTCCAAGACCTTCGTAACGCGGCCTGAGAACACGTCGCCGGGCTTGAGGTCGGAGACGGCCGGGGGGGCGACGGCTCGCGGGATCGCAAGCGCGGGAGCAGGCCGCGCGCCGGCCAGGAACGCCTCGATCTCGGACCGCGAGGGGGGATCGTCGAATCGCCCGGCGTCCGCCGACGCCGAGAACGAGCCTAACAGCAATCCGACAGTCAGCGCCCCGGCTTTCGCGGTCGTTGGCATATCCGGAGTATAGCACGCGGATCGTCCGTCATACGACGGCTCTGTCGACGTCATGATTCTGGCCCTTGACTATATAACGGAAATCGTTTACGATAACCGTAATATGAATCGGTTTGCTGCGGCGGCTGTCAAGGTTATACGGATGTTGGCGCCTGCCGTGGATGGCGATTTCGACCTTCTCGGCGTACCCGCCATTCGCGTGGCGATCCTGCGGCGGGAATTCCCCGGCGTCCTGCGATTGTGCGCGCTCGCGGTCTTCGTGGCGTTGGCGGTCCTCGCATGGGGCGTCTTCGCGCCATCGGGTGTGAACGCGAAGTTGTTCGCCAAGACGCATCCGTCCACCCTGCTCATCTGGGGCGTCTGGTGGCCGGCGATGGTGTGGGTGGCGGTCCTGTTCGGCCGTCTTTGGTGCATGGTCTGCCCGCTCGAGCTGGTCTCCGCCGCGGGGGGGCGCGCCGGCGAGGCGATAGGGCTTCCTCGCAGGCCTCTGCCCGGCTGGATCGCCTCCGGGGCCGTCATCGTCGGCCTCTATGCGCTCATTCAGCTGCTCGTGGCGGGAGCGCACATCAATCGCGTGCCGGCCTACACCTCGTTGTTCCTTATCGGACTGCTGACGACGGCGATGTTCGCGGGTGCGTTCTTTCGGGACCGTGCTTTCTGCCGCGGCTTCTGCCCGGTGGGCCTGCTGCTGGGCACCTACGGCCGCGGCGGGATGTTGGCGGTGCGGCCTGGGCCGCGCGCGGTTCCGGCGGACGCGCGAACCTGCCCCAGCCTTCTCAACCCTCCGAAGCTCGACAGCAACAAAGACTGTCTGGTCTGCTGCAAGTGCGTCCAGGCCTGCGAGCCGGGCCATATGCGGCTCCTGCTGCGGGCTCCCTTCTCTCAACGAGACGGCCGCCAGGCGGATGCTCCGTGGCCGGTGACGCTGTTCGTGATGCTGGTCTCGGGATTCGTAACCTGGGAACTCACCACCGAATGGCCGGCGGCGGAAGGAATCTTTTTGACGGTCCCGGTATTCATCGCGGCAAAACTCGGCTGGCCGTGGGCCGCCGGCTGGCTTGAAGGGGTATGGGCGCTCGTGGTCGTGCCTTTGTCGATGTGGACGGCTCTGGCCGCAGTCCTTCGGCTGCTCGGAGCGCGGGAGAGCGTCGGCGGACTGTGGCGCAAGATGGCCGTGCCGCTCGCCGTGGTGGTCTCGGTCGGCCACATGAGCAAGGGGTTGGCGAAGTTCGTGTCCTGGGCGCCGTTCCTGCCGGAGGCCCTTCGGGACCCGGCGAAGGCGATCGCCTCGAAGGCCGTGGCGTCGCCGCCGGCGTTGCTGAGTTTGTCGACCGTGGGATTGGCGGGCCTTGGGCTGCTACTCGCGGCGGCGTGCTACGCGGTTCGGGAAATCAGGCTGGCCGATAAAGACGCTCACCCGTGGGCGCCTCTTCCGGTCATCGTGTTGAGCGGCGCGTTCGCGCTCATCATCTTAGGATGGATACTCCAATGATCGACGAAGTCTTGAAGCCCGCGACGCGCGAGATCCTCTTGGCGTTTTGGAAAGTCCACATCCTTCATCACGCGGCCGAGGGCCCGATCCACGGCCAATGGGTCACGGAGGAACTGCGGCGGCACGGCTACGAGATCAGCCCGGGCACTCTTTATCCGCTGCTCAATAGGCTCGAGAGGCAGGGGTGGCTTCGGCGCCTGAAAGGAGAGCGAGGAGGACCGAAGGCGCGCAAGAGTTATCGGTTGACCGCGCGCGGCCTGAAGGTCCTCGACCATGTCCGCCTCCAAGTCCGCGAGCTATACGAGGAGGTCGCATGCGAATCGAAAAGGCGTTGATCCTCATCCGGTTGTCGGTCGGCTCCATCTTCCTTTCGGAGGGCATCCAGAAGTTCCTCTTCCCCGAGGCTCTGGGCGTGGGCCGCTTTATCAAGATCGGCATACCGGCGCCCGAGCAGTTGGCGCCTTTCGTCGGCGCCGTGGAGATCGTCTGCGGAGCGCTGCTCCTGCTCGGGCTGTTCTCGCGGCTGGCCGTGATGCCGCTGCTCGCGGTCATCGGCACCGCCCTCGTCACGACGAAGGTTCCGATGCTGCTCAAAGACGGATTCTGGAAGGCGGCGCACGAGTCCCGCACCGACTGGTCCATGCTCCTGAGCCTTCTATTCCTTCTTGTCGCCGGCGCGGGGCCCTGGTCTTTCGACGCGCGACGCTCGCGGCGCGACGGATGATGAGCGAACTCGGGGCCGCGCTTCTGCGCCTGGACGTTCCCATCCTGCAGTCCGTCAATCACGGCTGGTCCAGTCCGCCGCTCGACGCGTTCTTCAGCTTCGTCACCGAACAGCGGAACTACGCGCTCCCGGGTGCGCTGCTGGCCGTCTACCTTTGGATGAAAAAAGGCCTGCGCGGCCGCTTGTGCCTGTTGACCTTGCTTCTCGGGGTGGCCGTGAGCGACCCGCTGTCGAGCCGCCTCATCAAGCCGATGGTCCATCGGGTCCGTCCTTGCGCGGCGGTGCCGGGAGTGCTGACTCCTCATGGCGACCGAGGGACTTTCTCCTTCCCGTCCTCCCATGCGGTGAACATCGCCTCGACGGGCGTGATCATCGGGATGAGCTTTCCCGCTTGGGCGCTTCCCGCGTTCGTGCTTGCCCTGTTCGTCGGCCTCTCCCGGGTCTATCTCGGGCTGCATTATCCTTCCGACGTCCTGGTGGGGTATCTTCTCGGCGCGGTCCTGGGATGGGCTTGCTGGAAAGCCGTTCAGCGGGAGGCCGCCCGCCGGGGGCATCGGGTGGAGGACCCTCATGAGGCGGCGAGGCCATGAATCGTAGCGCGCTCAAAGAGGTGATCCTCTACTTCCTCCGTCTGGGATTTACGGCCTTCGGCGGCCCGGCCGCGCACATCGCCATGATGGAGGAGGAGGTCGTGCGGCGGCGGCGCTGGATGAGCCGCGATGATTTCCTCGACCTCATCGGGGCGACGAACCTGATCCCCGGCCCCAACTCGACCGAGATGGCCATCCACATCGGCTATCTGCGCGCGGGTTGGCCGGGCCTGATCGCGGCCGGGGTCTGCTTCATCGTCCCGGCGGCCGCGGTCACGCTCGTCTTCGCCGAGGCGTACCGGCGCTACGGCGCCCTCCCGCAGGCGCAGGACGCGCTCTACGGCATCAAGCCCGTGATCATCGCCGTGGTCGGCCAGGCCCTTTGGGGCTTGACCCGCTCCGCGGTCAAGAGCCGCTTCCTGGCCGCGCTGACCTTGGCCGCGGCCGCCGCGAGCTGGTTCGGCGTCAACGAGCTGCTCGTCCTGCTCGGGGGCGGGCTCCTGGTCGTCGTCGCCGGCAAGTCGCTGACCCGGACGCCGGGGGTGCGCCTCGGTGTCGTCGAGCCTTTCGGGCTCGCCGTGCTGTTCCTATTCTTCGTGAAAGTCGGCTCGGTGCTCTACGGCAGCGGCTACGTCCTGCTCGCCTTCCTGCAGGCGACCTTGGTGGAGCGCTGGGGCTGGCTGACTCAAACGCAGCTGCTCGACGCCGTGGCCGCCGGGCAGATGACGCCGGGCCCGGTGTTCACGACGGCGACCTTCGTGGGCTATCTCGTGGGCGGCCTGCCCGGCGCGGCCGCGGCGACCGTCGGCATCTTCCTGCCGTCCTTCGTCTTCGTCGCGCTCAGCGGTCCGCTGATCCCGCGTCTGCGCCGCTCTCCGGCGGCGGGCGCCTTCCTGGACGGCGTCAACGCCGCCTCACTCGCCTTGATGGCCGTCGTCACCCTGGCCCTGGCGCGCTCGGCGATCGTGGACTGGACGACGGCGCTTCTGGCCGCGGCCGCGGCGTGGCTGCTGATCGCGCGCCGCGTCAACTCGGCATGGCTCGTCATCGGCGGCGGCGTCCTGGGCTACGCTCTCCCGAGGCTCTTTCCGTCATGAAGTCCCATATTCCCGGAGGCTTGATGAAGATTTTGCGAGACTGGGCGCCGCTGCTGGCGCTGCTGGCCGTTGTGATCGCGCTGGCGACTTGGTGGGACGCGCGCAGGCGGTTCGAGGGGCTGCGCTCACAGGCGGACGAAGCCGCCTCCCCGCGCGCGGAGCCGGGCTGGTTGAAAGGAACGACCGACGAGAAGTTCCTCCGGGTCGAAAGCCAGCTGCGCGGCTTCGACAAGACCATGGTCGAGGTGGGCTATCGCTTCACCGAGCTCTACTTCGCCGGCAAGGACCGGAACTGGGAGTATGCCGAATACCAGGTGGAGAAGATCGACGCGGCGATCCGACTGGGGATCGAGCGGCGGCCGAAGCGGGCGGGCTCGGCGCGCTATTTCCTGGAGGAGGACCTCCCGGCGATGCGGGCTATCTTGGAAAGGCACGACGCGGCTGGATTCGACAAGGCGGCCGTCTCGCTGCGCCAGGCCTGCGTGCGCTGCCACGTCCGGGAGAACGTTCCCTACTTCGCGGTGCAGCTTCCGGAGAGGCGTCTTACCCCCATCCGGCGGGCTCCGCGATGAAATACCTGCTCATATGCTCCGCCGCCTTCCTTACGTCCGGGTTGACGCTCTTCTCCGGTTTCGGCCTCGGAACCTTGCTGCTCCCCGTCTTCGCCCTCTTCTTCGCCTTGGACCTCGCCATCGGCTTGACGGCGATCGTCCATGTTCTCAACAACATCTTCAAGCTGGCGCTCTTGGGTAAGCACGCGGACAGGAAAATCGTCTTGGCGTTCGGGCTGCCGGCGATACTCGCGGCGTTCGCGGGAGCGAAGGCCCTCGTGTGGTTGTCCGATCTGCAGCCGCTGGTCCGCTACCAGGCTTTCGGCCGCGAGCTGGAGGTTCTGCCCGTGAAACTCGCCATAGGGGTGCTCATGATCCTATTCGCGTTCCTCGAGGCGATTCCCTCTTTCGAGAAAGTGTCTTTCGACAGGAAGTACCTGCCGTTGGGCGGCATCTTGAGCGGGTTCTTCGGCGGACTCTCCGGGCATCAGGGCGCCCTGCGCAGCGCTTTTCTCATACGCTGCGGACTGTCCAAGGAGGCCTTCATCGCCTCCGGCGTGGTCGTCGCCTGCCTCGTGGACTTCACGCGCCTCGGCGTCTACGCGGCCAAGCTTTCATCCTCGGCTCTCGACACTCATGCCGGTCTCTTGACCGCCGCCACCCTGTCGGCCTTCCTGGGAGCGTGGGTGAGCAGCCGATTGCTGCACAAGGTGACCGTTCGGACGCTGCAGTGGTCCGTGGCCGCGATGCTGTTCTTCGTCGCGCTCGGGTTGGCGTCCGGCGTCATCTAGGGGCGCGGCCTTTTGTCGCTGGGGAAATCCTTCGCTCCCGGTATGACTCGGGATTGAGACTTCTTGAATTTATATATTAGGATGTAGTTGCGAATTATCGAAACTATAATCATGGCACTGAAACGGAACGCCAAGCTGCTCTATGAACTTCACGCGCAAGTCTGCTCCGTGCTGTCCAACGCCAAACGGCTGGAGATCATCGACCTGTTGCGGGACGGAGAAAGGACCGCCGGGGAGTTGTGCCGGAAGATGGGCCTTCCCAAAGCCAACGTCTCCCAGCAGTTGTCGATCATGCGCGGGAAAGGGATTCTTCTGGCGCGCCGCGAGGGCCGGCGCATCTTCTACCGGCTCTCCCAGCCCAGGATGCTGAGGGCCTACGATCTCTTGAGAGAGGTCCTTCTGGAAAAATTGGAGACGCAAGGAACGATCGCTCGCAGCCTTCATGGAATCGGCGCACACGGCGACAAGGGGATTGATTTGAGGGGGGAAGGAAGATGAAACTCGGCATCGTGATCTACTCGACGGACCCGGAAACGGTCTGGAATGCTTTCCGGCTTGGCGTATTCTCGCTCAAGCAGGGCGACATCGTCCGCGTATTCCTGCTCGCCAAGGGCGTTGAATGCGAGAAGCTGAACACCCACCAGTTCAAGGTCGTTGAGCAGATGCAGGCTTTGGTGGACGGCGGCGGGACGATACTGGCCTGCGGCACATGCTTGAAGCTGCGGAATTCGAGCGGCTCCGAACTTTGTCCTCTCTCGACCATGAAGGACCTGTACGAAATCATTCGGGACTCGGACAAGGTCGTCACCTTCTAATTCACGCATGAACCAACGGAAAACCGTTCTCATATTGGGCGGCGGGATCGGCGGTCAGACCGCTGCGGCTGGTGATGCGCCTCGGCGGCATGCTCAAAGGAATTCCAGTTCGACTGTGAAAAAGAACCCTGCCGCCGTCTTCCGACCGATAGGGCGCGTCGAAGACGGCGTGATCAGGGTCCACCGCGACTGGGCTCCGGGACTGGACGGCATCGAGGGGTTCTCGCATCTTATCGTCATCTACTGGCTCGACCAATCGCATGAACCGGAGCTGAAGCTCCATCCGAAAGGCGATCGTCGTATTCCCGCGCTCGGCTTCCTTGCGACCCGCACGCCTCATCGCGCCAATCCGATAGGGATGACGGTCGTCCGGCTCTTGAAGCGCCGTGGCAGCCGCCTGTGGATCGAAGGGCTCGACGCCTGGCCCGGCACGCCCGTGCTCGACATCAAACCCTACACGCGCAAGGACTCGATCAAGAAATTCCGCATCCCCGCGTGGGTGAAGCTCCTCGACCAAGCCGAGACCGACCCTCTGAGGCGTTATGCAAGCTGACCGGGATCGGAGATGAAGCCACCCCCTATTCTTCGGAACAAGCGGCATCGTGAGCCGTCGGTTTTCTCTCCCGAAAATCTCCTCCGGGAGGCCAGACGGCAGAAAATTCTGTCGCGGCGTTCCGTGCCCAGGGTCTGCGTGCTTGATCCCGATGGGGACATCGTGCGAACGCTCCTGATGGAGAAGCGCGCCAAGCGCGACCCAGCATGGGCCTGTTATCATACGGAGCTTTACGCGTTCGTCCTGCGAGGGCGCAAAGTCGGCATCATCGGCTGCGCGGTCGGCGCGTCGTTTGCGGTGCTTCTCGCTGAGGAACTCTTCGCATCGGGATGCGAACTCCTTATCAGTGTCACTTCCTCAGGTCAAATCTCAAGGAAGACCGATCCTCCCTACTTCATCCTGATCGAGAAGGCGCTGCGCGACGAGGGCACCAGCTACCACTACATGCCGCCCTCGGATTTCAGCCGGATTTCGCCGAAGCTCTCGCAAACCCTTCGGAACGCGTTCGATAGGATTTCTCTTCCCGTGCAGCGCGGCTCGACCTGGACGACGGATGCTCCCTTTCGTGAGACCAAATACGCCATCGAGCGCTGTCGCGCGCTCGGGATATTGGCCGTGGAAATGGAGGCAGCCGCTCTCTATGCTTTCGCGGAAGCACGGACCAAATCCGTCGTGTGCCTCGCCCATGTGACGAACCAGATGGCGCAAATCAAGGGCGACTTTGAGAAAGGCGCCGCCAACGGCGCGCACGATGCACTGACCGTCATCGCCGCTGTAGCCCGGACTGTGCGCCGATCCCGCCAAAATCCCGTCTAAAATTGACGTTCTCCCCTGAAAAACTAGACCAAGTTGAACCCGGACAGGGTCACCACCGCAGAGATTTCTCCACCCCTACCAGGGTGCGCGGATCGGTCCGCGGACGCTCCTCCC
>MGUL01000185.1:32544-34750 GCA_001800005.1 Elusimicrobia bacterium RBG_16_66_12 | reverse complement strand
TGAAGAAGCCCAGAAGCCCTTGGAGTCGTCGCAGGTCCCGCCGAAGACGAGCTTGTTGGACTTGTCCTTCTTGGCGTTGACGATGTAGCCCTTGATCTTGTCGAAGGCCTTGCGGTCGATGACCGAGTTGACGAAGTTCTCCGGGTCCTCGGGGGAGCCGACCTTGACGGTGGCCAGCATGTCCTTCATCGACTTGCGGATCCTCGGCCACAGGTCAGCCGGGACGTAGGCGCGCGAGGCCGCGGAGCACTTCTGGCCCTGGTACTCGAAGGCCCCGCGCACGAGGGCGGCCGCGACGGCGTCGACGTCGGCCGAGGAGTGGACCAGGACGAAGTCCTTGCCGCCCGTCTCGCCCACCAGTCGCGGGTACGAGCGGTAGGTCGGCATGTTCTTGGCCACGGTGTTCCACATCGAGTGGAAGACCGGGGTGCTGCCGGTGAAGTGGATGCCCGCCATGTCCGGGTGCGGCAGGATGGTGTCGGAGACGGCTCCGGAGGGCCCCGAGACCATGTTGATGACGCCGGGCGGCAAGCCGGCCTCCTCGAAGAGCTTCACGATCCAGTAGGCGCTGAGCATCGATGTCGAGCCCGGCTTCCAGACCACGGTGTTGCCCATCAGGACGGGCGCCGTGGGCAGGTTGCCCGCGATGGCCGTGAAGTTGAAGGGCGTCACCGCATAGACGAAGCCCTCCAGCGGCCGGTACTGCAGGCGGTTCCAGCAGCCGCGCGAACTGCCGGGCTGCTCCTCGTAGATCTTCTGGGCGAAATAGGGGTTGAAGCGGTAGAAGTCGATCAGTTCGCAGGCCGAGTCGATCTCGGCTTGATGGATGTTCTTCGACTGGCCGAGCATGGTCGCCGCGTTGAGCGTCCAGCGGTAGTCGTTGGCCAACAGGTCGGCGGCCTTCAGGAAGATGGCGGCGCGGGCCATGAAGGGCATGCGCGACCACTCCTTGCGGGCCTTGAGGGCCGCGCTGATGGCCTTCTTGATCTCAGGCACGCCGCCCTCGTTGACCTTGCCGATGACCTGGCCGTGGTCGTAGGGCGAGCGGATCTCGCGCTTGGTCTTCGTGCGCACTTCCTCGCCGCCGATGAAAAGGGGCACCTCGGTCTTCTGCGCCTTCAGTTCGGCGAGGCGCTTGAAGAACTTGGCGCGCTCGGGGCTGCCGGGCGCGTAGGACAGGACGGGCTCGTTGACGGGGGTCGGGACGGCGGCTCGGGAGTTCATCAGCGCGCGGCGGGCTCGGCCCACCACTCCTTCTTCCAGGACTTGTTCCACCAGGACTTGATGGGCACGAGGGTCTCGGTGCGCCACCCCTTCTCGTTCATGCCCTCCACGCCTTTCCATACCTGGTCCCAGTTATCGCCGCCGACCCAGGCGAGGTAGTCCCACTCGCCGGGAACGGAGGCGACCGAGCCGGCCCACTTCCACTTCTTCGTATCCTTGATCTCGCCGTTGAGGTGCGGGGATCTCAGCCAGGCCCAGGCGCCGGCCTTCCAGTCCCACCACCACTTGCCGTTCTTTGTTCCCTTATAGACGAAGTGCGTGGAGGTCCCGGTCACGCCCGGCAGGCCGCGCAGGGCGCAGGCCTTGTCGTAGACGTCGTCGATGGAGCGCGCGTCGATCCAGACCACCAGCCCCCAGTTGCCCGTCACCTTCCAGACGCCGATGGCCTCCGGCCAGGACTTGGCCAGCTTCCAGGCCCGCTCGCAGCCCTTCCAATCCGACTGAACCATCAGGTACGCGGACCGTTTCTCCCATTCGCTCCAAGCCATGGATATCTCTCCGTGAAAATCGCAGTGATCCGCCGAGGACGATTATAACATAGCTTGACGAGGGCATGCCCCCGAATTGCTATAATCGGCCATCCGAGGTGAACAACGATGACATGGTTTAAGCGCGTCTTCCTTTTCATGGCCGTCAACCTTCTGGTGCTCGTGACCCTGTCGGTCACCCTCCAGCTCCTGGGCGTGCGTCCCTATCTCACCGCCCGCGGCCTCGACTACAACGCCCTGATGATGTTCTGCCTCGTCTGGGGCATGGGCGGAGCCTTCATCTCGCTGGGCCTGTCGCGGGTGATCGCGAAGTGGTCGATGGGCGTGCAGGTCATCGACCCGCAGAACGCGCGGGGCGAGGCGATGGAGCTGGTGCAGACCGTCCACCGCCTGGCCCGGACCGCGGGCCTGTCCGCCATGCCGGAGGTCGGCAT
>MGUL01000185.1:30672-32537 GCA_001800005.1 Elusimicrobia bacterium RBG_16_66_12 | reverse complement strand
AGCCCCGAACTCAACGCCTTTGCCACCGGCCCCACCAGGTCCCGCGCGCTGGTCGCGGTCTCGACGGGCCTGCTCGGCTCCATGAGCCGCTCCGAACTGGAGGGCGTGCTGGCCCACGAGCTCACCCACGTCGCCAACGGCGACATGGTCACCATGACCCTCATCCAGGGCGTGGTCAACGCCTTCGTGATGTTCCTGGCCCGCGTGATCGCCTTCGCCGTGGCCCAGAGCCTGGAGCGCGACAACCGCCACACCGTGCAGTACCTCGTCACCATCGTGCTGGAGATCGCCCTGAGCCTGCTGGGGGCGATGGTGGTCGCCTGGTTCTCGCGCCAACGCGAGTTCCGCGCGGACGCGGGCGGCGCGAAGCTGGCGGGCACGGGGAGCATGATCGCCGCGCTCAAGGCCCTGCGCCGACGCTGCGAGCCCGTGGACAACCAGCCCGCCTACGCCAGCCTCAAGATCGCCGGCGGGCGCGCGGGCCTCATGGCCTTGATCTCCACCCACCCCCCGCTCGAGGTCCGCATCGCGGCCCTCAAGGGCGTCACAAGCGTTTAACGCCTCCGACACGATTCCTTAATGGGTCAAGGCTATACTCGCCTTGTTCCCATGATCCATAAGAGCTCCCCCGAGACCTCGGACCTCGTGGACCTGCGCGACAAGGCGCTGGGCCTGCGCGAATCCGTCAACGGCGCCCGCGCCCGGCTCTACAACCAGCGCGAGACCCTGAGGCGCCTGCGCGCCGAAGCGGCCGAACTGAAGGAACTCGCCCGCGCCGGCGTTCCCGTCGTTGCCGCCGAGCCCCTGGCCGCGTCCGCTGCGCGAAAACGGGCCTCGCCGGCCCGGTTCCTGCCCTATGCGGCATTGGCGGTCTTCGCCGCCGCCTCGCGGCCGCCGGAACGCCGGCCCGAGGCCCCGCCCGCCGTCGCGGAGGCCGCGCGGCCTCCGCGCGCCGAGCCCGCCGCCGAGGCTGCGGCGGACGACGACCGGGGCGACGAGGCCATCGCGCTGGTCCACGAATGGCGCGTGCCTGGAGACGACCGCCCCGTCGTCGAGCGCCTGCAGCGGGACTCGGAGCTGCCGGGAGCGCGTCCGGCCTGGAGCGTGGAACGCACCGGCGAGGCGACCTATCGCGTGAGCTTCCGCCCGGCGCAGGCCGAATCCGCGCTGGAATTCGACGTCGACCTCGACGCCCGCCGCGTGGATCCCTCCCCCGACACCGCGGAGCTGCTGGCCCCTCGCCTGACCGCCCGCCGCTGAACGCCGCCCGGCGTCATCTCTTCCGGGGAGCGGCCGCGATCAGAAAGAAGTCCCGGCCCTCCTCGTCCTGCACGCGCTTGAGGAACGCGCAGTCGAGGCACCGCAGCATCCTCTTGGCGAAGGAGCTTTCGGCCCCGCCCCGGCAGAACGTCCCCGTCACCAGCCAGCAGGCCCTGCCGCGGAACTTGCCGCCGTTGACGCCGTCGTGCTCGCCGGAGACCGCGGCCGGGCATACGCCGAGCCCCTCGTTGCCGCCCCCGGGCTCACGGCCGCACGCCATGACCTCCCAGCAGTTCTCCCGCTTCATCCCGCCCCCCGCCGTCCGGCAGGATAACCCCCGCCCTCGGGGTCAATCAAGAGCGTTCCGGTCACACCGGATCGCTTGGCTTCGGGCGGGCTTAGACCCCTTCCGCGGCGCGAGCCGCGGCGAAGACCTCGCCCACGCGCGACGGATCGTCGGTGTCGAAGATCCTGCGCAGGTCCGCGCCGCACCCGAAGAGCCGCGGATAGGGTTCGGCGGTCAGCTTGTGGGCCAGGATGTAATCCTGGTCGTCGGGATCGACGATGGAGATGATGGCGCGCGGCGCGTACTGGCGGACGGCGGC
>MGUL01000185.1:30226-30595 GCA_001800005.1 Elusimicrobia bacterium RBG_16_66_12 | reverse complement strand
CATGTCCGCCACCCGCGCCAGCCCGAAGGGACCCGGGGCGCCCGGCGCGGCCGCGGGCCACACCCCGCGCAGGCCCCAATCGAGCCAGCGGCGATAGTTCGCGTTGCCCTTGAGATGGTGGAGGCGCCAGCAGACCTCGAGCGCCACGGCATTGAGCCCCGGGTCCAGGCGCGGCTCGCGCAGGATCAACGGGTCCGCGGCGCGCGGCACGCGGTCGAGGAAGCCGCCCCCGTCCCGCTCCCACAACTCCTGGAAGAGGAAGCGCAGCAGGGCGTCGGCGAACTCGCGATGGGGCTTGAGGCCCGCGGCCTGCGACGCCTCCGCGAAAGCGAGCGCGGTCCAGGCGGCATCCGAAAGCAGTCCGAAGAC
>MGUL01000185.1:21445-30205 GCA_001800005.1 Elusimicrobia bacterium RBG_16_66_12 | reverse complement strand
GGAATGCCGAAGACCGAGGATGGGATCGTAGAGCCGTGTCCGGAGGAAGGCGAGGGCCGTCTCCGCGGCCTCAGCCGCGCCCGGGACCCCGAAGGCCGCGGCGAGCAGGAGCGCCCTCGCGGCCTGGGCGCCGGCGTCCGCGGTGAAGACGGCCGGCTCGCGAAGGCTCTTCAGCAGGAAAAGGCTCGAGGCTTCGGCCGCCTCGCGCCAGCGGGCCTCTCCGGTCAACGCGTGCGCGTCCCACAGCAGGCGGGAGCGCCTCGCGTTGGCCGGCAGCGCGGATTCGCCTTCGACGCGGAACGCGCCGAGGCCGCGGTCCCAGCACGGACCCTCCAGCAGCCGGTCGAGCGAACCCTCGAGGAGAGCCCGGGCCTCCCGGTCCCCCCTTTCGGAGGCCGCGTAGACGAGGGCTTCCAGGACGTCGAGCCCCGGCTCGCCGGCGGCGGCCGCCGCGCGCGCGGCGGCGAAGGTCCGCGCGAGGACCGGCTCTTCCGGGGCGGCGCCGAAGGGATCCCGGCGAACCGCCCCCGTCCAGGCCGGGACCGCCGGCTCGGGGCGGCCGCCGCCGCAGGAGACGGCCTCGGCGGCCAGGCGCTCGAGAGCCGCGCGCAGTCCCGGGGCGGGCAGGGGCAGGACGGCGCGGCGCGCGCCGGAGGGGTCCATCACGACCGCGTGGCCCCGCCCGATGCGGAGCGCGGCGTCCGGACGCTCCTCGGGGTCGACCAAGACCGCGATGAAGAGCCTCTCGATCAGGGCTTCGTCCTCGCCCAACGCCGCGGGCGCGCGAGTCCCGACCACGGCCAAGACCGGCTTATCCTGCGTCTTCGCGAGAGCGAAGGTCTCGTCCGTCCAGCGCCTCCAGAGGCTCACGAAGAGGACCCGTCCTCGGCCAGCTCGAACATCCTCTCGATGGGACGACGCGCCCGCTCGCGGACCCCAGCCGTGACCTGGATGCGCTGGGAGGCGGCGGGGCGTTCCATCGCCCGCAGGATGCGGGAGAGGTCGGTCGCCTTCATGTACGGGCAGAGCCGGCACATCGGCACGAAGACCTTGCCGGGAAAGCGCGTGCGCGCGAGGTCTCCCAGCCCGCACTCGGTGATCAGCATGTAGGCCGGGGCCTTGTGCTCGGCGACCCACTTCATCATGTCGCCGGTGCCGCCCATGTAATCGACGGCCGAGACCAGCCCCGGGCTGCACTCGAAGTGGGCCAGGATCTTCACTCCCGGATACATCCTCCGGTAGAACTCGACCGAGGCCGAGTCGAAGTTCTCGTGGACGATGCAGGAGCCGTTCCAAATGATCAGTTCCTCACCGAGCTTTTTGCCGAGTTCCAAGGCAAGGTTGCGCCCCATCATCGCGTCCGGAATGAACACGATCTTCGGATGCTCCGCGTAGAGCTTCCGGAGGATCTTCGGGGCGTTGGCGGAGGTCACGACCACGTCGGACTCGGCCTTCACCTCCGCCGAGGTGTTGATGTAGGTGACGATCGGCGCTCCGGGGTGCTCCTTCTTCAACCCGCGGACCTGCGCCGCCGAGATGGACTCCGAAAGGGAGCAGCCCGCCTCCGGCGCGGGCAGCAGGATCTCCTTCTCGGGGCTGAGGACCTTCGCCGTCTCGGCCATGAAACGCACGCCGCAGAACACGACGCGCGCGGCCTTCGACTCCGCGCACGTCTTGGCGAGCTTATAGGAATCGCCGACGAAGTCGGCCGCGCCGAGCAGGACCTCGGGGCGCTGATAGACGTGCGCGGGGATGATCGTGTTCGTCTCGGCCTTGAGTCGGTTGATCTTCCAGGTCAGGCGCGCCGCGCGCTCCAGCTCCGCGTCCTGCCAGCCGAGGTCGGCCAGACCCTTGTCCGCCAGGCGCTCGGCCTCGCCGGCGAGCTCCGAGGAGGACGGCTCCGGCGCGCGCGGCTCCCTCAGCGCCACAGGTCCAGCTCCGGATAGTTGCAGAAGATCCCGTCCACGCCGAGGCGGGCGAGCCGGTCGCGGTCTGCGGGGGTGTTGACGGTGTAGACCAGGACCTTGAAGCCGCGGTCGTGGGCGGCCTTGACCAGGCGGGCGTTGGCCTGGCGCATCGAGCAGTTGAGGCTCTCGGCGGAGATGTCCTTCATCTCGCGGACGGCGGTCTTCAGGGTCGTCAAGCCGAGCAGATACCCGAGCCGCGCCTTCCCGTCGAGGGAACGCACCGAGTAGAGGGCCTCGTGGTCGAAGCTGGAGACCAGCGTCCGCGAGAGCGCGCCGCGCTTGTGGATCAGGTCCACCACGCGCTCCTCGATGCCGGGATAGACCCGGGAGCCGTGCTTGAGCTCCACGTGGAGCTCGACGGAGGGCGGGACGAGGTCGTAGACCTCCTCGAGACGGGGGAGGCGCTCTCCGGCGAAGCGCTTGTCGAACCAGGAGCCCACGTCCACCGCCTCCGCCTCGTCCCAATGCAGGTTCTTCAGGCGCCGCCGGTCGCGGCCGCAGCGGAGCAGGTCGTCGTCGTGGGCCACGACCAGCTCGTGGTCCAGGGTCTGATGCACGTCCAGCTCGATGGCCCTAGCACCCATCTCGAGGGCACGGCTGAAGGAGGCCAGCGTGTTCTCGGGCGCATGGCCGCTGGCGCCCCGGTGGGCGATCAAGAGCATCGTTCGAACCTCTCCATGAGCACGGCATAGGCGCCGTCCTCATACTCGACGCCGAGTCGCGCGTCGCGCCCCGTGCGCGGACCGTGAAAATCGGTGCCGCCGCAGGCCAGCAGGCCCCGGCTCAGGGCCCAATCGCCGTAAGCGCGGACCTGGGAAGGCGTATGGCCCGAATAGCGGACCTCCACCCCCTGCAGACCGGCACGGAAGAGCTCATCGAGCTCGCTCTCCTTGCCGGCGGTCTGAGGATGAGCGAGGCAGGCGACGCCGCCCGCGTCGCGGATCAGCGAGATCGCCTCCGCGGGGCTGGGGCCCATCGAATCCACGTAGCCCGGCTTGCCCTTCATCAGGAAGCGTTCGAAGGCCTCCTTGCGGGTCTTGACGACGCCTTGGCGCCGCAGGGCGTCCGCCACGTGAGGCCGGCCCAGGGTCTCGTGCGCGCCGGCGCTCACAGCTTCGAAATCGATCGCGACGCCGAGCCCGCGGAGCTTCTCGACGATGAGCTTCGCCCGGACAGTGCGGCGCTCGCGGAACTCGGCGAGGCGTCCGGCGAAGCCCGGCGCGCCCGGCTTGAACCCGTAGCCCAGCACGTGGACGCGGTCGGCAGCACCCGCTCCCGCGCAGTTGATCTCGATGCCGAGGCGGACGTCCAGTCCCGCCCGCGACCCGGCGGCGAAGAGCTCGGCCGCGCCCGAGACGGTGTCATGGTCGGTCAGCACCAGCAGCTCCACCGCGCTCTTGACCGCGCGCGCCACGAGCTCGGCCGGGGAAAGGGTCCCGTCCGAATAAATGGAATGGCAGTGGAGCTCGAGGCGCCTGGACACGCTCAGACCGCGACGACTTCCTTGATCTCGGGGATCTCCTGGCGGATCATGCGCTCCACACCGTTCTTCAGCGTCGCCTGAGAGCTCGGGCAGGTGCCGCACGCCCCGTGCAGGGTGACTTTCACGATGCCGGCGGCCTCGTCGACCGACACCAGGGAGATGTCCCCGCCGTCGGACTGGATGTAGGGCCGGATCTTTTCAAGCACCTTCTCGACTCGTTTCTGGATGGTCATGGTTTCTCCTGTAGAAGCGCGGCCAACGTCACGCTCTCGAGGTAATCGTTGATGACCCCTCCCAAGCGGACCCAGACCGGGGAGAGCGAACAGCGCTCCTGATGACGGCAGTCCTTCGCGCCCGCATCATATTTGCCGCAGACGTCCTCGAAGACGTCGCGGTCCACGGCGCGCACGACCTGCCCGAGGGTGATCTGCGCGGGCGGGCGGGAGAGGGAGTAGCCGCCGGAGCTGCCGCGGCGGCTCTGGATGATCCCCGCGCGCCGGAGCTTCACCAGGATCTGACTGACATAGTCGGACGGGATGCCGTCGGACTCGGAGAGGCTCTCCGCGGAGACGGGAGCCTTGCCGTGCTCGCGCGCGAGAGTCAGCATCAGCCGCGCGGCGTATTCGATCGAACTCGTGATCCGCATCAAGCCTCCATCAATACAAGCCCAGCAGTTCCTTGGCTTCCTCGGTCGCCATCGCGCGGGGGTCCCAGCCGGGAGTGAAGACCAGATCCACGTCCACGTCCCCGACCCCGGGGATCTTCGCCAGCGCGGAGTGGACCGCGGCCAGCAGCATCGGGCCGTAGGGGCAGGCGGGCGAGGTGAGGGTCATGGTCACCTTCGCGGCGAGGCCCTTCGGGCCTTCACCCAGCGAGGCGCCGTAGATGAGCCCGAGGTCCACGACGCTCATGCGAATCTCCGGGTCGAAGACGGGCTGGAGGGACTGGCCGATCATCCGGAAGGTGACTTGCCCCCGCGCGACCTCGCTCATCGGGGATCCTCCCCGGAGGGTCCCTCAAGGCCCTGAAGCATCGTGTTCCAGCCGAGGGTCGCGCACTTGACGCGCAGCGGGAAGCGCCGCACGCCCTCCAGCGCGCAGAGCTGCTCGAGCTCGGCGGGCAGGGACGCGACCGCGGCGTTCTCGATCATCATCGCCTTGAACGCCTTGACGAGTTCCTTGGCGCGGTCGACGCCGGCGCCTTCGAGCGCCTCGGCCATCATCGCGGCCGAGGCCTGGCTGATCACGCAGCCGTGGCCGGTGTAGCGCAGCTGGGCGATCCGTCCGCCCTCGCGGCGCGCGGTGATCTCGAGTTCGTCGCCGCAGACGGGATTGATGCCGTGCGCGCGCAGGTCGGCCGCCTCGGCCTCCCCCTTCCGGGCGCTCGAACGGTAATAATCCATCAGGACCTCGCGATAGAGGTCTTGGAGCTCCGCGTCGCCTTCCATCAACGCGCCCCCGCCTGCGGGGCGACCTTGAAGAACTCGAGCGTGCGCTTCAGCGCGCGAGCCATGGCCTCCAGGTCGGACTCGTCGTTGTAGAGATAGAAGCTGGCCCGAGCGGTCCCGCCGCACTTCAGCTTGCGCATCAGGGGCTGGCAGCAGTGATGGCCCACGCGGATCGCCACGCCCTCCAGGTCGAAGACGGTCCCGACGTCGTGCGGGTGCAGGCCGGCGATGTTGAAGGAGACCACGCCCGAACGCCGCGCCGGGTCCTCGGGGCCGAGCAAAGTCACCGCGGGCTCGGCCTCCAGCATCGCGCGGGCCTTGGCGGCGAGGGCTTCTTCATGCTTGCGCAGCACGTCGAGGCCGACCGCGTTCAGATAGTCCAGGGCCGGGCCGAAGGCCGCGGCATCGGCGAAGTTGGGCGTGCCGGCCTCGAACTTGAAGGGCAGAGCGTTCCACTGCGACTTCTCCAGCGTCACGCGCGAGATCATGTCGCCGCCGCCGAGGAAGGGATCCATCGCCTCGAGGAGCTCCTCTCGGCCCCAGAGCACGCCGATCCCGGTGGGGCCCAGCATCTTGTGGGCGGAGAAGGCGATAAAGTCAGCGCCCCAGGAGCCGACGTCGATAGGCCTATGCGGGGCCCACTGGCACGCGTCGACCAGAACGGTCGCTCCCGCCGCCTTGCCGATCGAGATCATCTCCTGGACGGGATTGACCGTTCCCAAGGCGTTCGAAACGGCCGTGAAGGAGAAAAGCCTGGTCTTCGGCGTCATCGCCGCCTTGACCTTCTCCAGGTCCAGGGTCCCATCCGGCTCGACCGGGACGAAGCGGAGTTTCACGCCTTTTTCCTCGGCCAGCAGCTGCCACGGCACGATGTTTGAATGGTGTTCCATCTCAGTCAAGACGATCTCGTCCCCGGGCTTCAGGAACTTCCGCCCCCAGGCATGGGCCACGAGGTTGATCGACTCGGTCGCGTTGCGGGTGAAGATGACGGTCTCGGGCTTCGGGGCCTTGATGAAGTCCGCGACCTTGGCGCGCACCGCCTCCACCATGGAGGTGGATTCTTCGGAGAGGGTATGCACGCCGCGGTGCACGTTGGCGTTGTGATTCTCGTAGAAATCGACGAGAGCCTCGATCACCTGGCGCGGCTTCTGAGAGGTGGCGGCGTTGTCGAGGTAGGCGAGGGGCTTGCCGCGCACGAGGCGCTTGAGGATCGGGAAGTCCTGCCGGAGATCGGCGAAGCTCACGCTGCCTCCTCGATCGCCTCGGGCATTCGCGCGTGGAGAGCGGCCGCCAAGGCGACCCGCAGGGGCTCCAGACCCACCCGCTCGATCATCTCAGAGCCGAAGGCGTAGACCAGCATGCGGCGCGCGTCCGCGGCACCGACGCCGCGGGATTGGAGGTAGAACAGGGACTCGAGAGACATCTGGCCGATCGTGCCGCCGTGCTTGCAGGACACGTCGTCGGCACGGATCCTGAACTCAGGATTGGAGTGTACGTCGGCGTCCTCGCTGACGAGCAGGTTCTTGTTGTAGACCCAGGCGTCCGTCTTCTGCGCGCCGGGACGGACGTCCACCAGGCCGTCGAAGACGTAGCGGGCCTTCTCATCGAGCACCGCCTTGTAGAGCTGGCGGGTGGTCCCGCCGAGCGAGGCATGCTCCACCCGTGAGTGATGATCGACGACCTCTCGGTCGCGGACCAGCGCCAAGCCGTTGAGCGCGCACTCGGCGCCCGCTCCCGCCAGGCGCACGCGCAGGTCGCTGCGCACCAGTTCCCCCCCGAAGCTGAAGGCATGAGACTCGTAGCGCGCGCGGGGCCCAGCCTCGATGAACGACGCCGAGGTCTGCACGCCGTGCTCGTTCTCGCGCTGAAGGCGGTAGTGCTTGAGCGAAGCGCCCTCGCCCAACGCGACCTGGGTCAGCAGATTCGTCCAGAAGCGCGCGCTCCCCGAACCGACGGACTCCTCGACGATCTCCGCCGAGGCGCCCTCCTCGAGCATGATCAACAGGCGCACGTGCGCCATCTGGGGCCTGCCCGAGGCGTTATCGCCCGAATCAAAGAGCACGCCCAGCGGCTTGTCGAGGCGCACATGACGAGCGACCTTGATGACGAGACCGTCCTGGAACAGGGCCGCCGCGAGCGAGGCGAACGGGAGGCCGTCCTGGTCGAAGCCGCGGGAGAAAGCCGTCTTCAGGGAGTCCGGATCGTCCCGCAGGGCCTCGGCCAGGCTCTGGACCCGCACGCCCGCGGGAAGGCCCGAATACGAAGAGCCTTCTCCGCCGGGGAGGACGCGGCCGTTCTGCACGACGACGCGATGGAAGGTGATGGGGCAGAGGGCGCGGCTGCCGAAGCCTCCGCGGATCCTCGGCCGCCGCGCCGCCTCGAAATCCGTCTTGGACACGGCGTCGATCGGCGTGAAGCGCCAGCCCTCGGTCTTCAAGGTCGGCAGTCCCTGGGCCCGGAAGGAGGCCAGCGCGGCCGCGCGCGCGGCGTCCAGCCACGCCGCCCCGCCGGCGGGAAGGCTCAAGTCCGAGAGGAGCTCGGTCACGCGGGAGCCCCCTCGGTCTCGATCCAGCCGTAGCCCTCCTTCTCCAGCTGCTGGGCCAGCATCTTGCCCCCGGACTTCACGATGCGACCGCCGGACAGGACATGGACGAAGTCGGGCACGATGTAGTCGAGCAGGCGCTGATAGTGCGTGACGACGACGAAGGCGCGCTTGGGCCCTCGCATCTTGTTGATGCCGTTGGCCACGATCTTGAGCGCGTCGATGTCCAGCCCTGAGTCGGTTTCATCAAGAATCGAGAGCTTCGGCTCGAGCACCGCCAGCTGCAGGATCTCGTTGCGCTTCTTCTCGCCGCCGGAGAAGCCCTCGTTGACCGAGCGGTTCAAGAAGGCCGGGTCCATCTCGACGAGCTTGGCCTTCTCCTTGACGAACTTCAAAAACGCGCCCGCGTCCATCTCGGGCTCGCCGCGGTGCTTGCGCTGGGCGTTGTAGGCGGCCTTCAGGAAATACTTATTCGAGACGCCCGGGATCTCCACGGGATACTGGAAGGCGAGGAACACACCTTCTCTCGCTCTTTCCTCCGGAGAGAGCGAGAGAAGGTCTTTTCCTTGGTATTCGACGCTCCCGCCGGTGATCTCGTAGCCGCCGCGCCCGGCGAGCACGTAGGACAGGGTGCTCTTGCCCGAACCGTTGGGGCCCATGATGGCGTGGACCTCGCCGGGCTTGACCTCCAACGAGAGTCCTTTGAGGATGGCTTTGCCGCCGGCCGTGGCGTGAAGATCCTTGATCTTGAGCATGGAGGCTCCTTAACCGACGCTCCCTTCGAGGGAGATGTTCATGAGTTTGTGGGCCTCCACGGCGAACTCGAGCGGGAGTTCGTTGAAGACCTGTTTGCAGAAGCCGTTGACGATCATGCCGACCGCGTCCTCGGTGGAGAGCCCGCGCTGGCGCAGATAGAAGAGTTGGTCCTCGCCGATCTTTGAGGTGGACGCCTCATGCTCCACCGTCGCGGTGGTGTTTCCGACCTCGAGGGTCGGGAAGGTGTGCGCGCCGCATTGGGCGCCCAGCAGCAGGCTGTCGCACTGGGAATAATTCCTCGCCCCGACGGCCGACTTGGCGATGCGCACCAGCCCGCGGTAGGTGTTCTGCCCGTGCCCGGCGGAGATGCCTTTCGAGATGATCGTCGATCTCGTGTTCTTTCCGATGTGGATCATCTTCGTGCCGGTGTCTGCCTGCTGGTAGTTGTTGGTCACGGCCACGGAGTAGAACTCCCCGACCGAGTCGTCGCCGAGCAGGAGGCAGGAAGGGTACTTCCAGGGGATGGCGGAGCCCGTCTCGACCTGGGTCCACGAGATCTTGGCGC
>MGUL01000185.1:6034-21383 GCA_001800005.1 Elusimicrobia bacterium RBG_16_66_12 | reverse complement strand
TGCCGTTCTTGTCGCCGGGATACCAGTTCTGGATCGTGGAGTACTTGATCGACGCGTCGCCCATCGCGACAAGTTCGACAACGGCCGCGTGGAGCTGGTTCTCGTCGCGCATCGGGGCCGTGCAGCCTTCGAGATACGAGACCTGCGCGCCCTCATCGGCCACGATCAACGTCCTCTCGAACTGGCCGGTGTCCTTGGCGTTGATCCGGAAATAAGTGGACAATTCCATCGGGCACTTCACGCCCTTGGGAATGAAGCAGAACGACCCGTCCGAGAAGACGGCGGAGTTCAAGGCCGCGAAGAAATTGTCGGTGTGCGGCACGACCGAACCGAGGTATTTCTCCACCAGGGCGGGGTGTTCATGGACGGCATCCGAGAACGAGCAGAAGATGACCCCGGCCTCGGCCAGCGTTTTTTTGAAGGTCGTCGCGACCGAGACGCTGTCGAACACGGCGTCCACCGCGACGTTGGACAGCATCTTCTGCTCTTCGAGGGGGATGCCGAGCTTCTCGAAGGTCGCGCGGATCTCGGGGTCCACCTCGTCCATCGAGCCCAGCTTCTTCTTGAGCTTCGGCGCCGAATAGTAGATGATGCCCTGGTAGTCGATCTTCGGATAGCGGACCTCGGCCCAGGTCGGCTCCTTCATCGTCAGCCAGTGCCTGTAGGCCTTGAGGCGCCAGTCGAGCATGAAGGCAGGCTCGTTCTTCTTCTTCGAGATCAGGCGGACGATGTCCTCGCTCAAACCCATCGGAACCTGGTCGGCTTCGATGTCCGACTGGAAGCCGTACTTGTACTCCCGGCCCGCGAGGTCCTTGACGTCCTGATTGGCCATGATTCTCCTTGATCTGCGAGGGAACGCCTTCAGTTTAACATTCCTGACATTTTTAGTCAAGAATGCGCATTGCTCTCCCGCTCCCGCGCTGGTATGCTTCCCCTAATGGACACGATCCCCTGCCCGGGATGCCGGACGCTGCTGAACCTTTCGGACACGGGCTGCCCGATCTGCCTGCGCGGGCGCAGCAAATACGAGATCACCCGCGGCTACGCCCGGCTGCGCGAGGACAAGACCCGCCGCCGCAGGCGGCCGTTCATCATCCTGGGGGTCCTGGCGATCGTCGCGGCCGCCGGGCGCGTCGCCTACCTCCAGCGCGAACGCATCGCTCAAGTCTACGGCTCCGGCCGCGCGCGCGTGACGCGCTTCGCCGACGAGGCGGGCGACCCCGCCAATTACGCGCCCCACCCCATCGCCAAGACACCCGCGGCCGCTCCCACGACAGCTCCGCGCCCCATTGAGCCATCACCGGCCCCCGGCCGCTCTTCCTCGCCGGAACGGGCGATATCCGCCGCCGCGACCGCGCCCAAGGATATCCCGGACCTGGTCGTTCCTCCCGTGAGTCCCGGGATGTGGGCCGCCCACGGCCGCGTCTACGACCTCAAGACCCTGAAACCAGCCGCCGATATCATGCTCGACTTCACCCACAGCTCCAACCTTTACAGAGGAAGCAGCCGTTCCGACGCGAACGGCCGCTATCTGGTCATCCTTCAGCGCACGGAACCTCCGGGCGGCTACGAGGTCGTCTGCGAGGCCTCGGGCTACCTCGCGCCGGTCTTCCATGAGGCGGACATCCCCTACGCCGACCTTCCCGCCGCCGACCGGGAGCTTCTCGTCGACAGCGCCCGCAGCGGCGACACGCACTCGACGCCGCTCACCGACATCGACGGCGCGGAGTCCCGGCGCCTCGATCTCTTCCTCGCCCCGCGGCGCTAAGCGACGGGAAGCGTGAAGACGAACCGGCTTCCCCCGCCGGGGTTCTCTTCCACCCAGATCCGGCCGCCCTGACGGACGACCAGCTCCTTGCAGATGTACAGGCCGAGGCCCAGCCCGTGCATGGCCGGTCCCGACCTCTTGACGATTCGACGGCGCGGGGCAATAATGGGGGCGACATGGCCGACATCAAGCATTGGAATCTCAGCGAGACGGGGATGGCCTTCGACCCGCAGACCGGGGAGAGCTTCCATCTCAATCCCGCGGCGAAGGCGATCATCGAACGCCTCCGGCGCGGCCTCCCGGATGAGCAGATCGCCGCCGAGATCGCCAAGCAGTTTCGGATCGACCCCGACCGCGCGCTGGCGGACGTGCTCGTATTCAAGGTCGAGATCGACATCATCCGCTCCGCCGCATGAAGAAAACCTGCGTCGGCATCTCGGGCATCAATGCCACGGACAACCCCGGCCCCGGCGTGGCTGTGGCCCGGAGCCTGCGCGACGCCTGGCCCAAGATGCCCCTGATCGGGCTCAGCTACGACGTGCACGATCCTGGGAACTACCTGACCGAGTATTTCAAGAACAGCTTCCTGATGCCCTACCCGACTCACGGCTGGAGCGAACTGTACCGCGCGCTCGAGAAGATCCGCGCGAAGACCGGGATGAACGTCCTGATCCCTTGCCTAGACGTGGAGCTGCCGCTGCTGATCCGCCACCGCGCGGACCTCGAGAAGAAAGGGATCCAGACCCTTCTTCCCACGGAGGAGCAGTTCGAGCTGCGCAGCAAGGACCTGCTGGCTTGCCTGACCAAGAAGATCGGTTGCAAGTACCCGAGCACGGTCGCGGTCCACAGTATCGACGAGCTCCTGCAGAGGCTGCGGACGGACGTGCCCCTGCCGGCCGTCGTGAAGGGCAAATACTACAAGGCCTACGCCGTCCACAATCTGGACGCGGCCGCGATGAAAGGCGCCGAGATCGCTGCGGAGTGGGGCTATCCGCTGTTGATCCAACAGCCCGTGGCCGGACCTGAGCTCAATCTGATCGGGCTGTCGGACGCCACGGGAAAGCTCTGCGGGCGCGTCGTGATCAAGAAGCAACTGACGACCCATCTCGGAAAGGTTTGGACCGCCGTCACCATCCACGACCCTGAACTAGAGAAGCTGGCCGCGCGCTTCTGTCAAGTCACGAAGTGGCGCGGCCCCTTCGAACTTGAGTGCATCCACGCCAAGGACGGCCTCTATCTCATCGAGATCAACCCCCGTTTCCCGGCCTGGGTCTATTTCGCCACTGGCGCGGGCGTCAACATTCCGAAACAGCTCCTCGAGCTGATCACGACGGGCCGCTGCGCGCCGCAGAAAGAGTACGCGGCCGGCAGGCTCTGCGTGCGCCAGACCTCCGAGTTCGTGACCGACCTGTCGTACTTCGAGAACCTTCTGACGAAAGGGAACAGAGAGGGATTATGAAAGACCCTTACAGCAAGCCCAGCATGGTCCGCGTAGGCAATCCGCTCTACGCCAAGCACGGCTCGTCGGCGCAGAGCTACCCGCTGATCCGCCAATCGATCGAGGGCGCCGCGATCAAGGACCTGGTCAAAAAATACGGCTCCCCCTTGTTCGTCTTCTCCGAGCGCCTGATGCGCGAGAAGTACCGCCAGGCCTACGACGCCGTGCGCTCCGTCTATCCAAACGTGCGCTTCGGCTGGAGCTACAAGACGAACTATCTGGCGGCCGTCTGCCGCGTCTTCCACCAGGAGGGCGCCTTGGCCGAGGTCGTCAGCCAGTTCGAGTACGAGAAGGCGCGCCACCACGGCGTGCCGGGCGGCCAGATCATCTTCAACGGGCCGCACAAGCCCATGGACGCCTTGCGGCGGGCGGTGCGCGAGGGCAGCATGATCAACGCCGACCACTTCGGAGAGCTCGAGGACCTGGAGACGGTCGGCAAGGAGCTCAAGAAGCCCGTCAAGGTCGGCGTCCGGCTGAACCTCAACGCCGGCATCTACCCGATCTGGTCGCGCTTCGGCTTCAACCTGGAGAACGGCCAGGCCGCCGCGGCCGTTCGGCGCGTCGTCAGCAGCAAGACGCTAAAGCTGGCCGGAGTCCACTGTCATCTCGGCACCTTCATCCTGGACTCCGCGGCCTACGGTCGCGCCGCGGCCAAGCTCAGCGAGTTCGTCCGCGCGGCGGAGAGCATGACCGGAAAGCCCATCGAGTACCTCGACCTCGGCGGCGGCATCCCCAGCCGCAGCCACCTGAAGGGCGTCTACCAGCCGCCTGAGATCGCCGTCCCCGGCGTCGAGACCTACGCCGCTGTGCTCGGCGCCAATCTCAAGTGGCTGCTCTCGCGTAAGTCGCCGCCGCGGCTCCTCCTGGAGAACGGCCGCCACCTCGTCGATGAGGCGGGCTACCTGATCACCACCGTCTCGGCGGAGAAGCTGCTGCCGGACGGCCGCCGGGCCTACGTGCTCGACGCCGGGATCAATATCCTCTATACCTCGACGTGGTACAAGTTCAAGATCGAGCTGGACCGTGAGACCGGCGGGGTCATGGAACCCTCCATCCTGCTCGGCCCGCTGTGCATGAACATCGATGTCGTCGACGAGGCCGTCCTGCTGCCGAGGCTGTCACGCGGGCAGTCGATGGTCCTCTCCCCGGTCGGTGCCTACAACGTCACGCAGTGGATGCAGTTCATCCAGTACCGGCCCGCCGTCGTCATGGTCCGCGAGTCGGGCGAGCCGCTCGTGATCCGCCGCGCAGAGACCTTGGCCGACGTGACCGCCTGCGAGAACGACCTTCCCGACGATGAACATCGAAAATAACAGAGGCTGGACTCGCCACGCGCGCTCGCTGGCCAGCGCGTACTCGGCGGTCTTCTTCCTGGCGAGCCCGTGGACCGGGGCCGTCATCGCCGCCGCCACTTTCCTCTACCCCAATGTGGGCGCGGCAGGGTTTCTGGGTCTGCTCAGCGGCTACGCGCTGCTCCAGTTCCTCGGCTCCCAGCCCGCCTCCGCGTACCGCGGCTTCGTGCTCTACAACTCCCTGCTCGTCGGACTCTTCATAGGGCATCTCTTCCGACTCGACGGCTGGGTCGCGCTGCTGATCTGCATGGCGTCCAGCCTGACCCTGCTGCTGACGCTGTTCCTGGAGGCAGCTTTCAAGGGCCTAGGGCTGCCGGTGCTGTCGGTGCCGTTCACCCTCACCGCCATGCTTCTCGCGCTGGCCTCCTCCCGCTTCTCGAACCTGACGGACGCCACATGGTACTTCACGGAAAAGGCTCCCGCTCTCGTCGCCCTGCTGCCCGGGACATCCCTGCACTTCCTGCGCTCGCTCGGCGCCTGCCTGTGCCTGCCCGACCCTTTGTTCGGCGCCATCCTGCTCGCCGCGATCGCCTACCGCTCGCCTTTGATGGCGGCCTTCTCGATCGCCGGATTCTCGCTGGGCTGCCTGGCCGAGGGCTTCACCCAGCTGGCGCCGCTCGACCCCCGAGACTCGCACTTCTTCAACTACGCGCTGATGTTCCCCGCCATCGCCGCGGTCCTGCTCGTGCCGTCGGCAGCGTCGCTCGCCCTGGCCGCGGCAGGCACGCTGATGGGCAGCCTCATCACGGCCGGCAGCCTCGCCTTCTGGAACGCCTTCCGCATCCCGATCACGGCGCTGCCCTTCAACGCGATGGTGCTGCTGATCGTGCGCGCCGTCCGCAGCACCCAGCCGGCCCGCCTGGCCAGCGAATACGCCGGCACGCCGGAGGAGACGATCGACCGGCAGCGGCTGCTCCGCCTGCGGCACGGCACGGGAGAAGTCGGGGTGTTCTGCCCTTTCGAGGGAACCTGGGCCGTCCAGCAGGGCTTCGACGGGCCGCTGACGCACCGGGGCCAGTGGCGGCATGCGCTCGATTTCGTCGTCCAGGGCGAGGATGGCAAGACCTTCCGCGGCCAGGGTTCGCAGCTGCAGGACCATCTCGCGTTCGGGCGGCCCGTGCTGGCGCCCTTCGATGGCTATGTGGCCGCCGTCTGCGCGGCCTTGCCCGACAACCCAGTCGGGCGCGTGGAGATCCAGAAGAACTGGGGCAACCATGTCGTGGTGCGCTCCTTGTCGGGCGTCCACGCCATCGTAGCCCATCTACGCAAGGACTCCGTGCTGGTCGCGGTCGGCGACTATGTGCCGGCCGGCCATCAGCTTGGCGAGTGCGGCAACAGCGGCTACTCCCAGGAGCCTCACCTCCACCTTCAGGTCCAGGCGAGCCCCGAGCCTGGCGCGCCGACTTTGCCCTTCCACCTGGTGAACTTCGTCGCCCGGGGCGTCGCCCGCTTCCACGGCGTGCCCGAGGCGGGTGCGACGCTGGCGCCGATCCCCGTCAACCGTGAGCTCGAACGGGGGCTGTCGCTGCGCCTCGGAGAGACGATGGCCTTCAGCCGGGCGAGCGCGCCGGACTTCCGCGTGACGCCGCGCCTCGACGAACTGCGCGGAACGTATTTCCTTCTGGCAGACGACGGAGCCCGGCTCTACTACGGCAAGATCGGCGCCCAGCTGTATTTCCACGGCTTCGAGGGGCCGCGCGATTCGCCTTTGGCCGATCTGTACATCTGCTCACCGCGCATCCCGATCGCCCACACGGGGAGCCTCCGCTTCGAGGACCATCTGCCGCTGACCGTGACGGACGGCCTCCTGAGGCGGTGTGTGAAGGTCGCCTCCGTCCTCGTGAGCGGCGGGAAGGCCGCTTGGCCCGCATCGTATGAGATGGACTGCGCCTCGCTGGAGATCGCCGGCCTGGCGCTGCTCGCAGGACGCAGCGTCAAGACGTTCGCACGCCTCGACCCCGTACTCGGCCTGCTTGAGTTTGGGGTGGACGGCGCGCGCTACCGCCGCATCCTGGACCGGCCCAGCGCCCCCCTCCCATGATCGACTCCATGCGGGTGCTCGTCATCCTGGCCTTTACCCTGCTGCCTGCGACCGCCCGCGCGGCCGTCCCGATCGAGACCGAA
Organism: Elusimicrobia bacterium RBG_16_66_12; assembly: GCA_001800005.1. Taxonomy (GTDB): domain Bacteria; phylum Elusimicrobiota; class Elusimicrobia; order UBA1565; family UBA9628; genus GWA2-66-18. The sequence goes on along the minus strand of MGUL01000185.1, from coordinate 14,641 downwards.
CTGCCGTTGCCTGCGCCCCGTCCGAACAGCGCCGGCGATGCCGAGTGCGCCGCGCAGGCCGCGAGGGTGGCCGCGGAATCAGGCATCCCGGAAAGGTTGCGGAATCTCGCGAAGCTCTACGCCGCCTCCTGCAACAGCAAGCTGGGCTACCGCCTCTACGCGGCCGAGATGGTCCAGACGATACGCGCCGGCTCGCTCTCCCCGGAAAGCCGCCGGATGCTCGACGACCTCAAGCTCGATCTCCAGCCCGAGTTCGAACTTCGCCGGCCCGTGAAGGCTTGGATCTTCCCTTACGCGGGCTATATGAGCTACGACCCGAAGAATGCCAAGGACCACGCCGGGACCTACGGGGTCTACGGAGGTCTGTCCGTCTTCACCTGGAACCTCGCGTTGGGCGGCGAGAAGTTCCGATTGAAGGGAGCCCCGGGCAGCCCCGCTTACACCCAGCAGCTCCTCAACGCCGTGCTGTCGAAGACCTTCGGGCACGCGTGGTCGGCGAAGGTCTTCGCGACCGACATCAAGGCCCCTTCGAACCCGTCAGTCGCCGGCCGGATCTACGGCGCGGGCGGCAGCATGGCGCCATTCCCGTCGACGCGCTTCGATGTGGATCTGAGCCAGTCGGACTATCCCACACTGACTCAAGGCCCCGTCCGCGCAAGGGAAGCGACGCTGTCCTGGACCCAGACCCTGGTGTCGGAAGCCGATCACACCATCGCTTCCCGCTTTCTGTCGGAGACCGTGATGATCCAGGCGCGGAACCCGACCGACCCGGCGACCGGCTTTAGGCTTTTGCCCCTCTACCATCGCGCCGCCATAGACCTGACGCTCTACACGAAGCGCGCGCAGGTCAGCCTCTCCGGCTGGACCGGCTCCGAGGCTCTCGGGGTTCGGGAATCGGGCGCTGTCGTCTACAACGCTCTCGAGAAGCATCGTCGCGGCTACTCCGGGCACGTTCAGTACCGCTGGAGCGCCGCGCTGGCGACGAGGATCTCGCTCTCCCGGGAAGAGTACCAAGCCGCCAGCGGGGCGACGAGCGCGACAGGCATCGTCGGAGGAGTCATCGTGTATCTGTGAGCTACGGAGGAGACTGCCATGAATATAAACGCATCGACGCTTCTGCTTCTGGCCATGGTCGGGCTGTGTTCAGCGGATTGTTCCGCGGCACTGACGAGCGGGGAATCCGCCGTCCTGTACGACTCATACGCAGCCGAGCGCAAAGGCGACCTCGACACCGCGCTCTCGCGGATGATGATCCTGCTTCCCGCGCATCAGGACGATTATCTCATCAACTACCGCCTGGGCTGGCTCTTCTCCCGCGGCCAGAAGTACAAGAACGCCATCGCCCACTACACGCGCGCCGCCCAAGTCGCGCCGGCGAGCGTGGAGCCGTGGCTCGCGCTGTCTCTGCTGCACCTGAACCTGGGCTACCATCGCCTGGCGCTCGAGGCCAGCAACGAGCTCCTCAAGCGCGATCCGAAGAACTACTACGGCCTCCTGCGTCTGGCCGCCGCCCAACAGGCCCAGAAGATGAACGAAGCAGCGCTGGCCGCCACAGACAAAGGCCTGGAGCTCTACCCGATGGACGCGCTCTTCCTCGAGAAGAAGGGCTACCTTCTCAAGGCGCTGGGCAGGTCCAAGGAGTCCGATCAGACGCTGGAGCAGTTGCTGATCCTGAACCCGCAGAACGCCTACGCCAAGTGGGCGCTCAAGAAATGACGGGCATCGACACCTTCCCACCGTCCGGCCTCTCCCGCCGCCTCCGACTACGCGACGCGCCGCCAAGCGGCAAATAGGCCCAACGCTGCGAGCGCGGCAAGGATGAGCCCGCCGAGAGCGAAGATCGAGCGGTAGCGGAAGGCGTAGTCGGCCCGCTTCACCTTCTCGGAGACGCCGTCGACTTCCGCGCTCCAGCCCGGATACCAAGAGTCCAGGAGCAGCAGCCAGCCAGGGCCGTCGGAGCGGACGTCAACTTGGACTTCGTCGGTCTTATCGCCTCGCCCCGCGGCGCTAAGCGACGGGAAGCGTGAAGACGAACCGGCTTCCCCCGCCGGGGTTCTCTTCCACCCAGATCCGGCCGCCCTGACGGACGACCAGCTCCTTGCAGATGTACAGGCCGAGGCCCAGCCCGTGCCGGGCCTGCGCGTCGCGCGACTGGTAGAGCCGGTCAAAGAGCTTCGGGACGTCCTCGGCGATGATGCCGGGGCCCGTGTCGGAAACGGAAACGGAGACGAACTTCGGATCGCCCGCGGACGCCCGCGCCGCGACGGTGATCGAGCCATTTTCGGGCGTGAACTTGATGGCGTTGCCTATCAGGTTGGTGAGAATCTGGCGCACCCGCAGGGGGTCCGCGAAGACGGCGGGAAGCCCCTCCGGCAGATCGACCTGAAGCTCGAGAGTCTTCGCGGCGGCGACCAGGCGCATGTCCTGCGCCGTCTGCCGGAGCGCCTCGTCCGGCGCGATGGACGCCGGCTGGATCGCCAGCTTGCCCGTCTGCGCGCGCGTCCCCTCCAAGAGATCCTCGATCATGGCCAGCAGCTGATCGCTGCCCCTCTGGGCGATGGCCAGGCACTCGTTCTGGGCCGAGGACACCGCGCCCGCGCTCTTCTCGGAGAGCATCTTCAGCGCGGCGCTGACGCAGGTGATCGGCGTCCGCAGCTCGTGATTGACGTTGTGGATGAACCGGTCCCGGACCTCGGCCAACTGCTCGCTGCGCTCCCGCACGCGCCGCTCGAGCGTCTCATTGAGCTCCCGGAGCTCCTCCTGCTCATCGAGGACCTCGCGGACCATCGGACGCAGGATCAGGAACCCCGTCAGCAGCAAGCCGGCCAGGAACACGAGCAGGGCGAGGTCCTGCAGGATGAACATCTTTTTGTTCGCCCGCTCGCTCTCGGCCTGCAGCTGGGACACCGCCTGATCCAAGGATTTGAGCAGGTCCGCGGGAGCGGTGGCGGTGAGGGCCTTCAGCTGCGAGCGCGCCGATGGAGACCCCCCGGTCGGCGACGCCGCGAAGGCTTTGGCGTGCGCCAGGTAGGCCCGCACCTGGGAATCCAGGGACCTCGAAGGCCCGAAATACAGGGCCCTCATCCGCGCGGAGAGCCGATGCTCGCCGGAGGCGTACCGCCCCCGCGTCAAAAGCTCGTGAGCGGACTCCATCAGGGCGACGGAATCGATCAACCCGCGATGATTGACGCCTTTGTACGCCGCGTAATCAGGATCGGACAAAAGCATCGCGCGCAGCAGGATATGCTGCGACAACATGCGCTGGCGGCCGGCCGCGTTGATGATCGCGGCCTCCTCTTTTTGGCGGCTGACCTGACGATGAAACAGCCAATGGCTGATCCCGACGATGGCCGCCAAGAACCCCAGGACGAAGACGTAGCGCGCCGTCATCGCGCGATATGCCTTCCTCATGTCCGAGGACATCCGCTCCACACGACCAGCTTAACCCATCTGACCCACCGACGCAAGACCCCGTCTTTTTGGGCTTTTCCGTTGCGACGCCAAGTCAGACACCTCTTGAATGAAGAATATATCCCTCCCCATCCGGCTGACTTTAATCGTGGCAGCCTCGGCATTTCTCATCGAGGCCGTCATCATGAATCTCCTTCCGCTCCTCCGTCTTGATTTCCCGCGGGCGGAGATGCTCCTGGACGCCGGCATGCTCACCCTGGCGCTTGTCCCGATCCTCTACGGCGCCCTTCTTCGCCCCATGGCGGTCCGCATATCGGCGCTCACGCAGGCGGCAATGGAACGCGAAAAGCTGGTCGGCGAGCTGCGGGGGGCGCTCGCGCAGGTGAAGCTCCTCAGCGGGTTCATCCCGATCTGTTCGTCCTGCAAGAAGATACGCGACGACAAGGGCTATTGGGAAACGGTGGAGAAATACGTCACGCAGCACAGCGACGCCCGGTTTTCCCACGGCCTCTGCCCCGATTGCGGGAAAAAGGTGTACGGCGAGCTGTATGAAAGGGAATTTCCCCAAGGGTCGTGAGCCCTCAATTCCCACCTCCTCATTGGGCAATTTGTTAGCGTATGCGCATGGCGACCATTCTGGTGGTGGAAGACGACGCGAACACCCTGGCCTTGCTGAACGTATACCTCAAGGAGCACGGCTACAAGACCCTGGCCGCGGCCGACGCCGCCATGGCCGTGCAGCAGATCCGGCAAGGCAAGCCCGACCTCATTCTCCTCGACTATAAGATGCCCGGCGGCAGCGGCCTCACGGTCCTGAATCAGCTGAAGAGCTTCATGGACATGGCGGGAACTCCGGTCATCGTCATGAGCGGCGTGGCGCCGGCTGAAATCATGAAAAACGTCCAGCTGTCCCCCTCGGTGAAGTTCATGGCGAAGCCGTTGGACTTGAACAAGCTCGTGGAATGGATCGCGGCCCTGCTCGGCAAGCCGTAAGATATCCCGTGCTCGCGCCCCTGACGCTCTTCCTGCTGCTCGCGGCCCCCTCCTCCGCGGAAACCGCCCCCGACACGGCGCCCGCCTCGACGGCGACCCTGCGGGGAGCGCACCTCACCGGCTGGGCCGCCGGCTCGACGAAGGCCCGCCGCCGCTTCCTGGGAGAGATGCAGGCCGCCGGCTTCAACGCGGTCGCCATCGCCCTCAAGGACTACGACGGCCGCGTCTTCGTCAGGGATGTGCCCCTGGCGCGGAAGTCCGGCGCCTTCATCAACGCCATCCCGGACCTGGCCGGCGCGGTCAAGGACTTCAAGGACCAGGGCGTCTACACCATCGCGCGCATCGCGATCTTCAAGGACGACCACCTGGCCCGGGCGCGCCCGGACCTCGCGGTCCATTTCCCCGACGGGCGCATCTGGACCAACGACAAGGGCACGGCTTGGGTCGATCCCTATAATAGGGAAATCTGGGAGTACGCGGTCGAGATCGCATCGCGCGCGGCGGTCGCGGGCTTCGACGAGATCCAGTACGACTACATCCGATTCCCCTCCGACGGCAAGACCCGGCAGTGCCGCTACTCGCGCAAGGACCACACCGCCCAGACCGCCTCGCAAGCCCTGCGCGAGTTCCTGACCCTGGCGCGCTCCCGCCTCAAGCCGATGGGCGTGAAGCTCTCCATCTGCACCTTCGGCCTGACGACCAGCGTCGACAACGGCATGGGCATCGGCCAGAAGCTCGACGAGATGGCGGACCTCGTGGACTATGTCTCGCCCATGATGTATCCCTCCCATTACGCCAAGGGCGAGTACGGCCTCAAGAACCCGAACCGCCAGCCCTACTTGACCATCCACCACGGCATCAAGGACGCCCTGACACGCTTGGGCACGCGCCCCGAGGTCCTGAGGCCGTACCTCCAGGACTTCTCGATGGGCGTGCGCTATACCCCCGCGCACGTGCGCGCCCAGATCCGGGCCGCCGAGGAACTGGGAGTGCAAGGCTGGATCCTCTGGAACGCGCAGAACCGCTACACTTGGTCTGCCGTGCAAGCCGGCCCGATGACCAAGCCCGAAACCGCCCCGAACCAGGAGTCCCGATGACCCGCCCGACCGCCCTCGCCCCGATCCTCTCGCTCTTGCTGGCCTTGCCCGCCGCGGCCAAGACCAAGCCGTACGCCCTGGCCCCTTCCGTGCCCGCCGTCCTGGAAACCCCGCGCCGCGACGACCCGATGGGCGCGACCATCCACCGCCTGCCCAACGGCCTGACCGTGTATCTGAGCCCCAACAAGGGCCAGCCCCGCGTGACGGCCTGGATCGCGGTGCGCGCCGGCTCCAAGCACGACCCGGCCGACAGCACGGGCATGGCGCACTACTTGGAGCACATGTTCTTCAAGGGCACGGGCAAGCTCGGAACGCTCGATTATCCGTCCGAGGCCCCGCACCTCGAGCGCATCCGCGCCCTCTACGAGAAGCTCTTCCAGACCAAGGGCGACGCGCCCCGCGCCGCCGTCTACGCGGAGATCGACGCCGAGAACGTCAAGGCCTCGGCCTTCGCCATCCCCAACGAGATCTCTAAGTTCTACCGCAGCATCGGCGGCCGGGGCTTGAACGCCTTCACCTCCAACGAGCAGACGGTCTACATCGTGGACATCCCCTCCAACCGCCTCGAGGCCTGGGCCGCGGTCGAAGCCGAGCGCTTCGCGAACCCCGTCTTCCGCCTCTTCCAGACCGAGATCGAGACCGTCTACGAGGAGAAGAACCGCGCGATGGACAACGCGGAGCGCATCATCGGAGAAGAGGTCGAGCGCCGGCTCTACAAGATCCACCCCTACGGCCAGCAGCCGACGCTGGGCTCCATCGAGCACCTGAAGAACCCGTCCCTGGCGAAGATGTACGCCTTCCAGGAGCGCTGGTACGTGCCCAACAATATGGCCATCGTCCTGGCGGGAGACTTCGACCGCGAGAAGGCCCTCGAGCTGATCCGCCGACGCTTCGCCTCTTGGACGCCGAAGCCCCTGCCCGACCTTCCCGGCTGGGCCCTGCCCAAGCCGCGGGGGGCCGAACGCTACGAGGTCAAGTACGAGGCCGAGGAGAAGGTCGTGCTGGCCTGGCCGACGGTCGCCAACTCGCACCCCGACGCCGACGCCTTCGCCGTGCTGGACATGCTGATGGACAACTCCGCGGCGGGCCTCCTGAACCTGCGCCTCAACCAGGCGCAGAAGGTCAAGTCCTCGGGCTCCTATCCCGACCTCAACAACGACGCGGGCGGCTGGTATCTCTGGGCCCTGCCCAAGAAGGGGCAGACCCCGGAGGAGGCCGAGGGTCTTCTGCTGGAAACGCTGGAAGCCCTCAAGAACGGAGACTTCGACGAGAGCGACATCGCCGCCGTCATCACCGCCTTCGAGATCGCCGAGAAATCCCGTCTCGAGAGCAACGACGGGCGCGCGTCCGTGATGGCGAGCTCCTTCGTCGCCTTCGAGCCGTGGGAGAAGACGGTCGAGCGCCTGGAGCGCCTGCGCCGCGTGACCAAGGAAGACGTCGTGCGCGTGGCCAAGCGCTGCCTCGGCGCGGACCGCGTCAGCGTCATCCGCCGCAACGGCAAGCCGGAGATACCGGGCATCACGAAGCCCTCCTTCACGAAGGTGGAGATCGACCCCTCCCGGCAGTCGCGCTTCCTCAAGGAGGCCCTGGCGATCCCGGCGCCGCCGATCGAGCCCCGCTGGCTCGCCGCGGGCAAGGACTACGCGGTCTCGCCCGTCGCGGGCGGACGGCTCTACTCGGCGAAGAACCCCTACAACGACCTCTTCTCGCTCTCGGTGCGGATGGAGCGCGGCTGGCGCGGCGAGCGCAAGCTCTGCGAGGCCTTGGACCTGCTCACGCTGTCGGGCTCCGGGCCCTACACGGCCGAAGAGTTCAAGAAGAAACTCTTCGCGCTGGGGACCTCGGTCTCCTATTCCTGCGGCGAGCAGGAGTCGGCCTTCCATATCTCGGGCGTGGACCGCAATTTCTGGCCGTCGCTCCAGCTCGTCGCGGAGCGCTTCGACTGGCCGAACGTGTCGAGCGGCACGCTGGCGCGCAAGATTTCGGTGGACCTCGGCGCGCGCGAGGACGAGAAGAAGGACCCCGGCGCGGTGCGCGGCGCCCTGGGCGAGCTGGCCCAGAGGGGACGCGAGAGCTCCGTGCTCGCCCGCCTCACCAACGCCGAGCTCAAGCGCCTCGATGAGCGCGAGCTTAAGCCGCTCATCCAGGACTTCCCCCTCTGGGCCCGCCGAATATCCTATGTCGGGCCGCGCGCGCCCTCCGAAGTGGCCAAGCTCCTCGAGGACGGCCGCCGCTTCAAGCCGACGCCCCCGCGCTCCCCCATCCGCTACCTGAAGCCCGCGAAGACCCGCGTGCTCTTCACTCATCGGGACATGGTCCAGTCCCAGGTGGGTCTCTTCGCCGCCGACGAGGTCTTCGACCCCGAGGCCTACGTGGACTACCAGTTCTACTCCCAGTACATGGGAGGCGGGATGAGTTCGGTGATCTTCCAGGAGGTCCGCGAGGCCCGCTCCCTGGCCTACGCGGCCTCGGGCGGCCACACGGCTTCCGAGAACAAGGGCGACGAGACCCGGCTCTGGGGCAGCCTCGGCTGCCAGGCGGACAAAACCGCGGAGGCCGTCGATCTGATGGGCAAGCTCTTCCGGGAGTTTCCCTCCTCGCCGACGCGCTTCGCCGAGACGGCCCGCGCCGTCGAGGAAGCCTACCGGACCAACCCGATCACCTTCCGCTCGGCGCCGGGCGCGGTGATGGGCTGGGAGGACGAAGGCCTGACCGGCGGGGACCCGCGGCCCAAGCGCTTCGAGCGCGTCCTCGGGCACTCTCTTGCCGACACGGAGAAGTTCGCGGCTCGGTTCAAGGACAAGCCCTTGACGGTCTGGATATTAGGGCACCGCGAGCGCGTGGGGCTCGATAAGCTGAAAACCCTCGGAGACTTCGAGGAGAAGGACTTGGACGTCATCTTCCCTTATTGACTCTTTGATGACGCGATCCGCGAGGCCTGGGGAACCAGATCATGGAGGATGGCGTTGAAGGTCTCGTCTCCCGGGAATGTCCGAAGCGCCGCCTCGATGAGCCGGATGGCCTCGTCCCTGCGCCCCAAGGCCACGAGAGCCCGAAGACCGTTGAGATGGAAAGCCCGCTCCTGGGGATAGCGCAGGGCCGCGCG
>MGUL01000185.1:5700-6003 GCA_001800005.1 Elusimicrobia bacterium RBG_16_66_12 | reverse complement strand
AAACGACCGGCGCGGCCGTAGACCGCCGACAGCGCCATCCAGGCATACGACTCATGGCCCCGGGCGGCCAGCCACTCGCAGAACGCCTCGGCTTCACCGTACATCTCAAAGGCCAGCAAGGATGCGAGCAGGGATTCCAAGGCGCGCTCCGCGCCCGCCGCGCGCAGGCGGTGCAGGATCTGCACGAAGTGCCGGCAGGGAGTCCACGCGTGGCGGCCCTCGCCCAAGGGCAGCCGCACCAGGCGGCGCGTATCCTCCGGCCGGAACTTCCCGGCCGCGGGCATGGTGAGGAGGACCGGCGCC
>MGUL01000185.1:4162-5675 GCA_001800005.1 Elusimicrobia bacterium RBG_16_66_12 | reverse complement strand
GCGCCCCGGTCGGGATGACGAGCCGGTCCAGCGGGAGCTCGTGCCGGACCTGGGCCTCGGCGGGGATGCGGCCCTCCGCCAGTTCCCGGACCTCCGCCCAGGAGAACTCCACGAACGTGTCGCGGTCGAGACAGAACTTGAGGCCCGCGAAGCGCGAGATGCCGCGCAGAAGGCCGAATACCTGCCCGGGCATGTGCCCCATCCAGAGGAATTCCTTGCCCTTCGGCGCCCGCAGGCCGCGGCCGGCGACGAATTCCCGCACGCGGTCGCGCGCGGGGAAAAGCGGGACCCAGACCCCGCCCAACTGGGGGTCTTTGTCGGCCCAGACCGGGAAGGAGGCGTCGGCCCGGGTGACGCGCCGGGCCTCGCTTCCCGAGATCGGGGCGTCGATGGTGAGCAGGTAGGTCTCCGAGTTCAGAAGCTCCTTGTACAGCTGAGCCCGCGGCGCGCGAGGCTCGCGCGCCGCCCGGCGGAGGAGATGCTCCATTCTCTCAACCATTCACCCCAGCTTACCCCCATCCTCAAAACGCGTCAAGACCCAGCCGGGACCTGGCCCGGGTCCGGGCCGATATGGCAAAATGAGCCCATGCTCGTCAGCCACGCGATCCGCAAGGTCACTTTGCTCGGACACCCGGTCCTCCGGAAGGTCCTGCGGCGACTGAAGCCGGACGAGGTCCGCTCCGCCGAGGTCCAGCGCCTGGTGCGCGAGATGGCGGTCACCATGCGGGAATACGACGGCGTCGGCATCGCCGGCAACCAAGTCGGCGAGGACCTCTCCGTCTTCGTGATGGGCCTGCCCAAGGGCACCAAGCGCCACCCGGACGGCATCGAGCTGACCGTCGTCTTCAACCCCGAGATCCGGCAGGTCGGCGGCGAGACCGAGGAGGACTGGGAAGGCTGCCTCTCGGTGCCGGACCTGCGCGGTCCCGTCGTCCGGATGAAGAAGCTCGAGCTCGCCGGCCTGGGGCCGGACGGCAAGGCCTTCAAGAAGGTCTACGAGGGCTTCCCCGCCCGCGTGGTCCAGCACGAGACCGACCACCTCAACGGCCTGGTCTACCTCGACCGGATGGACGGCCTCAAGTCCCTCAGCTACATGAGCGAGCTGGGCCGCAAGGGCTGAGGCCGTGGCCGCCGCCGTCGAGACGAAGGGCCTCACCAAGGACTACCGCTCTCCGGTCAAGGAGCCGGGACTGTGGGGCGGCGTGCGGTCTCTCGTTCACCGCCGATACAAAGACACCCGGGCGGTGAACGAGATCTCGATACGCATCGAGGAAGGCGAGCTGGTCGGGTTCCTCGGCGCCAACGGCGCGGGCAAAACGACGACCCTCAAGATGCTCTCGGGCCTGCTGACGCCCACGGCGGGCACGGCCCTGGCGCTGGGCCGCGTCCCCTGGAAGCGCGAGGCCGCGTTCCAGAAGAAGATCTCGCTCGTCATGGGCCAGCGCACCCAGCTCTGGTGGGAGCTGCCCGCCCAGGAGACCTTCCGCCTCAACCAGGCCATCTACGGCATCGG
>MGUL01000185.1:0-4135 GCA_001800005.1 Elusimicrobia bacterium RBG_16_66_12 | reverse complement strand
CGAGCTGGTGGACCTGCTGGACCTGGGAGAGCCCCTCTCGGTCCCGGTCAAGAAGCTCTCCCTCGGCCAGCGCATGCGCGCGGAGCTGGCGGCGGCCCTGCTGCACCGGCCGCGCCTGCTCCTCCTCGACGAACCGACCATCGGTCTCGACGTCCTGATGCAGAAGAAGGTCCGGGAGTTCGTGAAGGCCTACAACGAGCGGCACGGCGCGACGATCATGCTGACCAGCCACAACATGACCGATGTCGTCGAGCTCTGCAAGCGCGTCATCGTCATCGAGCGGGGCCGCATCCTCTACGACGGCGCGCTCGACCGCCTGGTGGAGCGCTACGCCGACCACAAGATCCTGCGCGCGCGCTTCACGACCCCCGTCGCCGCCTCCGACCTCAAGGCCCTGGGGACCGTGGTCCGAGCCGACGAGCTCTCCGTGACCCTGGAGGTCCCCCGGGCGGACGTCGCCGCCGGCGCCGCGGCGCTTTTGCGCTCCTACCCGGTGGCCGACCTGAACGTGGAGGAGGTCGCGATCGACGACATCATCCGGCGCCTGTTCTCGCACTCGTGAAGAAGTACCGGATCGCCTACTCGATCGCCCTCCAGGAGACCCTCCAGCGCCGCTCGACGCTGCTGATGGACCGCTTGGGCGGGTTCGCGATCGTCGTCAGCCTGTATTCTTTTTGGAACGCCCTGTTGGGCGACAAGCCCTCCTTCCTCGGCTACACCCGCCCGGAGATGCTGACCTACGTCCTGGTCATCAACGTCCTGCGCTCCTTCGTCTTCACGGGCCGGGGCTGGCAGCTGGTCGGGGAGATCTCCTCGGGGCGGATCTCCTCCTATCTGGTCCGGCCCCTCAGCTACCACGGCTACGCCCTGGCGCTCGATCTGGCGCAGAAGACGGTGCACGCGGCCTCCTCTTTATTCGAAGTCTCCCTGCTCGCCTGGCTCGTCTCGGGAGGCGTCTTCCTGCCTCGAGACCCCGCCACCTGGATTCTCTTCTCGTGCGCGGCCGTCCTTTCCTCGCTGATCTTCTTCTTCCTCGAGATGCTCGTGAGTTCCCTGGCGTTCTGGACCTCGGAGTCGGGCGGACCGCTCTTCTGCTTCGAACTCTTCCTGCAGTTCGCCGCCGGGGCCTTCTTCCCCCTCGACGTCCTGCCCGAGAACATCCGCAGGCTCCTGTCGGCCACGCCGTTTCCGTACATGGTCTTCTTCCCGGCCCGCGTGTTCCTCGAGAAGGTCCCGCACGCCGAGGCCCTGCGTCTGCTCGGCGTCGAGGCCGCCTGGCTCTGCGTCGTCATCCTGGCCGCCCTCGCCCTCTGGCGCCAGGGCGTGAAGTCCTACGCGGCGGAGGGCGGATGAGTGCGTTCCTGAAGCTCCACGCCCGCGTCTGGCTGCGCACCGCCTCGATGGCGATGCAGGCCCAGCTCACCTACCGGCTGGGCTCCTTCGGCTTTCTGCTGGGCAAGATGATCCGGCTCCTGTTCTTCTTCGCCTTCGTGATGGCCGTCTTCAATCACGTCGAGACCGTGGCCGGCTACTCCCTGGTGGAGACGGCCCTGTTCTTCCTGACCTTCAACGTCGTGGACATGATCGCGCAGATCTTCTTCCGCGGGGTCTACGGAGCGCGCCGGACCGTGACCGAGGGCGACTTCGACTTCTACCTGGTCCAGCCCTGCTCGCCGCTCATGCGGATGGTCTGCTCGTCGGTCGACTTCCTCGACATCCTCACCCTCGTCCCCGTCCTGGCGATGGTCGGCATGGTCTTCGCGCGCCTGCCCGCGCTGGAGTGGACCCGCTACGCCGCCTACGGACTGCTGACGCTCAACGGCGTGGCGCTGGTCTTCGCCGTCCACGTCATCGTCGCCGGCCTGGCCGTGCGCACGCAGGAGCTGGAGAACGCGATCTGGATCTACCGCGACGTGATGTTCATGGGCAAGTTCCCCGTCGATGTCTACGCCAAGCCCGTCCGGTGGGCGCTGACCTTCGGCGTGCCCATCGCCGTGATGACCACCTTCCCGGCCAAGGCCCTGCTGGGACTGCTCTCCCCCGCCTGGATGACGTACGCCTTCGCCCTCACCGGGGCGGCCGCGGCCTTCTCTCTTTGGTTCTGGCTCGACTGCGTGCGCCGCTACACCTCCTCGTCCAGCTGAAGCAGCCTTGAATATGGAGCTGTTCTTGCACAGGTCGAACTTTTTCGGGGGGCTCGCCGTATAGAACGGGTCAAGCTCAGGAAAAGGTTGACAATGAGGTGTCTATGGGGTATCATGTGCATCATAATCGAGCGCTCCTGATCTTTCGCCATAAAGACGTCTACGGCAACGGGGAGATCGTCGAGATGAGAGCCTGGGAGGTCCCGAGGTCGGCGGCCAAGCCGGAGGGGATCAAATACTCGATGGTCTACGTCGACGCAAGCGGACGCCGGATCCTCGGCTACGACAATGCCGAGGGGAAAGGGCACCATCGCCACTTCGGCGATGATGAATCGTCCCTCGAGTTTGAAAGCCTGGAGTCTCTGCTCCTGAGATTCCTCGATGAAGTGAGCCGGCTGCGCGGGAGGCCCCAATGAAGACCAAGTGCGTCAACATCACGATCCAGTCGCTGGCTGAGAGCCTCCAGGACTTCCTCCGCGTCATCAAAGCGGCGCAGCGCGGACATCTCCCGAAGAAGCCGATCGAGGGCCTGTCTTTCGAAAGCCTGGACGCGATGCGCAAGGTCCTCACGCCCAAGCGCCTCGAGCTGCTCCAGGTGATCCGCCAGACGCGCCCCGTCTCCGTCTACGCCCTGGCCAAGACGACCGGACGCGATCTGCGCAACGTCCAGGACGACGTCGCCATGCTGGTGCGGCTCGACCTCGTGACGCTGAGCCGCGGCCGGCATGCCCGGGCGGGCGTCAGCCCCCGCGTCGGATACGACCGCATCCGCCTGGACATCCCGCTCGCCGCGCCCCATGCCTAAGGCTTGGCGGGGACCGCCGCGGCCCTGCGCGGGATCTGCAGCAGGTCGCGGCTGCGTCAGTCGCTACACCTCTTCGTCCAGCTGAGGACTCACGCGGGTCGAAATCAGGTTGTAATGTTGTTAATGTAGAATACAGCTGTGGGTCCTCCTTTCCAGCGCGCGCACGCCCGTCGGCCTTGCGACATCGAGGTCGAACTCTTCCTCGACCGGTCGAAGGGGCCCCTCATGGGCCGCGGAGTCCTGATCGACATCAGCCTCTCCGGCGCCTTCCTGCGCAGCGTTGTGGCGCTGAAGATCGGTTCCTACTACCGTCTGCGCATCGCCGGCGCCGCCGACACGACCGAATTCTCTTTCCGCGTAGCGCGGGAAGGACCCCGCTCCGATCCGAAGAAGAAGGAGATGCGCGACTACGGATTGACCTTCGAGTTGAGCCCGGAAGCCGAGAGGCGAGTACGCCTCATCATCGACCGCCTCCCGCGAGAGAACACTCTCGAGGAGGACGTGCGCGACCGCTCGGCGCGGGGCTACTGGTCCTAAGCGACGTCGAGCGCGGAGACCCGGAAGGTCGGCGCGCCGAAAGACCCGACGTGGGTGAGGTCGGAGGCGACCGCGTCCACGCGCGCGAGCAGCTCCAAGAGGTTGCCGGAGACCATGCCCCCCTTGAAGGGGCGGCCGAGCGCCCCCTTCTCCACCTCGTAGCCGGAGACGCCCACGGAGAACTCCCCGGAGACCGGGTCGACCATGTGCATGCCCAGCACTTCCAGCAGCAGCAGGCCGTCCTTCGTGTCCGAGATGAGCGCCTCGCGGGTCAGCGCCCCCGGAGCGAGGTAGAGGTTCGAGGGCCCCGGGCCCGGCAGGCCGCGCCAACTGCCGCGGTAGCCGCAGCCGTTGGAGACCGCCGACGCGCGCACGGCCGTGGCCGAATCATGGAAATACTCGCGCAGGATGCCGCCGTCGATCATGGCCTTGTCGCGGGTCGGCAGGCCCTCGTCGTCGTAATGGGCGCTCGCCGGCCCCCCGGGACGGCGCGGGTCGTCGCGCAGGGTGACCAGCGGCGAGGCCACGCGCTCGCCGAGGCGCCCGGCCAGGAGCGAGCGCCCCCCCTGAACCTCCTCGGCCGAAAGCAGGTCCGCCAGGAGCTCCAGGAACTCGGCCGCCACCCAAGGCTCGAAGAGCACGCTGCGGC
>MGUL01000184.1:21645-27529 GCA_001800005.1 Elusimicrobia bacterium RBG_16_66_12 | reverse complement strand
GTGCAGGCGCAGCAGCAGGCGCGCCACGGTGGACTTGCCGCAGCCGCTGGGGCCCACGATGGCCGTGCGGGCGCCCTTCGGTATCTCGAGGTCCAGTCCCCGCAGGGCCCAGGATTTGGCCCCGGGATAGCGGAAGCCCACGCCGTCGAGCCGGATCGAGGCCGCCAGCCCGGGGAAGGCGGGCTTGCGGCGTTTGGGCGCGGCGGTCTTCTCATCGAGGAGGTGGAAGAGGCGCTCGACGGAGGTCCAGGCGCGCTGGATCTCGGCGTTGATGCGGGCGAGGTTCTTGACGGGGGCGTAGGCCGCCATTAGCCCGCCGAGGAAGGCGAAGAAGGCGCCGGGGGTCATGCGGCCCAGGATGACCTCGCGGCCGCCGAAGTAGATGATCAGGGCCACGATGACGGAAGCGCCCAGCTCCAACAGGGGGTTCATCAGCGCGGTGGCGCGCAGGTAGCGCATCATCGGCTGGAAGAACGACTCGTTCTCCTCGCGGAACTTCTCCGTGGCCCCGGGCTCGTAGTTGTAGGCCTTCACGACGAGCATGCCCTGCACGCTCTCCTGGAATCGGTGGTGGAGGCGGTCGACGGCGATCTGGGCCTGGCGGCTCGACTCCCGCATCTTGCGCGAGAGCACGTAGAGGGCGGCCAAGGACAGCGGCGAGCCGAATACGGCGAGGGCCGCGAAGCGCCAATCAAGGTGCACCAGCGCGCCGGTCAAAAACAGCACGGTCAGCGTGTCGCGGATCAGGTAGACGGGCAGGGTGGTCAGCGCGGCCTGCACGAGGGTGAGGTCTCCGGTGACGCGGGAGAGGACGTCGGTGCCCTTGCGGCCCGTGTAGAACTCGAGCGGCAGGGCATGGAGTTGGCGGAAGAGGTCCTCGCGGATCTGCTGGGTCACCCGCTGGCCGATCCAGCTCATCATGTAGTTCTGGACGTAGGACGCCGCGGACTTCAGGATGACGAGCAGCGGCACGCCCAGCACGGCGAGCCAGAGCATCTTGAGGTCCTTGGCGATGAAGATGCGGTCGACGATGGGCTTTAGGAAAAGGATCGACAGCCCGTTGAAGGCCGAGACCAGCACCATCGCCGCGCTCGCCCAAGCGAAGCGCGCGGCGTGCGGCTTCAGATATCCGATGAAGCGCCGCGTGGGGGTCATCGCGCGGCCTCGCTCAGGATGGTCTTCGCGGCCCTGTCCGCGCAGCCCGGCTCGCCCAGCGTACGGCGGATCGCGAGAAGCTCTTCGCGGGTGCGGGCAGAGAGAGCGGCGTCGTCCAGGAAGCGCGCGGCCTCGGCGGCGGCGCGCTCCGGCGTGGCGTCGCCTTGGATGAGTTCCGGCACGACGGCACGTCCGGCCAGGAGATTTGCCATCGCGATGTGCTTCACGTTGACGAGGGCACGGGCGATGAGATAGGTCGGCCAGGAGAGCCGATACACCACGACCATCGGCACGCCGAGAAGGGCGTTCTCGAGCGTGGCCGTGCCCGATGAGCAGAGGGCGAGGTCGAGGGTCGCGCGGAGGCGGTAGTCTTGCTCACGCACGATCTCGACGCCGTGAGGAAGAGCGCCATAAACTGAGTTGGGTTGGTTTGCCGAGGCGAACAGAAGACCTCTCATCCCCGGGCGAGTCTTCCTGAGAATCCGGAACGCCTCGTAGAACACCGGGATATGTCTTTCGAGTTCAGAGGAACGGCTGCCGGGTAGAAGACCGATGATGAGAGCCTTTGGGTCCGGCGTATGCGCCGCAGGCTCGGGGATGAGGTCCAAGAGGGGATGGCCGACGAACTCGACCGGCACTCCAGCCTCGCGGTAGAGTTGCTCCTCAAAAGGGAAGATGACCAGCATCTTTTTGACCAGCTTTTTTAAGATCTTCACCCGGCCGGGACGCGAGGCCCAGACCTGGGGGCTCACGAAGTAGAAGGCGGGCACGCCGGCGGCTTGCGCCATGGGAAGGATGCGGCGGTTGAAGCCGTAGTAATCCACGCAGATGAGCGCCGTGGGGCGGTGCTCATCGATGAAAGACTTCAGTCGTGAGCCGAGTTTAATCAGGAATGGGATATTGAGAGCGGGCTCAAGGAATCCGGTCACGCCTCGGGAGGCGAGGTCTTCTAGGAACTCGTCGGCCGCCGCGCGGCACAAGGGGCCGCCCACCGCGGCGACGCGGACGCCGGGGTCGCGGCGCTTGAGCGCCTCGATCAGGCTCGAGGCGTGCAGGTCGCCCGAGGGGTCTCCGGCGACGACGAGAATCAGTCGGGTGCTCATTGAGTGCTTACTGACAGTACGAAATGGTTGGCGCCCGCCTCATTTTTAAACTGGTCGAATTCGACCAGTTTAAATCCAGGGTTGTTCAATATCTCCCAAAGTCCTATGAACTCGATGGTGCTTCTACTTCGCAGCCAATTCTTGACGATATCTGCAGGCGCGTCACTGTTCCGGTGCTTTGCGATGTCGGTAAGTGAGATATAGTCTTGCTGGTCCTTCGTGATGATGGCAACCGACTTGCCTTGAACATCCATCTTGTTTGGCATCGGCCTCTCCCTTTTGCGTCTCATCTCATTCCCTTGAATTCGAGGGAATTCGACGACCTTGGAACCAAACGCTCACAATCTCCCTGTGTGCCCACGAAGGCGCCACCGTACCAGTAGTCAGTCCAACTCACTCATTTCATAACGCCGAGGATGAGCGGCGGCGTCTATAAGTCTATTCCTCACGTGGCCGCCGGCCGGTCAAGCGAATGGTTAGGCACCACCCCCGTGCTATAATTCCAAACATCCTGGGCATTGACGTTTGACCAATCCCAGGGTACACTGAAGATGAAAGTCAGGGATGCGATCAAGCGTATTGAAGTTGATGGTTGGTTCCTTGCCCGCACGAAGGGTAGCCACCGCCAATTTAAGCATAGCTCCAAACAGGGCCTCGTAACGATTGCTGGCCAATTAGGACATGATTTAGCCCCAGGAACCTTGAATAGCATTTTGAAGCAGGCCGGATTAAAATGAGCAAATATCTAGTTGTCATCGAGAAGGCGGAACGGAATTTTTCCGCGTATTGCCCCGACCTTCCCGGCTGTGTTGCCACGGGAAAAACGAAGCGCGAAGTGGAGAAGAACATCCGCGAAGCGATTTCGTTCCATCTTGACGGCATGAAGGAAGATCATGTGCCGATTCCTCCGCATACTGCGACAGCCGAATACGTCGCCGTCTGACGTTTCGGAAAATCCCTGCCTACCTCGAAGTTCCTAAATTATAGCCACGATCGTTTAATTGTGCCAACGCCACGCTCTGCCGCGCGCGCTACAGGAACTCCCTAAAGAAAGCGCGCGTCGGCACAAGCGCTTGGTTCGACCGAGGACAGGTGCCCATTCCGCCGTTACTGCCTTGCCCTGAGGAACTTCACGACTTCGGCCTGCTTGCCGAGTTCTGCAACGACGAGAGGAGTCTGACCAAACTCATTCGTTAAGTTCGGGTTTGCTCCATGCCGGAGCAAAATCCTAACTCCTTCCAGCTGTCCCTTCATCGCCGCATTGTGAAGAGGAGTGTTGCCTAAATCGCCTTTCGCATTTGCGTTGGCCCCGGCCCCAATCAGAATCTCCATATCCGCCAACTCGCCTTTCCAGGCGGCGATATGGAGCATAGTGTCATCAATAGAACCTCGCTGGTTGACATCCAAAATATCGATGCCTAAGAAATTGGGATAGTGGCGATATTTCTTGATGACCTCGTTCAGTTTCTCGTTCGTGCTCATTCTTGCGCGCACTTTCTTTTGTGCTCCTCCTTATATTTCTTGATCCGATTGCTCCATTCTGCGATGCGGTTGCCTCGGTGCCTTCCGGGTTCCCATCGGCCATCCCAAGCATCATAAAGCTCGACGCACTTCTCCGCATGGTCGATCTTCTTTGAAAGGTCGGAGCATTCGTTATCTGTATCCTGCGGAGGTGAGTTGCAGAAATTTGGAATCGGGCTGAATTAGCCCGCACCAATTTCTACCAATGCGATATTTCCAGAACTCACCCAACCGAGAACCCTTCAGAGCCGCGCCCAGGCGTCGTGGATCTCCCGATACCGCGACGAGCTCGAACAGGAACTTTTAAATGCGGCGCGCGATCGGCGGATCAAGCTTCTTGAGCTCGCGTTCCGCCGCGGGGTCGAAGCTAACTTGCCAATCCATGCCGTTTCATGACGGTTCCAAGCGGAACGATGCGCGTGCGCCCGGCGCGGATCTTCTGAAGCCGTTTTTCGGCCAAATAGAGATCCTCGAGGTCGCCTAAATGCTCGAGGAGAGCCTCGCGCACATAAAAGCTCTTCGTGCGCCCAGTGGATTTCGCCAGGGAGTTGAGTCGAGCTTCGATCTTAGACGGAAGTCTGATGGCCAGCATGGGGAGTCCTCCTATGTATTACAAGTATAACAGGAGCAGCTCCGGCCGCACAGGGGATGATGCCGCGCCATCAGCTCCTCAGGATGTCCTTGCCGACGGTCTTGGCGATCTTGCCGAGGTCCTGGGCCCAGCTGGGGATCAAGGAGCGCGAGCTCGCGTGGCCGGAGACCTCGTAGCGCTGCAGCTCGTCGGTGATCTGGAGGGCGAGCTTCAGGGCCTCGACGCCGCGCTCGCCGCTCGGCCAAGGCTTGCGGTTGTGGCGGATGCAGTCGAGGAAGTGGAGATGCTCGTTCTTCAGCGGGTCGACCCCGGTGAGCTTGGGAGTGAGGATCTGGACGTCCGCGAGGCTCTTGATGACCGGGGACTTCTTCTTATAGATCTTGAGGGATCCCTTGCCGTAGTCGAGGGAGATGTAGGAGTCCTTCTGGAAGGCGCGCAGCTTGCGGCTCTTGGCCAGCGAGATGCGGCTGGCCGTCAGGTCGGCCACGCAGCCCGTCTTGAAGCGCACGCGGACGTTGGCGATATCCTCATGGCCGGAGAGGAGATTCGCGCCGAGGGCTTCCAGGCTCTCGACCTCGGAGCCGACCAAGGTCAGCAGGATGTCGAGGTCGTGGATCATCAGGTCCATCACGACGCCGATGTGCGCGGTGCGCGGGTCGTAGGGGCCGAGGCGTTCGACGGTGATGTAGCGCGGGTCGCGGATGTGCCGGACGGCCTCGAGCACGGCCGGGTTGAAGCGCTCGATGTGGCCGACCTGCAGCACGAGCTTCTTGCTCTCGGAGAGCGCCAGCAGTTCCTTGGCCTCGTCCACGGAGGAGGCCAGCGGCTTTTCGATC
The DNA here is from genome assembly GCA_001800005.1 of Elusimicrobia bacterium RBG_16_66_12. Taxonomy (GTDB): domain Bacteria; phylum Elusimicrobiota; class Elusimicrobia; order UBA1565; family UBA9628; genus GWA2-66-18. Next base: position 22,322 of record MGUL01000184.1, on the reverse strand, counting down.
AGTACGTGCGCCCCGGCCTCGAGGGCGGCCTTGCCGACCTCGTAGTGGAGCGGCGTGGGCACCGCGATCACCATCGCGTCCACGCGTCCCAACACGTCCCTGTAGTCGCGGATCGCGACGGTGTTGGACTGCCAGGCGGCGAGCTGGGCCTTCCAGACGTTGGTGTCGCAGACGCCGACGAGGTCCACCTCCGGGGTCTTGCCGAGGAGCTTGGCGTGGTAGGTGCCCATCTTGCCGGCGCCGACGACGGCGACGCGGATCTTGGAGCTGCCGGTCATAAGGAGGGGCCCTCCGGGGGAAATCCCGCGACGGCGAGCCCGGCCGCGTCGGCCTCGGCCGCGAAGCGCTCGCGGTCGAAGACGAGGGTCGAGCCGGCCTCGAGCGCCAGGGCTTTGACCCCGGCGGCCCGGAAGGTCTCCACTGTGTCGAGGCCGACGACGGGCAGGTCGAATCTGAAATCCTGGCACGGCTTGGCGACTTTGACGACGACGAGGGAGGGCTGGCACCCCTGCGAGCGGGCCAGCTCGCAGGCCCGCCGCACGCAGGCGTCGGTGCCTTCCATGCCTTCGACGGCGACGACGGCCCCGTCCTGGACGATCACGGTCTGGCCGATGTCGAAGCCCGACACGGCTTTGGCCGCTTTCCAGCCCAACGCGGCGTCCGCGACTTGGGCGTTC
>MGUL01000184.1:21285-21618 GCA_001800005.1 Elusimicrobia bacterium RBG_16_66_12 | reverse complement strand
GCCGGCGCCAGCAGATGCTCGAGGTAGGTCGCCGATGAGACGAACTCGAGGCCGTCCTTGGCGAACTCATCGGCCACCGCGCGCAGGACCGTGTCCGTGCGCTTGTCCTTCAGCGAGAACAGGACCTTGGCCGCCCGCCAGTCCGGCAGGACTCCGCCGAAGAGCGAGACGTGCTGGACCTTGCCGGCCATCACGACCTGGCGCACCCCGGCCTCCTTGAGCGCCTTGATCGGGGCGTCGATCTGCCCGAGCTTGAACCAGCGCAGGCCGCCGGCCGCCGCCTCGAGCTCGGGGTCGGTCACGCCGGGGATGCCGAGGGCGACGACCGGCACG
>MGUL01000184.1:12063-21201 GCA_001800005.1 Elusimicrobia bacterium RBG_16_66_12 | reverse complement strand
CGCGGCCGACTCTTCTATCTGCGCGGCGCCCGCGGCGGGGCGCATCACGCCGCGCTTGCCGGCCGATTCGATGAAGTCGACCCACTCCAGGACTTCCTTGGCGGGCGCGCCGTTCTTGAACTGGGCGATGGCGTCCGCCTGCGTCATCCCGGAGAGGAAGAGGGTCTTGTAGGCGTCCTTGACCGCGGACATCGCCTCGCGCGAGAAGCCGCCGCGGCGCATGCCCAGCATGTTGAGGCCGCGCAGCACCGCGCGGTCGCCCTGGGCGGTCGCGAAGGGGAGCACGGATTGGCCGACCATCGAGCCGCCGCTGATCATCGCGAAGCGTCCGATGCTGACGAACTGGTGCACGGCGCACATGCCGCCGAGCACCGCTCCGTCGCCGACGTGCACGTGGCCGGCGAGCAGAACCGCGTTGACCACGATGACGTTGCTGCCGAGCTGGCAGTCGTGCGCGACGTGGGAGCAGGCCATGAACAGGCAGTTCGAGCCGATCTTGGTCAGCCCGCCGCCCCCGGCGGTGCCCCGGTTGATCGTCACGCACTCTCGCACGGTGTTCTTGTCGCCCATCACGAGGCGCGTCTTCTCGCCCGCGTATTTCAGGTCCTGCGGGGGCGTGCCGACGTAGCAGCCGGGGTGCAGGACGTTGTCGCAGCCGAGCGTCGCGTACTCGACGACCGCGTGCGCGCCGACTTTGGTGCGGGGGCCGATCTCGGTCTCGGGGCCGATGATCGCACAGGGGCCGATCTCGGCGGTCGGGTCTATCTTCGCGGTCTTGTCGACGACCGCCGCGGGATGGATGGCCATGGCGTCAGGCCTGGATCTTGTCGACGAGCGCGAAGGTCATCGTGGCCTCGGCCGTCATCTTGCCGTCGACATAGGACTCGCCGCGGAACTTCCCGGCGCGGCCCAGGCGCAGGATCTCGATGTGGTGCTTAAGCACGCAGCCGGGCGTGACGGGAGCGCGGAACTTGGCCTCGTCGATGCCCATGAAGAAGGCGATCTTGTTCTCGAAGCCGCCCTTGGAGAGCAGCATCGCGCAGGCGGTCTGCGCCATCGACTCGATGATCAGCACGCCGGGCATCACGGGCTGGCCCGGGAAGTGGCCTTCGAAGAAATGTTCGTTGGCGGTCACCATCTTGGTGCCGATGCAGCGCTTGTCCTCTTCGATGACCGAAATCTTGTCGATCAGCAGGAACGGGTAGCGGTGCGGGATGGCCTTCTTGACGCCCAGGATGTCCAGCGTGCGCACGGGCGCGGCGGCGAAGGGCGACGTGACGGCGGTGGTTTCGGTGCTCATTTGGCCTCCAGGATCCGGGTCTTTGATTTGCGCAGCTTCTTCGCGGCCTCGTCGAGGAGTTTGGCGAACTCGATGTTGTGGGCGTGGCCGAGCCGCTCGGCCTCGATGCGCATCTTGAAGAGGGGGCGGCCGATCAGCGTCAGGTCGCCGACGAGATCGAGCATCTTGTGCCTGACGAACTCATCCGGGAAGCGCAGCCCCTCGGCGTTCGTGTTGAACTTGTCCCTGCCGATGACGATCGCGTTCTCGAGGCTGCCGCCCTGCGCCAGACCCTGGGACTTGAGGTAGGCGACCTCATGCTCGAAGCAGAAGGTCCGGGCGCGCGCGAGCTCCGAGAGATAGCTGTCGCGATCCACGGTCAGCGAGAGGGACATCCGGGGCATCTTCGGGTGGTCGTGGATGAGGGTGGCGGAGATCGAGAAGCGGTCCGAGGGCGCCGCGAGGTAGCGCGCGCCGTCCTTGGCGGTGTAGCTCACCTCGTGGGGCAGATGGAGCCAGCGTTTCGGGGCGTCGAGGTCGGCGAGACCGGCGCGCAGCAGCGCGTCCACGAAGGGCATGGCCGAGCCGTCCATGATGGGAGGCTCGTTGGCCGTCGTCAGGATGTCGATGTTGTCGATGCCCAGGCCCGTGCAGGCGGAGAGCACGTGCTCGACCGTGTGGACCTTGGCGTCGCCGATCCCCAGGTTCGTGCCGCGCACGGTCGTCACGACGAAGGCGAGGCGCGCGGGGACCATCGGGATGCCGGGCAGGTCGGCGCGGAAGAAACGGATGCCGGTGTTGGCCGGCGCGGGGCGGAAGGTGAGGCTGGACTTGTTGCCGGTGTGCAGACCGACGCCTTCGAGCACGACCTCGGTCTTGATGGTGGTCTGGAGGGGGTTCTCGTTCATAAAGAGTCTCCGAGTTTTTTCTCGATCGCCTTGACCCGATCGAAGAGTTCGGGCAGGCGCCCGAAGAAGGCCTGCAGCTTGAACGCCTCGCGGTGCGGCCGGGCCGGGGAGCCGAACAGGACGGGGCCGGGCTTGCCGGGGGCGTCCGGCTCCACGTTGCTCATGATCCCCGATTGGGCCCCGACCTGAGTGCGGTCGCAGACGCTGAGATGCCCGGCCACCCCGACCTGGCCGCCCAGGACCACGCCGCTGCCGATCTTCGCGGAGCCGGCGATGCCGACTTGGGAGACGATGACGCTGTCGCGGCCGATGCGGACGTTGTGGGCGATCTGGACGAGGTTGTCGATCTGCACGCCGTCCTCGACGACGGTTGAGCCGATGGCGGCCCGGTCGATCGTCACGTTGGCGCCGATCTCGACGTCGTCGCCGATCGTCACGTTGCCGATCTGGGGGATCTTGGCGTGACGGCCGGTCTTCTTGTCGGTGGTGAAGCCGAAGCCGTCGGCGCCGATCACGCTCCCGGGGTGGATGATCACCCGGTCGCCGATCGTGCAGTCGTCGCGCAGCACGACCTGGGGATAGAGCAGGCAGTCCTTGCCGATGCGCGCATCAGCGCCCACATAGCATTGGGGCATGATGACGGACCCTTCCCCGATGACGGCGCCCTTCTCGATGACGGTGAAGTCCCCCACGCTTACTCCTAAGCCCAGCTTGGCCGAGGGATGGATGGAGGCTTTCGGACTGAGCACCGGCTCGGCTTTGCCTCGCCGGGACTTGTCGATGAGGCTCAGCAAGACGGCGAAGGCCCCGCGGGGCTCGTCGACGAGGATCTTCGCCTTGGCGGCGCACGGGGCGTCCTTGGCCTGAGGCGGCAGGAGCAGGCAGCCGGCGGGCGCGGCGGCGGCGGCGGCGGCGTATTTCTGGTTCTCGAGGAAAGCGATGTCGGTCGGGCCGGCGTTGGCCAGGTCCGCGACGGCCGAAATGACGGCGTTCGCGTCGCCGACGGCTTCGCCGCCGACGAGACGGGCGATCTCCGCGACGGTCGCGGGCTGAGGGAGTCGGCTCATGGCTGGGAGCTCCCCTTGAGATGCGCGAGGACTTTGTCCGTGAGGTCGACGGCGGGATGCCCGTAGAGGATGGCGGTCTTGTCGACGACCACGCTGACTCCTTCCTTGCGGGCGACCTCGATGATGGCGCGGTAGAGACGGGCGAGGACCTGGTCCGTCTTGCGGCCCTCGACGTCGATGAGGCCTTTGTCGGCGTCCTGACGCTCGCGCTTGAGCTCCGCCTCCTTGCGGTCCAGGTCCGCCTGAAGGCCGACGATGCGGCCGTCGAGTTCCATCAGGCGCCGGGAGATCTCCGGAGCGGTCAGCGTCGGCGCGGACCAGGGGACCGGGACGGAAGGCGTCGAGACGACGACGGGCGCCGCGGCCGGGGGCGGGGCCGGTGCGGTGGAGGCGGCCGGGGGGGCGCTCGGCGCGGACTCGAGCGGCGTCATCCCGGGCAGCATGAGGGTCTTCGCGGGCTGCTTCTCGGGCGAGGGAGCCCTTGCGGGCTCCGGGGCCGGGACGGGCGCCGGGAGCGTGGGCGTGGACTTGGCGAGGGAGTCTCGCTCGATCTTGAGGCCTTCGAGCTCCATGCGGGTCTTGAGGCCCTCCGCCTTCTTGAGGTTGACGCGTTCCTCGGCCTGCCGGACGAGTTCCTCGAAGCTCTCCTTGGCGCGCGCGGCGTCGGGGCTGGCGGAGAAGAGGCGCTGGATGTCGACGAAGCCGACGCTGCCGCGTTCCGCGCGGTTCTCCTCAAGGGAGAGCTCGATGGCGCGGGCGGGCGCTGCGAGGAAAACGAGGGCGAGCAGGATTTTCATTGTTCTCATCAGAAGAGGGGGCCGAGCCCGAAGTTGATTTGATAGAGCCTTTCACCGTTGCGGTGATTGAGTCCATAGCCGTAGTCCAGTCGGATGGGGAACGCGGGGGTCACGAATCTTAGTCCGAAGCCGACGTCGGTCTTGATGTCGCGCGTGTCCGAGCCGATGCGCCCGGAGATGTCGCGCACGCGGTCCCAGGAGCCGCCCGCGTCGACGAAGGCGACGAATTTCACGATCGTCTTCTTGCGCTCCCGCGCCAGGGGGAAGCCCAGCTCGAGGTTGGCCACGCCGTAGATCTTTCCTCCGGACGGGTAGCCCGCCTCGCCCGAGGGGGAGTATCCGCGCAGGGAGTCCTGGCCGCCGATGAAGTAGCGGTCCTGGACGGGGACCTGCTTGGTGACGTTGAACTGCGTCACGTAGCCGCCGCGCTGGTAGGCCGACAGCACGAAGGGCCAGTCCTCGACGGTGAAGAGGGTCCGGTGTTGTTGGGCGGCGGTGAAGGGTTTGAAGTAGTGGATGTCGCCCATGAAGGGGCCGCCCGAGACTTGGCCGCCGAGGGAGAGGCGCGTCCCCCGTGTGGGGTCCCAGATGCTGTCGCGCGTGTCGCGGGCGAGCTCCGCGCTGAAGGAGGACTGGATGCTGGTGCCCTCGGCGAGGGTCCCTCGGTACTGCTCCTGGACGTTCTGAATCGAGATGCGGGCCATCGAGTAGGTGAAGTTGAGCTGGTACTTGTCTTCCTCGAAGCGCGGGCCCACGCGGACCGCTCCGCCGGCGCGCTTCTCGACATAGGCCGACATGGAGGTGTCGAAGGGATTCACGCGGCGGGTGTTGTAGACGTCGAAGCCGAGGCTCGTGGGATGGCCGCCGACCCAGGGCGTGGTCCAGCTCGCCGAATAATCCTGCACGCGCTTGCCGAAGGACCACTGCAGCGAGGCCTTCTGCGCCCGGCCGAAGAGGTTGAGGTGCTGGAGCGAGAGGGTGCCGATCAAGCCGTCAATGGAGGAGTAGGCCGCGCCCGCGGTGAGCACGCCGGGCTTGCCCTCCGCCACGTCGAAGGTCAGGTCGACCTTGTCCGGGTCGGTGGGGGACGCCTGCAGGTCGACGTCCACCTCGTCCATGAAGCCGAGGTTCAGGATCTTCTCGCGGCTCTTGCGCACGCGGGAGGCGGAGAAGCGGTCTCCGGGCTTGACGACCACCTCGCGTTTGATCACGTGCGTCTTGGTGGCCTTATTGCCCTCCACGTCGACATGGTCGACATACGAGATGGGGCCTTCGAGGATCTCGAAGAGGACGTCCATCTTGTCGGTCTTGTCGTTGAAGGTCTTGACCGGGCTGATCCGGGCGCGCAGGCGTCCCATGTCCGCGTAGAGTTCCTGGACGCCGCGGATGGTTTCCTCGAACTTCTCCTGGCTGAAGACCCTGCCGCGGCGGTATTCGACCGTCTTCTGCAGGGAGGAGGAGGTGAAGACGAGGTAGCCGGAAAACGAGGTCTCGCCGAAACGGTACGCGCGGCCTTCCTCCACGCCGACGGCGATGGAGATGCGGGTCTTGTCGGGGCTCAGGGTGACGAGCGGGGTGCTCAGGCGGACGTCGAGGTAGCCGTTGTTCTTGTACTCGGTCTCGATCTTCTTGACGTCTTCGAGCAGGTCCTTCTCGAAGTAGACCTTTTTGCGGCGATTCTTCATCAGCTTGAGCAGCTTCTTCGCCTTCATCTGCTTGACCCCGGACAGCTCGACGAGCTCGATGCGGCTCTTGGGGCCTTCGACGATCTTGAAGACCAGGTCGACCTTGGAGGCGGCCGTGTCGGCGCGGACCTCGCTGCTCACCGCGGCGTCGAGGAAGCCCTTCTCGCGGTACTTCTCCATGACCTTGCGGCGGTCCTCGGCCAGCTTGAAGCGGTCGTAAGGGTCGGAGGTCTTCACCGCGAGCAGGTCCGAGAGGGTCCCCTTCGAGACCTTTTTCTGGCCCTCGAAGAGGATCTTGCGGACGACGGGCTTCTCGTGGACGGTGAAGGTGAGCAGGACCTGCTTGTCGGTTCCCGCGGTCTTGCGGAAGTGCTCGGGGACCGGCTTGTCCAGGAGAGACACCTCGGCCCCGACGCGCTCGAACTCTCCCATGCCGAGCAGGGCTTGGATGTCCCGGTCCAGGTCGGGGCGGTCGTAGAGGTCCCCCTTGCGGGCCTTGGTCTGGCCGCGGATGGTCGACATCTTCACGTTCTTGAGGCCGGTCGCCTTGATCTCCCCGATGACCCAGGGCCGGGGGACGACGCCTGGTTCCGGCGAGGCCGCCGCGGAGGAGGGGGTGAGGGGGGCGGTCGAAATCACGGGAACGCCCGCGGGGGCGGAAGTCGAGACCGCGGGTGGGTTCGAGATCGGCGCCGTCCCGGACGAGACCGTCTGGGCTGAGGCCGAAGACGACAGCGCTACCGCGGCGAGAACGCTCATCAGGAGCCTATTCACCGGAAGCCTGAGTATACAAAAGAGACGGGCCCCTTTCGGGGCCCGTCTTTCCTTATTAGCGCTATCCCAGGCTCCTAGCGGCCGGTCTTAGCAAGCGTCTTCTTCTTGGCCGCCGGCTTGGGAGCCGCGGCCGGACTGGCCGCGCCTTTGGCCGGGTCGTAGTAGTCGAGGCCCGAGTGGTCCAGGACTTCTTCTCCCATCAGAATCCTCAACGTGTTCTTGAGCTTGAGGTGCTGGATGAAGATGTCGTGCTCGGGCTTTAGGTCCTCGCGGCATTGCGGGGACTTGAAGTAGAAGGACAGCCACTCCTGGATGCCCTTGAGGCCCGCGCGCTTGGCCAGGTCGAGGAAGAGGACCAGGTCCAGGCAGATCGGCGCCGCCAGGATGGAATCCCGGCACAGGAAGTTGACCTTGATCTGCATCGGCATGTCCAGCCAGCCGCGGATATCAATATTATCCCACCCCTCTTTGGCATCACCTCGGGGTGGGTAATAGTCGATGCGGACCTTGTGATGGTACTTGCCGTACAGGTCGGGGTAGAGCTCCGGCTCGAGGATGGTGTCGAGCACGGACATCTTGCTCTTCTCCTTCGTCTTGAAGGAGCCCGGGTCGTCGAGCACCTCGCCGTCGCGGTTGCCGAGGATGTTCGTCGAGTACCAGCCGGTCAGCGCCAGCATGCGCGCCTTGAACATGGGCGCCAAGGTCGTCTTCATGAGGGTCTGGCCCGTCTTGAAGTCCTTGCCGCAGATCGGCGAGCCCGTTTGCTCGGCGAGCTCGACCAAGGCCGGGACGTCAGCCGACAGGTTCGGCGCGCCGTTGCCGTAAGCCAAGCCCATCTTGAGCGCCGCGTAGGCGTAGATCATTGAGGGCGGGATCTCCGGGGCGTTGTCCCTCAAGCCCTTCTCGAAGGCCTCCAGGTCCTCGTGCACGGCCGTCCTCTCGGGGAGGATCTCGGTCGAGCCGCACCACAGCATGATCACCCGGTCGCAGCCGTTCTTCTTCTTAAAGCTCTCGATGTCGGCCATCACCTGCTGCGCGAGGTCCATCTTGGTCTTGCCCTTTTTCGGGCTCACCGCCCGAATATTTTTAATATAGGCCGGGTCGTAGACGGGGGGCATCGGCTTGATGGCCGAGAGCTCCTTCTGGACCGGGGCCAGTTGGGCGGCGTCGAGCACCCCCGCCTTGGTCGCGGCGGCGAACATGTCGTCGGCGTAGAAATCCCAGCCGCCGAAGACGAGCTGATCGAGGCCGGCCAGGGGCACGAAGTCCTTGATCAGCGGCGAGCGGTTCTCGTAGCGCTTGCCCAGGCGGATGGCCTGCAGTTGGGTCAACGAGCCGATGGGCTTGCCCAGGCCCTTCTTGGCCAACTCCACGCCGGCGATGAAGGTGCTGGTGACCGCCCCCATGCCCGGCAGGAGGACTCCGAGCTTGCCCCTGGCGGGGGGGATGCGGCTGTCATGCTTGTTCATTTTCGTTGACTCTCCTGAGGTACAACATGATCCCGAAATAGAGCAGGCCGCCGATGGCCGCGGCCCAGAGGAATTCGTAGACGCAGTCGAGCAGCGCCAGGACGACGAGCAGATAGATGAAGTCGCGCTGCGCCAGGGCGTTCTCGAGGCGCGAGAGCCTGGAGGCGAGGCCGCTGCCGGCGGTCTCGTCGGTGACGCCGGCCTCCGCAGCGGGCGCGCCGGCCTTGCGCCGTGCTTTCCGGTGCTGCCATGCCGTCCAGGCGGAGGCGATGGCGCCGGCATCGGCCATTGCGGCCAGCGCCAGCGCGTGGAGGCCGTTGCCGGTGAGCCAGAAACCGACGCCCAGGCAGGAGAAGAGGGCCAGGTGGACCAGGTTGTCGCCCCAGAAATCCAGGTCGCTGCCGAGCTCGCTCTCCTGGAAGCGCACCCGTGCCAGCTCCCCGTCGCAGCCGTCTAGGACCGAGTGCAGCCAGACGAGGAGCGCGCCGCAGACGTAGGCGAGCCGCGTGTCGCCGAGGAAGAAGGAGGCCCCGATCAGCCCCAGCAGGGTGCTGAAGAGGGTCATCTGGTTCGGGGTGATGGGGGTGTCGAGCAGGCGGCTCGAGACCGCCAGGGAGATGTGCCGGTCGAAGTTCCGGGCCATAAAGCCGTCCTGGCTCTTCGGCCCGGCCAGCATCAGCCATTCGATCGTCTCCCCGGCGGCGAGGGGCGCTTCGAGACGCCGGAACGAGCCCGGCGGCAGGGGCATCTTGCGCCGCGAGACCGCCTCCTCGCGGGTCAGGACGACCTGGACGACGCCCAGCCCGGAGGCGTCCTCGAAGGAGACCGACTCAGGATAACCCTGGCGAGCGATGTATCCCAGGGTCTCGACGCGGATGAAATGATCTGCGGAGATGCCGAGGTATGGAGGGGCGCACTCCTTCAGGGAGGCCTCGCCTTTCATGATCCAGCGGACTTCGAGGCCCGGCGGCAGGCGCAGGCCCGCGAGGAGGCTCGGTTCCGGCTGCTGCAGGCCCACCCAGATCGTGCGGATCCCGGCGCGGGCGGCGGTGAAGAGCTGGCGCTCCAAGACGCTCAGGCCCGCGACGCGCTGCCAGAGCAGGGAGGGGTGGGTGACCCACAGGATCGCTTGGTCCAGAGGCGGGCTCAGCTCAGGCAC
>MGUL01000184.1:11459-12012 GCA_001800005.1 Elusimicrobia bacterium RBG_16_66_12 | reverse complement strand
CGGCGAGGTTCTCGCCGAGGCCGCGTCCCGCGCACTCCGCTTCGAACGCGGGCCACATGGCGGCGAGCCATTCCGGGTGGGCCGAGCCGGCGGAAAGTCTCTCGGGAAAGCGGACGGTCTCCTCGTTGCCCTCCGCTTTCACGATAAGAAGATCGTCGCGCAGTTCCGCCGTTCCCCGGTCGCCGGCGACGAAGGCGGAGTTCGAGCGCTCGCCGGCTTTCCAGGAGAGGTGCATGGCGCCGGTCGCGCCCGGGGCCGCGAGAAGGACGGCGGCGGTCTCGTCGACGGCGCCGTCCGGCGACAGGACGGCGCAGACGTGCCGCGTCTTGGGGCCCAGGAGCCGGCGCATGAGATAAAGATTGTGCCAGCCGTGGTCGACGAGGATGCCGCCGCCCGAGACCGCCGGGTCCTTGCGCCAATCGCCGGGCAGGGCCGAGAGTGAAGGCTTTGTGCGAAGCACTCGGATCTCGGCGTGGCGGATCGCGCCCAAGCGGCCGCTCGCCGCGAGTTCCAGCAGGCGCGACCATTGGGGGGAGTAGGCCCAGTTATTCAC
>MGUL01000184.1:11071-11432 GCA_001800005.1 Elusimicrobia bacterium RBG_16_66_12 | reverse complement strand
GGATTCGGAACGGATGTTCTCGAAGGCGGCGGGGTCGAGGGTCAACGGCTTCTCGCACAAAACATGCAGACCGGCCTTCAATCCGGCCAAAACGGCATCCGCGTGATAGAGAGGCGGGGTGGCCACGATCAGGGCGTCCAGCGACTTCTCGGCCGAGAGCATTTCAGCGCAGGTCGGATAAATATGAGCGGAGGATATGGAGTGCCGCGCGGCGTCCCGCCGCGTCGCGGACAGTTCGGCCACAGCGGCGACGGCGATGTCCATCTCTCGCAGGGCGGACAGGTATGCATTTTCTGCGATGGCTCCGAATCCGACGAGGCCGATGCGGCGGATCTTCGTCAGAGCCCGCGCCTCCGGCTCA
>MGUL01000184.1:4931-11060 GCA_001800005.1 Elusimicrobia bacterium RBG_16_66_12 | reverse complement strand
AGGGCCTCGTCCAGCAGCGCCAGGCCTTTGAGCGCGTCCGCCTCCGAGATGATCAACGGCGGGTTGATGCGCAGGGACGGGTTGTAGGCCATCGTGAGCACGCCGCGCTTGAGGCCGGCCTCGAATATCTCCCGGCAGATGGCTTTGTCGAGGGGCTGGCCGCTCCTTGGATCTGCGAGGTCCACGCCGAGCATCAGGCCGCGGCCGCGCACGGCGCCGATCAGAGGCCGCCGGGCCTGCATCTCCTGGAGATGCTTGAGCATCGCGGCGCCGACCTTCGCGGCGTTCTCGACGAGCCGGTCGCGCAGGATCACTTGGAGCGTCGTGTCGCAGGCGGCCGAGGCGAGGGGATTGCCTCCATAGCTCGAGGAGGAGCCCGAGGGCTTGGCCCAGGGCTTGGCCGAGGCGGTCTCGGTGGTGGTCACGACCCCGGAGACGGGGAAGCCTCCGCCGAAGCCCTTGCCGATCGTCATCATGTCGGGGACCGTTCCCTCGTGGTCGCAGCCGAACATCTTGCCGGTGCGGCCGAAGCCGGTGATCATCTCGTCCGAGATGAACATCGCGCCGATCTCGCGCGCGATGTCGCGCACGCCCGCGAAAAAACCGGCCGGCGGGATCACGTTGCCGTTGGTGCCCTGGACGGGCTCGATGATGATCGCGGCGACGGCGCCGGTCGTCTCGCGCTTGATCTTCTCCCGTAGAAAATCCAGTGCATGTCCGCCGCAGTCGTGCGCGCCCGTCGCGCCGAACGGGCACTTGCGGGCGTCGGGGTACGGCGAGAGGTGGAGGCCCGGGGCCATCGCGCCGTAGGAGTCCTTGAAGCCGTCGTTGAGCAGGCCCATCACGCCCAGGGTCTTGCCGTGGAAGCCGCCCCAGAAGCCGATCACCTCGAACTTGCCGGTCTTGGATTTAGCCAGGCGCAGGGCGGCCTCGACGGCCTCGGCGCCGGAGCTGTAGAGCTGGCAGCGCGTCAGGCCCTTCGGCGTGACCGAGGCCAGCGTCTTCAGGAAGTTCAGGCGGTGAGGGGAGGTGAAGGAGCCCACAGCGGTCTTCGCGGCCTGCTTGGCGATGGCCTTGGCCCAGTCAGGATGGCCGTAGCCGAGAGAGGCCACGCCGATGCCCGCGACGAGGTCGAGATACTCCTTGCCGTCGACGTCTCTCAATGTCGCGCCGCTGCCGCCGTCGATGGCGAGCTGGGCGTAGAGGGCGATGGTCTGCAGGCCGGGGGCGATGAACCGCTGCTCTTCCTCGAACAGGGCTTTGGACTTGGGTCCGGCGCTATAGGGCGTGTCGGTTAAGGCCTGGGGGGTCATGTCATTTCTTCCTTTCCGCGGTCTGGCGCAAGCGCAAGCGCAGGCGGCGGGAAATCTGGACCGCCGCTTCGGCGCGCACGCGCGCGAAGCTGGGCCAAGAGTTGATGTCGATGACGAAGATGCCCCCTTCGGGCGTGACGATCGCGTCGCCGCCGAAGACCTCGACCGAGACGGCCTTGGCCGCCAGCTCCGCCTGGGCGGCCAGGTCCTCGATCTCGAAGGGCAGGCGCCGCGCGGTGGACGGGTCGTGGTAGAACCAGGTGAACCACTGGCCGGGGCCGACGCCGTAGAACTTGATCAGGTCTCCGTCGATGTGGCGCTGGACGGCCATGTCCGAAATCTCGCGGCTTTCGAACTCGCGGCGGATCGTCTCGGCTTCTCTCCAGTCGCGGGCGAAGACCACGTCGAACGTGCAGGTGTTGTGCACGTCGCCGCGCTTGATCCAGTAACCGCCGCCGGCCTCGAAAGCCGGGGGGCGGCGATTGGCCTCGGCCTTCGTGCGGCGCACCTCGGTCGGCGGATACGACAGGTTCGGGGTCGCGGCGAACGATTCGAGCATGCGCGTGCGGTAGCAGCCCAGGACCGAGTCGGAGGGGTTGACCATGACGACGCCGGTCTCGATCTCGATCTTCTTCAGGCGCATCAGGCGCGGGTAGGTCTCGCACATCGGCACGATCAGGTCATAGCCGGAGGCGTCGACGCGGTCGAACTCCTCGGGAGTGATGAGGGTCGTCTTCGTCTTGAGGATGGACAGCTGCCCCATCACCGCCTTGAGCACGAGGGCGTCGTCCGACTCGCGGTTCGGGGAGTTCTGGATCTCGCGGTAGATTCCCAAAGCCTTCATCTTATCAGCTCCGTCGTCAGGAATGCCTCGGCGGCGGCCAAGTCCTCGGGTCGGTCCACGTCGAGGGTCTTGGCAAGCACGACGCCTTGGACTCGGACCTCCGAGCGCGCGAGCGAGGTCCAGAAGTCTCGCAGGCGGCCGTGGCCGGCGGCCGCGGGCAGGCGCTCGGCGGCGCGGCGGGTGAGGTAGTAGAGGCCGCAGGTCACGAGGCGGCGGTCTTGGGCGTCCGCTCCGACGGCGGTCACTCGTTCGTCGGCGTCGACGTCCGCCCAGAGCGGCTTCTCATCGTCGACATGCCCGGTCAACGCCAGGCCGGCTTCGGCCCCGGAGGCGCTGCAGCGGCTCCAGAACCGCGCGACATCGGCGGGCGGGATGAGGGCGTCCGCCGTGCTGATCATGAACGCGTCCGCCTTGGCGGCCAGGCGCAGCGAGACGAGCCGAAAGCTTTCGAAAGATGATGCCGTGTCCGCCGAGACGAAGTCGAAGGAGACGTCCGGAAAGGCCCGCTGCAGGCTGGGAGGCACGGCGAGGCCGCGGCTGTTCGTCAGCACGGTCACGCCCCGGCAGCGCGACGCGCGCAGGCCGTCGACGACCCAGTGGCAGAGCGGCCGGCCCGCGACGGGGAGCATCGGCTTCACGACGCCGGGATGGCTCTTCGCCAGGCGCGATCCCTCGCCCGCGGCGATGATGCCGGCCAGAGTCGTCATAGGAAGAGGGCCTCCAGCTCGACGACGGAGCGCACGGTCCAGTCCTGCCCGGCCGAAGGGACCTCGGCCCGCACGCAGACGAGGACTTTTTTCATGCCGATGGCGGCCGCGCCTTTCACGTCGCGGGCGACGGAGTCTCCGACCATCACGCAGTCCTCGGGGCGGCTGTCGAGGGCCCGGGCGGCATGGAGGAATATCGCGGGGTCCGGCTTGCCCACGCCCAAGATGCCAGAGTCGGCCACGACGGAAAATCGCTCCTTGAGGCCCTCCGCGCGCAGGATGCCGTCCAGATTCCCGTAGAAGTTGGAAACGACGCCCAGGCGGAATCGCCGCGCCAGCCTCTCGAGGACTGGATCCAGGCGGCGGAAGTGAGCGCGGCTGTCCGCGGCGAATCGCCCCGCGATGAGATCGGTGAGCTCGATGCGGTCGGGAGCCAGATCGCGGAGGACCTCCCGGACCTGCAGGCGCAGGGTCTGTTCCAGATCCAAGCCCTCCAAGGGAAACCGCTCGGGGAGGCTGTCATCGGAATCGTAGAAGGCGCGGTCGAAACGTTCCCGCGGGACCTCGATCCCATATTCCTTATAAATGGGCAGGAAGCGCTCGAGCCACGTGGATCCGTCGGAATCGAGGGTCCCCCCGTAGTCGAAAAGGATGGACTTCATCTGTTTTTATGCTATCAAATCCCGTGCCGCGGCGGAAGGCGCGTTCGCCGACCGTGATCAGTCAGGCCTTGACAAAGATGGGCAAACCTGTTATAAATCGCATGCCGTTACAAAACGCGCCGAGTCCGACCCGCCGGGGAATACGGCGGGGCGTCGGCGCTTTTTTAATGGCTTGAACGGAAGATGGCGATGAACATCGAGGAAGTGAAGGCTCGTCTCGGCGCCCTGAAAGGGGTCGCCGAGCTTTTCCTCGGTCCCAAGGACGTGGTGGCCGTGGACGTCGGGTCTTACGCCGTCAAGGTCGTCCTGCTCAAGCAGGAGGGACCGTCCATTCAGCTGAAGGCCTGGGGCTACCTCCCCATCGGGGGCAAGGCGGAAGCTCCCATCGACGAGCGGAAGATCTCCGTCGTCAACGCCTTGCGCGCCTTCTTCATCGAGAAGGGGGTCAAGGTCAAGGACGTCGCGACCTCGCTTTCCGGCAATTCCGTCATCGTGCGCTACGTCAAGTTCCCTCGGTTGACCAAAGTCGAGCTCCAGTCGACCCTGGCGACCGAGGCGGAACCCTTCATCCCTTTCGACATCAACGAGGTCCAGCTCGGCTTCCACATCCTGAGCGAGATCGTGGAAGAGGGCCAGAAGAAGATGGAGACGGTCCTCGTCGCCGCCAAGCGGGATCTGGTCACGGCGCGCCTCGAGATCCTCGAGGCCTGCGGCCTGCACCCCGCCCTTATCGACGTGGACAGCTTCGCCCTCGAGAACGTCCATGAGCGCACGCGCGACCCCAAGGAGACCGCGGCCACCCTCTATCTGAACATCGGCCACATGGTCACGAACCTCTCCATCGTCGAGAACGGCGTGACGCGCGTGGTCCGAGACGTCTTCATCTCCGGGCAGACCATGACGAAGGCCGTGATGAAGGCCTTCCAGTGCGAGGCTCCCAAGGCCGACGACCTCAAGAAGCTCTTCGGCGTCATCGTCGATCCGGCCGAAAAGGAAAAGGCCCTTGCCGACGGCAATCGCGACGCCCTCGGAGTCTCCCAGGCCGTCGGCCAGGTCGCTCGCGATCTCGTCGGAGAGGTCCATCGTTCGGTCGACTTCTATCTCTCGCAGGGGCCGGACCGTTCGATCGGCCGGATCGTCCTGTCGGGTGGCTCGGCTCGCGCCAAGAACCTCGACAAGCATCTTTCGGCCGAGCTCAAGGTCCCCGTGACGGTGCTCGACCCCTTTTCCTTCGTCAAAGGCGCTGAAGGCGTTCCCGAGGAACTCCGCCCGGCCTTCGGCGTGGCGGTGGGACTCGCCCTGAGGCAGAACAGGGATTGGGAATAGAATGATCAAGGTCAATCTCGTCCCGGCGGAGATCCTGGCCAAGGCGCGGCAGAAGCAGCTGATGCTTCAGGCCGCCGTGATCGGCGGCCTGTTGGCGGTGGTCCTGGCCCTGGTCTCCCTCGGCCACTGGTTCGGCCTGCTCCGCCTGGAGAGCGACTTCTCCTACAAGGAAGCCAAGCTCAAGAAGCTTTCCGCCATCGTCGCCCAGGTCGAGGAGCTCGAGAAGGCGGCCGCGGCGGTGCGCGCGCGTCTCGGCGTCATCGAGGACCTCTTGAAGGGTCGTTCCTTTTACCCCATCTTCATGGGCGAGTTCGCCCGGACCGTCCCCGCCGGCGTGCGGGTCACGCAGTTGAACACTTCGACGGTGGGCAACAACGGCCTCAAGATGTCGGTCTCCGCGACCGCCTCGACCAACGAGGATGTCGCGGCCTGGATCAAGGCGTTGGAGGCCGATTCCCATTTCGCGGGCGTGGAGCTCGGCGCCGTGACCTCGGGCGGCCCCCGCGTCCACACGTTCACGGTGACGGCGACATACACCATCAAACTCTAGTATGGCAATCCAACTTTCGAAGCAGCAGCAGCAGTACCTGGGCGCGGGGGCCGTGCTCTTCTGCGCCTTCTCGTTCGGCTACGTCCGGTTCTTCTGGCTGCCCATCTCCCAGAGCAAGGCCGAGCTCGTCGACAAGATCGCCCAGATCGAGGCCAAGATCACCAAGGCCGAGGCTCAGGCCTCCCGCCTGAAGCGGCTGCAGGATGAGCTGGCCAGCCTCAACCAGCAGGCGGTCGAGGCCGAGAAGCGCCTGCCGAAGTCGAAGTCGGTGCCGGAGATCCTCCTCGCCCTCTCGCGCCTCGCGCAGAAGGGCCGCGTCACGCTCCAGACCTTCTCTCCCGGGCCCCAGAAGAGCCAGCAGTATTTCACGGAGCTGAGCTATCCCATGACGGTCAAAGGCAGCTACCACAACATCGGCCGCTTCTTCGCCGCCGTGGCTCTCGAGGAACGCATCTTCAACGTCAAGGACGTGGTCTATCCGTCCGCCGGCGGCGACGGCGAGATCACCGTCACCTTCACCCTCCTGACCTACCAGTACAAAGGATGATCACCGCCCCCTGCGCTGTCCTGCTCGCCCTGGCCGCCTCCGCGGCGCCGGAGGCGCCCGCCGCGGCCGCTCCGACTGCCGCGGCCCAGTCCCTCATCGGCGCGAGCACTCACACGATCTCCAGCCTATACACCGGAGACCGGGTCCGCGACCCGTTCCTGCCCGCCTCCATGGGGGCGA
>MGUL01000184.1:3108-4916 GCA_001800005.1 Elusimicrobia bacterium RBG_16_66_12 | reverse complement strand
CGACGCGCGCCGCCGAGGACGGCGCGGAGCCCGCGGCGACGGACATCCACTCCCTGCGGCTGCGCGGACTCATGAAGGACCGCTCCAGCGACTTCGCCATCTTCGGCAGCGACACGGGGCAGACCTATCTTCTGCGCGCGGGCAGGCTTTTCGATGGACGCAACAAGCGCGTTCCCGGCGTCACGGGACGCATCCAGCTTAAACAGAAGCGCGTCGAGCTCGTCACCGCGGACAAGGACGTCCAAGTCTTCGTCCTGGGCGAGGTCGACGAGAGCAAAGAGAAGGACCAGAAGCCCTAAGAGGGACGCGGGAGATGCCCATGAACACTCACGATCTGAAGAAAGCGGCCGCGGTCTTGCTGGCGGCCGCGCTTGCCGTCCCCCAAGGCGTCACGGCCGCCTTCGCCGCCGACGCGGCGTCCGTCGCGCCCGTCGCGAAGTTTCAAGGCGTCGAGATCTCGGACGATTTCGTCGCCATCAAGCTCAGCACCGCGGCCCAGTACAACAGCTTCCTGACGCAGGATCCGCCCCGCCTCGTGATGGAACTGCTCGACGTCAAGCATATGGGCAAGGGTCTCGCCTCCGAGGGCAAGGGCCATTTCCTGAAAGGCGTGCGAACCTCGCAATTCGAGAGGGCGCCGCGCATGGTCACGCGAGTCGTCCTCGACCTCGTGAAGATGGCCGGCTACAAGATCGGCTTGGACGAGAAGGGGCTGACGGTCCAGCTCATGGGGACCGTGGAGGAGGCCCCGAAGGCGGAGGTTAAGCCCGCGGCGCCGACCCCGGCTTCGGCCCCGGTCCTCGCCCCCGCTGTCGCCGCGACTCCTGAAGCCCCCGCGCCTGCCGCAACTCCCGCGGTTCCAGCGGCTCCCAAGGTCGTGGCCAAGCGCGCCGCCAAGGCGGCGCCGAAGGCGCCCGCTCCCGCTCCCGCCGCGCCTGTGGCGGCCTCCGCTCCCGTCGCGCCGGCCGCCGTCGCGGAAGCGGTCGAACCGGTGAAGCCCGCTCCGCCGGCCGTCAAGCCGGACCTCTCCGCCGCCGCCGCCTTCAAGCGCGCCGGTCTCCAGGCGAATATGAGTTCGGAGCTGGCCGCCGTGGCCGAGAGCGAGGACGCTTCGCGCGAGAAGATCGTCATCCCGGCCGATCTGGGCGATGAGGTGAGGTCCGATCGGCGCCTCGGCGGCCGCATCTACAAGGACTTGATCAGCCGCCTGCCGAAGGACGCCGTCACGCTGGACTTCGACAATACCGACATTCGCGACATCATCAAGCTGCTCGCGGCCAAGGCGAAGATCAACATCATCTACGGCACGGACGTCAGCGGTTCGCTCACCTTACACCTCAGCGACGTGCCCTTCAACGAGGCCTTCAGGACCGTTCTTTCGATGATGCAGTTGAGCACCGACCAGGTCGGCGAAAACATCCTGCGCGTGATCACGCCGGCCGAGCTCACCAAGCAGCGCACCTCGGCGACCAACATCACCAAAGTGATCCCGCTGAACTACGCTAAGGCCACCGAGGTGAAGACCACGATCGACTCGGTGCGCACGGCCGAAGGGCGCACCGGCAGTTCCAGCGTGGACGCCAAGACCAACTCCCTCATCGTCACCGAGTCCCTGGAGGGGATCCTCGCGACCGAGAACCTCGTCGCACAGCTCGACCAGCGCCCGCGCCAGGTCCTCATCGAGGCGAAGCTCGTCGAGGTCAATATGAACTCGGGCTTCAACTACGGCATCCAGTGGGACTACACCGGCTCGCAGCGCGGCCGGGCCGCCGGCCAGATGGGGACCACGCTCATCGGAGGCGGCGCCA
>MGUL01000184.1:0-3099 GCA_001800005.1 Elusimicrobia bacterium RBG_16_66_12 | reverse complement strand
CCGCCCTGTCGCCGATCGCGTCTCCGATCGACAGCAACGCCAATGCCGTCATCGGCGCCGGAGCCGGCGCCCGCGGGACCGGGGTGCTGCTCAACGCGGACAGGGTCTTCGGCGCGCTGACCGTGGGCCGCATCACGAACAACTACTTCCTCTCCGCCACGCTGACGGCCGCCGCCTCCGAGGGCAAGGCGAAGGTCCTCTCGGACCCGAAGATCGCGACGCTCAACAACCAGGCCGCGAACATCAACGTGACGACCCAGATCCCTTACGTGACCTCCAACGTCGCGTCGACAGGCGTGCAGACCCAGACGGTCAGCTATGTCACCACGGGCATCCAAATGACGGTGACGCCGAGCATCAATGCCGACGGCCGCATCCTCCTCATCATCAACCCGACCGTGAGCCAGCCCTCGGTCTCGGCCGCCGGCAGCACGGCGACCGGCGCTCCGGCCATCGACTCCCGCAACGCCAACACCACGGTCCTCGTGCGCGACGGCGAGACCATCGTCATCGGCGGCCTGATCAGCGACACGATGCAGGACACCATCACTAAGATCCCGCTCCTCGGAGACATCCCGATCCTCGGCTGGCTCTTCAAGAAGAAGAGCAAGTCCCGGGTGCGCAACGAGCTGTTGATCTTCGTCACGACGCGGATCATGCCCGACTGACGCCGCCGTGCTCGCGTCCCTCGTCGGGGGGCAGGCCGCCGCGGGACTCATCCTGCGAGGGGCTTGGGACATTTGGGCGCAGTCCGCCGTCCTCCTCATCCTCATCGTCGGAGCAGCCCTCTTCCTCGGCGCGGCCGTTCTGCGCGGCCGTATGCCCCTCCCTTCGCGGAGTCCTCTCGTCTGGGCCGCGGCTCTGACCGCGCTCTCGCTGCTTTCGGCGTTGGCCGGCCCCGTGCCGGCCTACAGTCTGCCCTGCTGGGCCGCGGCGTCCGCGGGCCTTCTCCTTTTTCCCTCCGCGACGCTGCTGTCCTCGGAGCAGCGCGTGCGCGTGGAGAAGTTCATTTATGCCGCCGCGTGGGCCCTGGTGCTGCTGGCCGTCTACCAGAGGCGCAGCGGAATGCCGCGGCCGCCCTCGGCCCTGCTCAATCCGAACGCCTTCGCGGGGGCGATCCTGCTCCTCCTGCCCGTGGCCGCGCGCAGGAAGGACTGGGTTCTCGCCGCCGGGCTGCTCGTCTGCCTCTGGTGGACGCGCTCGGTGGGGGGGTGGCTTGGGCTTTCGGCGGCCGTCCTGCTGCACCGGCGCAGCGTCGGCCCGGCCGCGTTCTGGGCCGGCGCCGCGGTCGGCTCCGCGGGGCTCGTCGCCGCGTACGCGAAGCTCCACTCGCCCGAGGTCCTCCACCGGGTTGAGTGGTGGACGGCGGCCTGGCGCATGGCCGCGTCCGCGCCCTGGCTGGGACTGGGGCCGGGTTCGTTTGCCTACGCCCTTCCCGCCCACGTCGCGGCGCGTCCGGAGCTCAACTCCCTCTACGCGCACTCTCATTTCCTCGAGACGGCCGCCGAAAAAGGGTGGCCGTATCTAGTGGTCTGGGTCGTGGGGCTGGCGTCGATGCTGCGCCGAGCCGCGCCTTCCCGACGCTTCGGTCCGGTCGCGGCGATCGCGCATGGGCTCGTGGATTATCCGTTGAGCGTGCCGGGCGTCTTCTGGCTCTTCTGCCTGTCGACCGCGCTCTGCCTGCCCGAGTCGGAGGAGGGCGTCGCCGTGCGCGGCTCGCGCAAGCTGCCATGGACGGCTTCCACGCTCGTTCTGGCGTGGCTGGCGGCCTCATGGACGCTGGGCAACTGGAGGGCCGACCGCCTGCGCGCCCAGGCCGTCGAGAGCCTCTCCTCCGGTGGGGCGTCCGACGCGGCCGAGTCGTCGCTGGCGTCTTCTGAGGCCCTTCGCCCCCACCCCGAAGCCGCTCGCCTGCGCGCCCAGCTGATCCTCTCGCGCGCGGGACAGGGAGACCCCTCCCTTCTCGCCGCAGCCGCGAGTCATCTCGAGAGGGCCGTCTCCATGGACCCCTACCGCGCCTCGAATTGGCTCATCCTCGAGCGGATCTACTCGCGGCTCGGGCGGAGCGCGGATGCGGCCGCGGTCCGGGCTCGGGGAGCGCGCGCCTGCCCGACACAGAGAGGAGGAGCGTCTGGAGGCGCGCCGAGCGTCTTGGCCCCGAGGCTGCGGCCGCGGCGTTCCTGGCGGCGGGCGTCTTGGCCCTGTTCCTCCCGTTCTGGTTGAGAGGCCTGACGCCTTTCTGGGGAGACCTGACCTATCTCCACCACCCTTGGCGCGCCGCGCCGGCCCAGCTCGTCCAAGCCGGAAGGGCTCCGCTCTGGGATCCTTCGCTCTATCTGGGCATGCCGATGCTCGGCTCGATGCAGGGGGGGCTGATCTATCCTCCGACGATATTCTTCTACACCTTCGGCTTCGCGACCGCGACGGCGCTCTTCCACTTCCTTCACTATTTCCTAGCGGGCTGGCTGACCGCGTCATGGCTGAGGAGCCTGCGCCTGAGCTGGGGAGCCAGCGTCGGCGGCGGTCTCTCGCTGGCTTTGGGCGGCCTGCTGGTCAGCCGCATGCCCTTCTTGAATCATCTCGCCGTGCTGGCGTGGGCGCCGGCGCTCCTCCTCTTCTTCCGCCGCCCAGCGCCTCTGGCAGCGCTCCTGTCGCTGATGTTCCTGGCCGGTTATCCCACTTTTCTGCCGGGCGCCGCCCTCGTTGCTTGGCTGCTCTCTTTCCTCCTGCGTCGCGAAGGCCCGTCCGGTCCGGCGGAGTGGGTCGGGGTCTGGGCGGCGGCGGGTCTGTCGGCCCTCGCGCTGTGCGCGGTCCAACTCCTGCCGGCTCTAGAGCTTGCGTCGCTCTCCCGCCGCGCGGCGGGCGTGGGCGCGCAGGAGGCCCTCGTCTGGAGTTTCTCGCTCGCGGACCTGCGCCAGTGGTCGAGCCCCCTTCTTGTCCCTCTGTCGCGATTCCACCCGGAGGTGGAGTGGTGGAAATGCGTCTACATCGGTCTCATCACGGCCGTCGCCGCGGCCGCGGGCTTCTTCTTCCTGCCGCGTCGCCGCGCCGCCGGGCTGGCGGTCCTCCTTCTTGCCGTCGCCGTTCTCATCCTGGGAG
>MGUL01000183.1:12082-14274 GCA_001800005.1 Elusimicrobia bacterium RBG_16_66_12 | reverse complement strand
CCACCGCTTGTGCGGGCCCCCGTCAATTCCTTTGAGTTTTAACCTTGCGGCCGTACTCCCCAGGCGGGTCACTTAAAGCGTTAGCGACGACACGGAAGGGGTCGATACCTCCCACATCTAGTGACCATCGTTTACAGCTGGGACTACCAGGGTATCTAATCCTGTTTGCTCCCCCAGCTTTCGAGTCTTAGCGTCAGAAAAGGCCCAGGCAGCTGCTTTCGCCATAGGTGTTCCTCCCGATATCTACGCATTTCACCGCTACACCGGGAATTCCACTGCCCCCTACCCCTCTCGAGGCGCTCAGTATCCGACGACAGCTCCAAGTTAAGCCTGGAGATTTAACGCCGGACTTAAGCGTCCGCCTACACTCGCTTTACGCCTAGTAAATCCGAATAACGCTCGCCACCTATGTCTTACCGCGGCTGCTGGCACATAGTTAGCCGTGGCTTATTCGCATGGTACCGTCAGACCCTTGCGGGATTTCGTCCCATGTAAAAGAGGTTTACGGGCCGAAGCCCTTCGTCCCTCACGCAGAGTTGCTGGATCAGGCTTTCGCCCATTGTCCAAAATTCCCCACTGCTGCCTCCCGTAGGAGTATGGCCCGTGTCTCAGTGCCATCGTGCCCGTTCGGC
This sequence comes from Elusimicrobia bacterium RBG_16_66_12, assembly GCA_001800005.1. Taxonomy (GTDB): domain Bacteria; phylum Elusimicrobiota; class Elusimicrobia; order UBA1565; family UBA9628; genus GWA2-66-18. Next base: position 13,642 of record MGUL01000183.1, on the reverse strand, counting down.
CTTTCAGCCCGGGTACCCGTCGTAGCCTTGGTGGTCCATTACACCGCCAACTAGCTGATGGGCCGCAAGTCCCTCCTCCAACGACCCTTGCGGGTCTCTCCTCCTCGGAAGATGCCTTCCAAGGAGAGTACGGCGTATTAGCCGGCCTTTCGGCTGGTTGTTCGCCATTCGAGGGTAGGTTACTTACGTGTTACTCACTCGTCTGCCGCTAAACTGCCCTTGATGTAATCTCAAACAGTTCCGCTCGACTTGCATGTGTTATGCACTCTGCCAGCGTTAATTCTGAGCCAGGATCAAACTCTCCATTAAAAGTTTCGGCGTTTTGCCGGTGTAAGACCGACGACTCCGCTTTACGCCCAAAATGAAGAAGAATTGACTCTTCTTTGCTCTTGTTGTTTCCCGACCCGTTCAGACCGCGAGGTCTTCCCGGATCTAAAACACACACCTAATAATTCCTTACGCCCTCTCTCCCGGGGGGGAGAACAGGGCGCCCATTCGCTCGCAAAAACCGATTTGTCAAGGAACAAAAAACTTGTCCGGGCTTCTTGCAGCTTCTCAAGAAGCCGGGGGCAAATTTACTTTGCCGCTGGACCGCGGTTCTAAGCGCGGCCTAACAGGTGAAATCTTACCACACGAACGCAGAAGTGTCAACGGCTATTTATAAAAATATTTTATCGACGCCTCCGCGCGCGGCGTTTCTCGACGGAGCATCGGCCCGGCGCGCGGCGCGGATCATTTTGAAAATGATGCTTGACGCCGCGCGGCCGCGCGCGCTTTTTTTCAAAAAAACGCGCGGAGCGCGCCTATCAGGGCGCGAGCGTCAGGTCCGGACGAGGCGAGAGTTTGAGCGTGGAGAGATCGTGCGCGGGCACGATCACGAGGCGCGGAACGGCCTCCTGCGCCAGCCGCATCGCGCGCGCGTTCCAGGCGAAACTGGACACATCCACCACGAAGCGGCGATCTGGCAGGGCCGAATCGTAGATGTTGTCGTACACGAAAGCCGCCGGGCCGGCCAACAGGGCCGGGCCGGAATCGAGGTTGACCCAAAGCCCAATGCCTCCCGCAACCCCCCCCTCTAGGTCGACGACGACCAGGGCTCCATCCGAAAGAAGATCGCGACCATGCTCAAAGGGGCCGTAAGGCAAATCTTTGGATAAATCAACTATTTTAAGTCTTTCTTCTGGAACAAAGGCCCGTGGGTCTGGAAGGTCCGACTCGAGTTCTTTCCGTTTTGAGTTGAACCAGGCCTGGGCCGAGACCATCACGGTGGCGTTAGGGAAAGACCCGGCCCGCCCTGCCCACTCCGGGGCCAGGTCCGGCAACACGACCCATTTGACGTCTTCCGCCTTGATTCCACGCTTTCCCAGCTGAGAAATGATGTCCCGGCCCGGTTCCACCTTAAATGGGGAAAGCGCCGCGCCTTTGACCCGCTTGGCGCCCAAACCACCGAGATCCTCAGGCAGCCCCGCACCGAAGAGGATCACCCCTTCCTTCGGGTGCCGGATCGCGAAAACCAGCACCGGCGGCTTCAGTCGGGACTCCGGGCTCTTGAGCTCCGAG
>MGUL01000183.1:11211-12067 GCA_001800005.1 Elusimicrobia bacterium RBG_16_66_12 | reverse complement strand
CCGAGAGGAGGCTGCCGCGGACCTCTCCCTCCCCGACCACGAACGCTTCCGCGCGCAGCCCGTCCACCTTCCGATGCGCGATAAGACCCGCCGAAAAAGTCGCGGAAGGCGCGCGCGCCTCGCGCAGGACCGGACGCGGCGGCGGAGGAGGCGGCAGGCCGTTGGGCACGAGCCCGATCTCCGCGCAGCCGGCCAGAACGGCGACGGCGGCCGCGAACAGCGCCGGCCTCAACGGCCCCTCACGGTGAGGTTGAAGAGGACGAAGGCCTCCGCGCGAGCGGCGACCGCCTCCACGAGGAGGAGATGCTCCAGGATCTCCTCGCTCGCCTCGGCCGCGGCGGGGACCTGAGAGAGCGCCGACGCGCGCTCGATCTTCTCCTTCATCAGGCGGGAGATCTTCGCACGCACCTCGTCGATAGGAACCGGCGGCGCGAGCGGGCGCTTCAGCGGGTCGCGCATCTCTCCCAGCTTGCGCAGGCGCTTGACGAGGGGCTCGGCGCCCTTCTTCGGGATCGTCAGCGAGAGCTGCTGCGAGCGGTCCGTCCCGCTGGCGGGGAAAGTCTGCAGGGGCTGGGTGAGCTTCCCTCCCCCTTTCTCGACGGCTTTCAGCACCTGCGGCAGGACCTTGTCCAAGTCCCCGACCGAGAGCTCCGCGTTCCAGGATTCTTGATGAGACGCCGTCGAGTAAGTCTTAAGCCAATAGGGCTCTCTCGGCGGGAAAGACGGCGCCGAGGGCGCGGGGGCCGCGGCCGCGAAGGCCGCGCCCAGCACGACGAGCCTGAGAGCATTCATAACGGACCTCCTATCCGGCGATGATAACAAACGGGACGGGGTCAGCGCGCCAGGGAGCGCGCGC
>MGUL01000183.1:1959-11203 GCA_001800005.1 Elusimicrobia bacterium RBG_16_66_12 | reverse complement strand
CGGATCACGCCGCGCGAGAAGGCTCGCAGACGGGTCCGTCCCGCCTCGTCGGCGAGCAGCGCGAGGTCGCGCTCGCACCAGGCGAGGGTCACCTGGGCTTCCTTCAGGCGGCGACGCGCGGGGTCGAGCGCCTCGCGCGCGTGAGCGGCCACGGCCTGCTCCGGCATCCCGGAGGCCCGCATCACCGCGATCGCCCTCTCGGCGAGCCCGACGTCCTTTTTCGCGCGCTCGACGCGCTTGAGCGTGCTCGCGCGCTGCTCCGAAGCCCGCCGCGCGAACTCTCCCATCGTGTGGCTGTAAAGAGAAAAGTTGTTCTTGTACTGCTTGGCCAGCCGCGGGATGAAGACGTCCACGCCCCGCAGGAGGCGCTTGCGCGCCTGCGCCGCGAAGCTGCCTTGCGGCGGCGACAGCCCCAGCTCGCTCCAGACCCGATTCTCGACGGTGTAGGATTCGATCTCAAGCTCCAGCACGTCCGTGGGAAGCTCCATCGCCCTCTGCAGGACGTGCTGAAGTTCGTGAGCCAGGATCGGCGCCGTCAGCGCCGGCTCGGAGCGCCGGTGCGAGGCGTCCATGACCAGGATATCCGAGTCGTAGCGGAACTCCCCGTTGTTGGAGATGCGCGCGACCTCGACGATGACCGGGTAGCCGCGACGCCCCTCGAGCCGGGAGATGCCGCGCAAGACGCGCCGGCCCGTGCGCGTGCGCATCAGTTCCCCGACCACGGAGGCGAGCCACGGCTCATCGTCGGCGCGCATCGCGCGCAGGCCGCCGGAAGCGGCGGCCGGGGCGACGAGCTGGGCTTGGAGCGGAACGCTGATCGAACCGTCGAAGGAAGCGCCCGCGCTCGCCGCCTGGGCCTCCGCCGGCACACGCGAGCCCGGCGACGGCGCCTCGAACGGCCGGGCCGGGGCGGGCTGTGCCGCCAAGGCCGGAGTCGCGCTCAACGCCGGCGCCGAGATGAGAGGAGGGGCCGCGAAGGCTCGGGCGGGGTCGGACAAGGCGCCGGAGACCGCGGCGGCCGGGGCGCTCAGGGGAAGGGGGCGGACCGGCACGGCCGTCACCGCGGCGGAGGCCGACGAGGAGGCGAGCAGGCAGGCGGGCAACAGGAAGGCGAGCGCGTTGATCATCCGCATCTGCCCCGATTATAGGAATGAAGACTTCCCGGAGCTGTGGGACGAAGGACCTGCCAGGCAGACTCTAAAGGACCTATGAGTGGAAGGTCATGGGAGGGTGGTAAAAAAATCCTACCCGGGAAACTCTGTTTTCAGCCAGATCGAGAACAACGGATCATCGAATACCACCCGTCCTTGCGCCGTGCCCTCGTCCAGTATCTGTTTTTGTTTCAAGGCTTTGATGGCCGACGCGAGGGTCGGCCCCGATGGTATTTCGTATTTGGCGATGGCGTCCTTTGCGTAGATCCCCTCGGAATTATTGGCGGCCAAGCGCAGGGCCCTTTGTTGTATTTGCGTGAGGGAATTCAAAAGCGTCTGGTATGCGTAAGCATTCTGCTTGACGACGGTCCTCAGCACTTCGTGGATCTTCCTCTTATCGACGGTCCGCGTTCCCTGCGCCACGAGGTGAAAGCACGCCATCTGCACATAGTTCGGGGTCTCTTGGACCTCGCGGCGCAGTTCGTCGATTGCTCCGCGTTCGCAGGCCACTCCGACGCCGTCGAAGCGTTTCGTGATCCAGTCCGTGAACTCGGGCCCAAGCGTGGGGAAATCGATGAGTTGAGCGGATCGATAGAACGGCCGCGAGGCGTTATTGAGCATATCGTGGATGACGCTCCGGCGGGAGCCGCTGAAAAGAAACGATGTGTTCTTAATCTGCTGCATCTGCGTTCGGAGCGTCGCCTCCAGCCAGCCGTCGTCTTCAAGCTCCGCGATGGTCTGGAATTCGTCGATGGCGATGATGACGCGCGCGCCGATCTCCCCGAGCGCGACGATCGTGTCCTGGATCGCCTCCTTGACGTCTTCGGGAGCGAGGTCCGGGGAAACGCCCCAACTGTGCTGCCCCGTTTTAGGATCAACCTCGAGCGTGATCTTCGCTCTCAGGCGCGGCGCCGATTCAAACCATTTCTTGAGTTTCGCGCCCCAGTCCTGCTTCGATCTCAAGGCGCGGAGCAGCTGCTGAAGAAAATCCCGATGGGAAGTGACGTTGAATATGTCGATGAGAAGACACGCTTTCCCTTTCTTCTCTTCATGCCTCAAGACATCCAAAATGAACGATGTCTTGCCGAAACGCCGTGGACCAAGAAGCACGACGTGTATCTTGCTGTCCAGGAACTGATGCACGATTTTCGACAGTCCCGGCCGCGCAAGATAGTATTCACCCTCCACGGGATCCCCGAACTTGAAAGGGTTTTTGTGTGTCGCGTATTCCATGTAAATATCATAAACAGTTTTATTAACTATTGTCAAGTGGCTCTGCCCGGCGATCGGCTACTCGCAGATATGGCAGACGCCGAGGCCGTCGACGGCCGCCGGCGCATCGCGCTCGGAGTTGACGACGCAGAGGAAGCCGAACGGCTCCGTCGCGCCCTCCGGGCAGCGGAACTGGTGCGGGTCGGAAGGGGAGACGTAGACGACGTCGCCGACGCCCACGGTCCAGATGTAGCAGCCGGCCCGCGCCTCGCCGACGCCGCGCAGCGGGACGACGACGTGCTCGTGCTCGTGCTTCTCGAGAGTCGAGTGGCCGCCGGGTTGGATCTCGAAGTAGCGGACGTGGAAACGGGTCGTTTCGCCCCGTTTACCGATAAGTTCCCGGCGGGTGATGCCGCGCCATTCGGCGCTGTCTCTTTTATAGGGCTCGAGCTCCACGCCCGTCCACTCGAAGCCGGCCGCGGACTTGCGGATGACCTTACTATGATTGCCTTCGAGAGGCGGCGGAGGTGGCGCCTTCACGCCGACTTACTCGAACTGGCGCTGGTCGGAACTGGGCGCGCCCTTGCCGTGGCGCGCGACGCGCAGGCGGACCTGGGCGCGGCGGATGGCCGCTTCCATCGCCGCCAGCTGTTCCGGATCGAGGCCGGGCTTGGCGACTTCCATCTTCGCCTTCTCCAGAGCCTGGTGCGCGCGCTCCGCGTCGATCTGGCCGGCCATCTCCGCGGTCTCCGCGAAAAGGGAGATCACGTCGTCCTTGACCTCGGCGAAGCCTCCCGAGACGGCGAAGCGCGTGACCGCGTCCTTCTCCGTGACGCGGACCTCGCCCGCGACCAATTGGACGAGGAACGGCTGATGACCGGACAGCACGCCCATCTCTCCCTGGAATGCGGGAAGGACAACGAAGTCGGCCGGGGCCGACCACGCCACCTTCTCCGGCGTCACGAGTTCCAGCGTGAGTGTCTTGTCCATGGTCGCCTCGCCGCTTACTTCATCGCCTCCGCGTTGGCGACGGCCTCTTCGATGCCGCCGCACATGTAGAACGCCTGCTCGGGCAGGGCGTCGTACTTGCCCTCGATGAGCGCCTTGAAGCTGGCGATGGTGTCCTTGAGCTTCACGTACTTGCCCGGGCGGCCGGTGAACTGTTGGGCCACGAAGAAGGGCTGGGACAGGAAGCGCTGGACCTTGCGGGCTCGGGACACGACGAGCTTGTCCTCGTCGCCGAGCTCGTCGATGCCCAGGATCGCGATGATGTCCTGCAGATCGCGGTAGCGCTGCAGGATCTTCTGCACGCCGCGCGCGACGTTGTAGTGTTCCTCGCCGATGATGTTCGGGTCCAGGATGCGCGAGGTGGACTCGAGCGGGTCGACCGACGGGTAGATGCCGAGCTCCGCGATCTGGCGCGACAGCACGGTCGTCGCGTCCAAGTGCGTGAAGGTGTTCGCCACGCCGGGGTCCGTCAGGTCGTCGGCGGGGACGTAGACGGCCTGGATCGAGGTGATCGAGCCCTTGTTGGTGGACGTGATGCGCTCCTGCAGGGCGCCGATCTCGGTCGTCAGCGTCGGCTGGTAGCCGACGGCCGACGGCATGCGGCCGAGGAGTGCTGAGACCTCGGCGCCGGCCAGCACGTAGCGGAACACGTTGTCGATGAAGAGCAGCACGTCGGCGCCTTCCTTGTCGCGGAAGTGCTCGGCCTGCGTCAGCGCGGTGAGGCCGACGCGGGCGCGCGCGCCGGGCGGCTCGTTCATCTGGCCGAAGACCAGCACGGTCTTCGAGAGGACCGGCGCGCCGTCGGAGAGCTTCGCCTCCTCCATCTCGCGGTACAAGTCGTTGCCCTCGCGGCTGCGCTCGCCGACCCCGCCGAACACGGAGACGCCGCCGTGCTCCTTGGCCACGTTGTTGATCAGCTCGAGGATGATGACGGTCTTGCCGACGCCGGCGCCGCCGAACAGCCCGACCTTGCCGCCCTTCATGTAGGGAGCCAGCAGGTCGACGACCTTGATGCCGGTCTCGAAGATCGCGGGCTTGGTCACGAGCTCGGTGAGCTTGGGCGGCTCGCGGTGGATGGGCAGATGGTCGTCGGACTTGATCGCCGCGGCGCCGTCCTTGGCCTCGCCGAGGACGTTCAGCAGACGGCCGAGGCACGCGCGGCCCACGGGGACCGTAATCGGAGCGCCGGTGTCCGACACCTCGGCGCCGCGGGTCAGGCCCTCGGTCGCGCCCATCGCGATCGTGCGCACGATGTTGTCGCCCAGGTGGCTGGCCACCTCGACGGTCAGCGTGGCCGCGCCGCCGTTGCCCTCGCGCGGCATCTTGATCTTCAGCGCGCTGTAGTTCGACGGGAGCTTCCCGGAGGGGAACTCCACGTCGACGACGGGTCCGATGACTTGGACGATCTTGCCGATGTTCATGATGTCGCTCTCTGTGTCAGTGGGTGGGGAGGAATCCGATCTTGTGGAATCGCACGCCGTAGCGGCGCCGGCCCGAGACGGGGGCGCCGACATGGCGCACCTCGCCGCGGATCTCGAGCGCCGAGGGGAGCTTCAGGTGCAGGGTCATCCCTTCTTCAAGGAGCGCGTCGCTCTCGAAGGTCATGCCCCCTTGGGACAGGTCGGAGATGACGCCGCGGCGGCGGACCGAGCCCTCGCCGGGCTGCCGGATGTTCAACGTCACGCTCAACGACGTGCGCGGATGGCGTCTCTGCTCCGCGGCGCTGAAGGTCTTGTCTGTCAAAGGTGTCTCCTGTGCGTCATGCCGCCAGCGCCTCGGCGCCGCCGACCAGCTCGGCGATCTCTTTGGTGATGAGCGACTGCCGCGTGCGGTTTGCTTCCAGATCGAGGGCCTCGCGAAGCTCCTTCGCGTTCTTCGAGGCCGCGTCCATCGCGTTCATGCGCGCGGCCAGCTCGGCCGCCTGCGACTCGAGCAGCACGCGGTAGAGCTGGGCCTTCACGTGCCGGGGCAGCAGCGCGGCCAGCAGCTCCTGGCGGCGCGGCTCGAAGCCGTAGTCCGGCAGAGCGGCCGTCTCGGGCGGGGCGGCGGGCTCGGGGATCGGCAGCAGCGCGGCCGTCAGCAGCCGCTGCTGGGCCACGGACTTGAACTCGTTGTAGAGGATCGTGACCTTGCTCAGGCCTTTCTTCGGATCCAGGTAGGCGTCGATGACGGCCTGCCCGACCAGCTCGGCGTGCGCGTAGGATATCTTCGGGAAGACGCCGACCAGCTCCTGCACGATCTCGACGTCGACGCCCTTCAGGCGGTGCACGAGGTCCCGCCCCTTGCGCCCCACGACGACGCAGTAGGACTTGCGGCCTTTGCGCGAGCGCAGCCAGTCGATCGCGGCGCGCAGCAGGTTCGAGTTGAAGGCGCCGCAGAGGCCCTTGTCGCCGGTGACGAGGATCAGCAGCTCCGCGCCGCCATTCGGGCGGCGGTCGAAGAAGGGATGGATCTGGATGCCCTCGCCCGCCTCGATGTCGGCGCGCATCTCGAGCAGGGCCAGCTCGCGGACCATGCGCTCCATCCTGGAGGCGAAGGGGCGCGCCGAGAGGATCGACATCTGCGAGCGGCGCATGCGGGCGGCCGCGACCATCTTCATGGCCTTGGTGATCTGCTCGGTGGACTTCACCGACTTGATCTTGCGGCGGATCTCCCTCAGCGATGCCATTATCTGGACTCCGACGACCGAATGTAATCCTGGATCGCGCGCTCCGCCGTCCATTGGGCGGTGAAGCCGAAAGCCTTGCACGACTTGGCGGGGTCGCCGAGCGTCTCGTTTTGATAAAAGGCGTAGGGGTTCTTGATGTACTCGGGCTGGAGACTCGTGCGCAGCGCCGCGTTGAGCGCGGCGACGATCGCGTTGAAGTCGGTCTTGCGGCCGGTGCAGACGTTGTAGACCCCGCACGGGGCCTTCGCGAGGGCCTTCAGATTGGCGTCGACGACATCCTTGATGTAGATGAAGTCGCGGTACTGCTCGCCGAACTCGAAGATGCGCGGACGGCGGCCCGCCTTCATCTGCAGGGAAAGCTGCCAGATCATACTGGCGACCTTGCCCTTGTGGGCCTCGCGCGGGCCGAAGACGTTGAAGTAGCGCAGGCCGACGACCTTCACGCCCTTGGCCTTGGCCGCGACGTTGTCCATGACGGCTTTCGAGAAGCCGTACACGTTCATCGGCCGGGGGAGCGCGTCCTCGCGCATCGGCACCGGCGCGTCGCCGTAGGTGCCGGCGGAGGAGGCGTAGACCACCTTCTTGACCTTGGCCTTGGCCGCCCACGCGAGCAGGCCGCGAAAGGCCTCGACGTTGGCCGTCATCATCCGCATCTGATCCATCACGGTCGTGTCGGTGACGGCGGCCTCGTGGAAGACGGCGTCGACTGTCCCGACGCGCGGGCCCCAATAGGACGCGTCGAGCACGTCCGCGGCGACGACGTCGCCGGGAAATCCCCGCAGGTTCTCGAACGCGCCGGAGGAGAAATCGTCGAGGGCGACCACGTCCCAGCCGCGCGCCGCCAGCTCCCAACAGAGGTTGGAGCCGACGAAGCCCGCGCCGCCGGTGACGAGCGCTCTCATTTCTTCCGCTTGGCCACGATCTCGGAGAGCTGGACCGCCGGGGCCAGCACGCACTCGTTGATCTTCTTGAGCCGCTTGTCGTCGGGCTTCTCGAAGGCCCCGCTCAGCGGCGAGGCGTAGAGGTTGACCAGGGTCGCGCAGACTTCGTGGTCCCAGCCCGTCAGGCCGTCGGCCGCCTTGAGGTCCGCCTTGAGCTTCTCCAGGTAGCGCCTGAGGGCCTTCTTGTCGCGCGCCATCAGGTCCGCGAACGCGAAGGTCGAGTGCTTCTCCGGGATGAAGGAGAAGACCCCCGCCAGCTGCGGCTCCTCGATCGCGGCCAGCGCGTCCACGAGCGAGAGGTTGACCATCCCGACGCTGTCCGGCGGCGGGAAGGACGGCGGCGAGCAGCAGCGCGAGGATCATTTGAACTGGGCCTTGAACTCTTGGATCAGCGCCTCGAGCTTCGCCTTCATCGCGTCGTCGATGGCCTTCTTCTCGATGAGCTCCTTCATCGTCGCCGCGTGGCGGGCCGACGCGAACGCGAACAGCTCCGTCTCGAAGCGGCGCACGTCGGCCGTCGGCACGTCGTCGACGAAGCCGTTGGTGCCGGCGAAGATGGAGAGGACCTGCTTCTCCACGGCCAGCGGCACGTACTGCCCCTGCTTCAGTATCTCGACGAGGCGCTCGCCGCGGGCCAGCTGCTTCTGCGAGGACGCGTCCAGCTCCGAGCCGAACTGCGCGAAGGCGGCCAGCGCGTTGAACTGCGCCATGTCCAGGCGCAGGCGGCCGGCGACCTGCTTCATCATCTTCGTCTGCGCGGCGCCCCCGACGCGGGACACCGACAGACCGACGTTGACGGCGGGGCGCACGCCGGAGTAGAACAGGTTCGACTCCAGGTAGATCTGCCCGTCGGTGATCGAGATCACGTTGGTCGGGATGAAGGCCGACACGTCGTTGGCCTGCGTCTCAATGACCGGCAGGGCGGTCAGCGAGCCGCCGCCCAGCTCCTTGGAGAGCTTGCACGCGCGCTCCAGCAGCCGGCTGTGCAGATAGAAAACGTCGCCGGGATAGGCTTCCCGGCCCGGCGGGCGGCGCAGCAGCAGCGAGAGCTGGCGGTAGGCCGCGGCGTGCTTGGAGAGGTCGTCGTAGATGACCAGCACGTGCTTGCCCTGCCACAGGAACTCCTCGCCCATCGCGCAGCCGGAGTAGGGGGCGACGTACAGCATCGGCGCGGGCTCGGAGGCGCCGGCCGAGACGACGATCGTGTAGTCCATCGCGCCCGCGTCCTGCAGGGTCTGCACGACGGCGGCGACGGTGGACTGCTTCTGGCCGACGGCCACGTAGATGCAGATCGGGCGGTTGGGCTGGTTCTTCTGGTTGATGATCGTGTCGATCGCGATCGCGGTCTTGCCGGTCTGGCGGTCGCCGATGATCAGCTCGCGCTGGCCGCGGCCGATCGGGATCATCGCATCGATGGCCTTCACGCCGGTCTGCAGAGGCTCGTTGACCGGGGACCTCTGCATCACGCCGGGGGCCACGATGTCGATGCCTCGGAACTTCGTCGTCTTGATCGGGCCCTTGCCGTCGACCGGCCGGCCGAGGGCGTCCACCACGCGGCCGATCAGCGCGTCGCCGACGGGCACCTGCGCGATGCGGCCGGTGCGGCGCACCGGGTCGCCTTCCTTGACCAGGGAGTCGGAGCCGAACAGCACGCAGCCGACGTTCTCCTTCTCGAGGTTCAGCACCATGCCCATCACGCCGTTGGGCAGCTCGAGCAGCTCGCCGGCCATCGCGTTCTCCAGGCCGTACACGCGGGCGATGCCGTCTCCCACCTGCAGGACGGAGCCCTCTTCCTTCAGCTCGGTGGTCCCTGAGAAGCCCTCGATCTGGGTCTTGATGACGGCCGTGATCTCTTCCGGTCTAATTGCCATGATGGTAGAAGCTCTCCCGCATGCGGCGCAGCTGGCCGCGTAGGCTTGAATCGAGGACCCAATCGCCGATCTTGACGGTCACGCCGCCGATCAGCTCCGGATCTTCTTTGACGTCCAGTTCGATGTCCTTCCCGGCGAAGGTCTTGAGGCTCGCCGCCAGCGTCTTCCGCGCGTCGGCGGACAGCGGACGCGCGGTTCGCACGACGGCCTTGGCGGTCCCGCTCTTCTCGGCCAGCAGGCGGCCGTAGACGGCGGCCGCGAACGTGAAGAGGTCATAGCGCTTCTTGTCGACGAGCAGCTCGAGGAAGCGCAGCGCGGTCGTCCCGATCTCGGAAGCGAGCAACGCCTCCAGCAGCTTCTTCTTGTCCGCGAGCGACACGCGCGGGTGGCGCA
>MGUL01000183.1:1256-1945 GCA_001800005.1 Elusimicrobia bacterium RBG_16_66_12 | reverse complement strand
GGTCTTGTCCGACAGGATCTTCGCGGCCGCGGCGAGGTCCGCCTGCACCTTCGGCGCCTCGGACTTGGCGACGGCCGCCTGGAAGAGGGCCGCGGCGTAGCGCCCGGCGAGGACCCTGTCGGAGGCCTGCATCAGTTCCGGCCCGCCTTCTTGGCAGTGTCAAGATCCGCAAAAAAGCCGTCAAGGACACGCTTCTGCACGCCCTCGTCGACCGACTGGCGCATCAGCTTCTCGGCCGCCATCACCGACAGGGAGGCGACCTCGCGGCGGAGGTCTCCGACGAGGCGGTTCTTCTCGGCGACGAGGTCGGCGGAGGTCTTGTCCTTGATGGCCTGGGCGTCGGACTCGGCCTCGGCCTTCAGGCGGGCGCGCAGGGCCTCTCCGTCCTTGACGGCGGCGGCCAGCAGTTCCTTGCTCTTGGCGTGCACGCCGGCCAGCTGGGCCTCGAGTTCCTTCTGGATGCGTTCGGCGTCGGCGCGGGCCTTCTCGGCGGCCTCGCGGTCGGACTTCAAACGGTACTCGCGGTCGTCGACGGCCTTCAGGAGCGGACCCCATGCCGCCTTCTTCAAGATCGCCACCAGGCAGAGGAAGGTGACAATGGTCCAGAACATCAGACCGGTGTCGGGGACGATCAACTTGTCCATGATTCGCGCTCCTGCTTCGTTATCGAGAGACTGGTCCGGGAAAAT
>MGUL01000183.1:0-1224 GCA_001800005.1 Elusimicrobia bacterium RBG_16_66_12 | reverse complement strand
CCCGGGAAGCCTTTTTAGTGGTGAGCCTCGGCGGCGGCGGGAGCGGCCCCGCCGGCGACCGGCACGCCCTTGTTCAGCGACAGCACGGCGAGCAGCGCGATGACCAGCGCCAGCAGGCCGAGGCCTTCGATCATGGCTGCGGGGATGATCATCATCGTCTGCAGCGAGCCGGCCGCCTCGGGCTGGCGGGCGGTCCCTTCGAGGGCCGCGCTGGCCGCGCGCGAGATGCCGTAGGCGGCGCCGATCAGGATCATTCCCGCGCCGAGGAAAACGCCAATGTAGGACATTCCGAGTTCCATTCGTGTGACTCCTTGACGACATATTCCGGCGCGCCGAGAAGACGGCCGGGCACGACCTCCGCGGTTTAGTGCGGGTGGACGGCGCCGCCCACGAACAGGGCGGTCAAGAACGTGAAAATGTAAGCCTGTAGGAACGAGACCAGCACGTCCATCACGTAGATGAAGAGGGCCAGGCCGATGGCCGCCGGAGACACGCCGAAGCCCAGGACCTTGCTCATCTGCGCGAAGATGAAGATCAAGAATAAGAACGACAGGGAAACGATATGGCCGGCGAGCATGTTCGCGAAAAGACGGATGCAGAGCGAGATGCACTTGGCGAACATGCCGAAGAACTCGATGACGAAGAGCAGCGGCCACAGCCACCACGGCACGCCGCCGGGCACGATGTGGATCAGGTAGGAGCCCAGACCCTGCTCCTTGATCCCGGCGAACTGGATCAGGAAGAAGGTGCACAGGGCCATCGAGGCGGTCACGGCGATATTGGCCGTCACACCCTTGGCATAGGGAACGAGGCCCAGGAGGTTGCAGGTGAGCAGGAAGAAGAACAAAGTCAGGAAGTAGGGCAGGTAGTAGTGGGCGTGGTGTCCGAAGATCGGCTCTAAAATGTCGTCGCGCACGAAAAGGGCGACGGGCTCGATCATCCCGCGCGTCAGGCGCGCGGGCGCGGACTGGGAGCGGGCGGCGAAGCTCAGGACGGCGGTCGCGATGACGGCCGCGACCCACATGGTGATGATCAGCGGAGAGAGGCCGAGGTCGAGGGGTCCGACCATGAACGTGAAGAGCTTGCGGTCGATCAGGTGGTGCGAAAGCACGGACTCGAAATTCATCTGAGCCTCAGATACCGGAATTCAAGCGTCAACAGCATCGCCAGCAGCGTGAACACATACGACAACAACAGCGCCTCCATCGACACGCCCGCGCGCCT
>MGUL01000182.1:12982-16610 GCA_001800005.1 Elusimicrobia bacterium RBG_16_66_12 | reverse complement strand
ACCGCGTCCTCCGCCGCCGGCCCCCAACTCATCGTCTTGTCCTCCAGCATCGCGCCCGCGGATCTCAGCGCCAGAGCCTCCCCCATGCGCATGATCACGGCCATGCGCTTCTCGTCGCCGCCCAAGCCGACCATGACCGCGACGGGCAGGATGTTGGGCGACGCGATGTTCGGCCGCACCTCAAGCTTGGCCATCGTCTTGAAGACGTTCGCGACCACGTCCACAAGCACTCCCTTCTTCAAGTACTCGATCATTTCAGTAGCTCGTCCAGACGGCGTTCTTTATGTCGCTGTGCGTGCAATTCACGCGCAACGAGCCGTAATTCGCTGAGTTTTGGACGTTGTTGTAAACCCATCCCCCCGCGTCGTCGGGGGCCGCGGCGTGGAGCACCGAGCCGGAATCGGCGTGATAACCCGGCAACCGCGCCGGGGAAATGCGCCGGAGGTAGCGCGACGACTGGGACAGAGAGTTCAGGTCATCGGGATACACTCCCTCCATATCGCTGTAATACACGCTGAGAGCCTTTCGAATCGTCCCGAGACTGCCCCGCGTGTAGCCTTCGGTCGCCGCGCGCAGCGAGTCGTTATAACGAGGAACCACTATCGCGGCCAGAATCGCGATTATCGCGACGACCATCATCAATTCGATGAGGGTGAACCCGGAATCTCTTCGTTTAATCATATACCTTGTAGTATGCCGTGGGATGAACTGGGAACGCCATGAGAAATAACGGCAAATTAAAGTAGGACTATTCCTACAATAATTTGGCGTACGGACACTCGGCCAGGAAGTCGCAGCGCGGGCAGTAGCGCGTGTCGGCCGCGAACTCGCCCGCTTCTATGGCATTAGCCGCGGCGGCGATGTCCGCGGCCAGGGTCTCCTCGCCGGAAGGATCGTAAGGAACGCTGACGCGCTCGCCCGCCGTCACGAAGTCCATGGTCAGCGTCGAGACCGGCACGCCAAGCGCGCGGCCGGCTCCGAGGGCGTAGAAGCGCAGCTGAGGATCGGCGGCGACCCGCGCCGACGACGGCACGCCCGGGCCGGTCTTATAGTCCACCAGGTCGTAAGTCCCGTCCGGGGCCTGGTCGATGCGGTCGATCTTGCCGCGGACCCGATGGCGCTCCAGGTCCCAGAAGAACTCCTTCTCCGCGCAGATCAGTCGCGAGCGGCGAGAGGATTCCTCCGCGTGGAAGCGGGCCAGGACCCGCTCGGCCTTGGAGTACCAGCGCGCCTCGGCGGCCTCGTCCGGGTAGCCGTCCGTCAGCCACTTGGAGCGCAGCGACTCGCGCAGGGACTCAAGCGACGTCTCCCCCCGCAGAAGCCAATCCTCCAGCGCGCGGTGCAAAGACAAGCCGTAGCTGGACTTCGGGACCAGGGGGATGCGGCGGCCGTCGAGGAAGAGGAGTTTGTACTTCCAGGGGCACTCCCGGTAGATGCGGTACCGGGTGTACGAGATCTCCATCAGACCGCGGCGGCGGCGCGGCGGTGGAAGTCCACGAAGGTGTCGCCGTACTTCTCGCGCCGGTAGCGCTCGTAGCCCGCCGAGACCTCGACCTCCTCCTTCACATGATGCTGGAGCAGGATGAGCCCTCGGGGAGCGAGGAGGCCGGCCTCCGCCACGCGGGCCAAGGACGGCGTCGAGCAGCCCAGCGGACGGTCTTCCTCGTCGCGGTAGGGCGGGCCGAGGTAGATGATGTCGAAGGCGGGGACCCCGGCGCGGTAGGCGACCCAGGACAGGTCCTGCAGGATGTCGCCGTAGGAGGTCCGGCCGCGCGCGGCCAGTCCCAGAGACTTCAGGTTCGCGTCGATGACCGCCAGGCAGCGCTTGTCGCGGTCGACGAAGAAGCAGGACTCCGCACCCCGCGACAGGGCCTCCAGCCCCACCGCGCCGGTGCCGGCGTAGAGGTCCAGGAACCTGGACCCGGCCAGCCACGGGCGCAGGATGTCGAAGACGGATTTCTTGATGCGCGAGGAGATCGGCTTGACCGGGAGGGATTTGGGCACGCTCTTGAAAGGACGGCCGCGGCTGTCGCCCGCTAGGATTCTCATGCGCGGATATTATATAGAATACGCACGCATGGCGACCCCGATCATCGTAGTCGACGACGATCCCATCGTCGGAACCCTCACCCTGGAACTGATCCAGGAGGCGGGCTTCACGGCGATCCTGGTCCAGGACAGCCTGAAGGCCCAGGACATCATCAAGAAGGAGAAGCCCCGGCTCGTCATCCTCGACATCCTGATGCCGGGCATCGACGGCCTGACCCTGCTCCACCGCCTAAAGTCCGACCCGGAGACCGCCAAGATCAAGACCATCATCGTCTCCGGAAAGTCCTTCGCGGCCGAGAAGGACCGCGCGCTGCAGTACGGCGCCGAGCTCTTCATCGAAAAGCCCTACGAGGTGGACTCCTTCGGGCAGAAGATCGCGGAAATCCTGAAGACTGAGGGAGTGGAGCCCAGGCAGATCTCCCCCTCCCACTCGGCCCCGGCCGCCCTGATGCGTTCGGACCTCAAGATCACGATCTGGGGCTGCCGAGCCTCTTCGGCGGCGGCCTCGCCCGCCGCGACCCTCTACGGCAAGCGCACCTCCTGCGTCTCCGTGGAGACCCCGCGCCACCTCATCGTCTTCGATGCCGGCTCCGGCATCAGCCTGCTCGGCAAGGAACTGATGGAGAGCGGCAAGTTCAAGGATGTCTGGCTCTTCCTCACCCATTTTCACCACGATCACATCGAGGGGCTGGCGGGGCTGCCCGTCGCGCGCGACGCCGCGTACACCCTCCACATCGCGGGCGCCAGCGACCCGGACAAGCCGCTGGAGGATGCGATCGCCGAGGCCTTCGAGCCCGGCTTCGGCGAGCAAGCCCCCCCCTGCCGCCTCGAGTTCTACGAACTGCGCGAGGAGTCCTACGAGATCCTCCCCGGCGTGCGCATGACGGCCTTCTACTCCAACCACCCCGGGACCGCTCTCGGCTACTCGCTCCAAGCCGAGGACCGCAAGATCGTCTACTGCCCGGACAGCGAGATCTACGGCGAAGACGCCACGGCGCTGCAGGACTACGACGAGAAGCTGGGCGGGCTCTGCCGCGGCGCCGACCTCCTCTTCCATGACGGGCGCTACACGCCGGAGGACTACGAGGCCAACCGGAACTCAGGACACTCCAGCTTCATCGCCGCGGTCGATTTCGCGGGCCGCAACCGCATCAAGCACCTGGTCCTCGTGCACCAGGACGACCGCTACGCCGACGACGAGCTCGACAAGATGGCGAAGGACGCCGAGGCGCGCGCGGCGGAGAAGGGCTACAAGCTGAAGGTCTCCCTCGGACGCGAGGGCCTGAACCTGACCGTCTAGGCGCCGATGATCACGGCAGGCCCAGCACCCGGCGCAGCAGGGAGGTCTTGCGCTCCTCGTAGGGGAACCACCACAGGTCGGGCGTGTCCGCGGGCCACTCATGGACCAAGACCGATTGGGCCTGGGTGAAAGCCAGCAGCCCCTCGTCGCCGTGGCGGCGCCACATCCCGCTCGCCTTGACTCCCCCGAAAGGGAGCCCGCCGACCGCGTAGTGCGTGGCGGGCTCGTTGACGCCCACCAGCCCCGCCTCGAGCCGGGCGGAAAGGCCTTCCGCCCTCT
>MGUL01000182.1:11168-12972 GCA_001800005.1 Elusimicrobia bacterium RBG_16_66_12 | reverse complement strand
CGCCCCAGACGCTCGCGGCCAATCCGAAAGGCCCGGCGTTGACGAGCGCGACGGCCTCCTCGGCGCGGGCGACCTTCATCACGGGGATGATCGGCCCGAAGGTCTCCTCGGTCATCACGGCCATGTCCATGCGCGCCCCGACGACCAGGGCCGGGGCCATCAGCAGGCCGTCGCGGTCCAGCACCTCGCCGCCGACGACCTGCGCGCCCTTCTGGCGCGCGTCCTCCAGTTGGGCCTGAGCCCGGTCCAGCAAGGGAGGGAAGACGAACCGTCCCACGTCGCAGTCCCTGCCGACGCCGACTCTCAGGACCGAAAGGCGCTCGCGGACCTTCGCGACGAAGGCGTCGTGGGCCTCGGCCTCGACGAAGACGCGCTCGACTCCGACGCAGACCTGTCCGGCGTTGGCGCAGGAGGCCCAGACCGCGGCCGCCGACGCGCGCTCGAGAGGCGCGTCCGCCAGCACGATCATCGGGTGCTTGCCGCCCAGCTCCAGGATCGCGGGCTTGAGCTGGGCGGCCGCGCGGGCGGCCACGGCCTTGCCGGTCGCCGTCGACCCGGTGAACAAGACGAGGTCGCAGGCGTCGATCACCCTCTCGCCGGAGGCGCCTCCTCCCGTGATCACCGTCAGAAGGCCCTCCGGCAGCAGGCCCGTGGAGGCGACCGCCGACTCCAGCCACAGCGCGGTCTTGGTCGTCCTCTCGGAGGGCTTGAGCAGGACCGCGTTGCCGGCCAGCATCGCCGCGAAGGCGTCTCCGAAGGGGATCAGGAAGGGGAGGTTCCAGGGACAGATCAGCCCCACCACGCCCCGCGGCATGCGCCGGATCGAGGCGCGTTTATTGAAGAAGAACCACGGCGTCTTGACGGCCCGCTCTTCGAGCAGGCGCGGGGCCTCCGCGGTGAAATGCTTGACGAGCAGTCCGCAGGACGCCATCTCCATCAGCTCGACTTCGGCCGCGGGCTTGCCGGTCTCCTCGCGGACCACGGCCACGACCTCGGCGCGGCGCGCGGCCAGCTCGCGCCAGACCCCGCGCAAGGCCGAGACCCTCTGAGCCACGCTCGCGCCGCGCCAGACCAGGGCGGCGCGGCGGGCGCCCGCGGCCTTCTGCGCGAAATCCTCGGCGGAGACGTCCTGCACGAAAGGCCGCGGCGGAGCGCTCACCGGACATCCGCGCGCGACGACGCGGTCAGGACCAACTCGAAGGGATCGGACTCGTCGGCGCAAGTCTCGCGGACCAGCCCCAGGCCGGGCGCATAGAAGCGTTCGCCGCTTCCGCCGTCGCCCGCGGCGATCAGATAGCCTACGCGCAGGCAGCCCGTGAAGCGGCCGGCCGGGGTCTCGGCCGAGGCTCCGAGGTCCTCCACGCGGTATTCGCGCGGCGGCCGCGCCCAAGCGGCCCCGACGCGCGCGGGCAGGGGCAGGACCAGCTCTCCGTCGAAGTAGACGCCGCCCTCGCGGCGCTCGGCGCGGGAGGTCTCGGACTCTTCCTTCCCATCAGAGGTCCGCCAGGTGCGGCGCACGCTCACGCCGCCGCCCGGTCCGACGGAATGCTCGACGACGAGCGTCTCGCGGCCCTGGGCGCGGGAGAGCTCGTACTCCAGGCGCAGTCCCGGCTCGAGAGGCAGGAAATCGGGGCGGTGGGCGTTCTTCATGGGCCGAGTTCCTCCAGAGGGATGTCGAGCAGAGGCCAGTCCTTCGAGTCCGGGTCGCGGTAATGCCACCACTCCTCGGCCAGGGACGCGAAGCCGGCCGCCTCCATGGCGGCCTTGAGGAGCCCGGCGTTGGCGCGCTCCTCGGGCGAGGCTC
>MGUL01000182.1:9866-11072 GCA_001800005.1 Elusimicrobia bacterium RBG_16_66_12 | reverse complement strand
TTGTGCGCGGAGCCGCGCGCCGGGTCGGCCACGAAGCGCGGGTCCGGCTTGGCGTCCCACATCGCGCGCTGGACCGAGAGCGGGCGGTAGGCGTCGAAGACCAGCAGGCGCAAGCCCTTCGAGCGCAGGGCCGAGGCGGCGCGGACGAGCTTCGCGGCGGAAGAGCGGCGCAGGAAGGCGGCCCTGCGGGGATAGACCGCGCGGCCGAGGAAGTTCGCGGTCCCGGCATAGCGCATCTCGAGGACGGCGTCAGGGACGGCCTTCCCCAAATCCACAAGAGGGTCGGCCGCGAGCGCCGAGGCGGTCAGGGCGGTGACGACGGCGAGCACCGGACCATCCTATCAAACTGGGGCGCGGAGGAACCCGCTGAAGACTTCGCCGGCGCCCATGTAATGGGCCTCGATCTGGAGACGGATGTCGTCCAGACGGGCGGGCTCGACGAAGCGCCGCAGTTCCGCCAGGGCGCGCAGGGCGGCGCTCATGCTCTCCGTGGGGTCGAGATGGCACTCCCCCGCGACGTCGTGGACGGCCTCGAGCACCCGGATGGAGCCGCGCGCCAGACTCTGGTCCGCCAGAAGGAGGGCCGTCATGGCGCCCTTGACCGCGTCCTCGATGACGCGCGCGGGCGGGGTTCCGCCGCCCGGGGCGGATATCAGGGCCGCCGTGAGCGCCTTGCGCACCACCGCGGCGGCGGCGGCGCAGGGGTCGCCGAGCAGCCGCAGCTCCTCCGCCACCATCTCCTTCGTCAACTCGCCGATTCGAAGCTGGTCCATGTGAACCTCCGCTGTTCCCAGCATAGCCCGGGAATGCGCAGGACACAACCAAACACCAGGTGAACGCGAAAAAACTGCTATCTCTGCCTGCCATCCTCCCGACCACTCAACCTCAACATGTATGGTTGGGGGTGAGTGGTCGGGAGGCGAAATCGGCGCCAGCCGATGGAGAGGCAGGCATTTTCACCAGCAAAAACAACCAGATTTCGAGATACCACTCCGAGGCACCCCCCCGCCAACACGTTGGCGGGTCTGTTGGCGGCTATTCCGCCGCGCTGAGGCTCTTGGCGTAGTACTGGATCGCCTCGGATACCAGGCGGTCGCGCGACACGTCCTCACCCGTCTGCCGCATCCTCTTGATGCCCGCCCTGGAGAGGGTTTCGTGGTCCGCCACCGGCAGGTTCACCATGATCGCCACGGTCTTCGGCGGCCG
>MGUL01000182.1:315-9684 GCA_001800005.1 Elusimicrobia bacterium RBG_16_66_12 | reverse complement strand
TTCGGCACATTCACCAGCAGAGGTGCCGCCCATTTTTTGCGCTTGGCGAAGCGCCAACGAGGATTCCTCTTGGCCGCGGCGACCATCCGTTGACGCGTCTCTTCCTTCTCGCGAGCGATCAATATGTCGAGAGGATCGCGGTCTTCCAGATGCTCCGACACGGGCTCAAGCGTCAAGAAATCCCCATCGTCGCCGCTGTCCGCGTTTCCGCAGCTCGGGGCGAAGGATTCCTCCAACGGCGCCAACTTGCCCGTTCGGTAAAGGTCGGCTTCCAGGTAGTTCCTGGCGTTGCAGATCAGGGCCGCGAATGCGCCCGCGATGGTGGCGCTACCAACAAGCAACTCGCGGTATGTTTCGGCGACGACGATCTCCGCAGCCGAAGCGTCTCCAACGATGAGTTTCGCGACCCGGACGAGTTGAGTGTGCTGAGCCTGATAGAAAGCCTCGGCATCCTGGTAGCGGCGCAGGCGGTCGAGACGGGCTTGCCGGACGATGCCCGCCAAGAACATCGGGGCGTGTTCGCCCCAATGGTTGAGGCCGCGGGATTCGCGGTCGAGCTGTTCTTGTCCCAACCGCGAGCGCAGCTCGTGGATGACCTTTTTCGCCTTCTTCTGCGGTTGGATGCGGACAAGGAGCGCGGCGGCTTGGCGAATCAGTTCGACATCCCGCCTGCGGGAATCACCGGCAACGACCGGAGAAACGGCGACGGCAGTGTGCGTAGGGGCCATGGAAGGCACCATCCCTTCACTTGGCCGCCGGTTCTCGGTGGGCTGAGCGATTTATTGAGGCGTCCGGCTTTGCCGGATGCGCCTTGCCGCGGCTGCGCTTCTGACCACTCCCGCCAAGCCTGGTTTTCCAGGGGGCGGGCGGCGTCTCCCTGTTCGGGAGCCGGAGGACTTCACCTCCGCTCTTATCGGGCGAAACGTATCCCGAAGCGCGTCACCTCGGCCGACGACGACGCGTTGGCGAGACATCGCCCGCCGGCGCCGTCAACAGCCGGTGAGCAATTTTAATGCTGTCGGCGGGAGCACGAGGGAATATCGCGACGTTGGGCTGGGCCCGAGGCGGGCTAACGCCGCGTGCGGCTGGTGCCCAGGCCGAGTTCGGCCCGGTATTGGGCGATGGAGCGGCAGGACAGCTTCGCCCCGTACATGCGGGCGAGCAGCTTGCTCAGCTCATCGTCCGTGGCGGAGGGTGTCTCCCGGATCAGTTCATGGAGACGGTCCCGGAGCAGGGACTTACGGCTGGGAAAAAGCGTCCGGAGAGGGGTTTCAAGGCCCCAAGGAAGCTCGATCGACTTGTTCGATATCAGGCGGTTGAAGACGCTCGGCAGCACGTCCAGCTTCTCGGACACGGCCCGCTGAGTCAGCGGCTCACGCTGGTCGGGATCGCCTGAAACGAAGAACCGGGCCTGAGCTTCGAGCAGGACTTCGAGCAGGCGATACAGGGTGGTCTTGCGCCGGTCGAGGAACTCTAGGTCGCGGAGAATCCTGTCCGCGCGCTTGGCCTCGGCGGCGGACATCGCGTCGAGCAGTTGGCGTCGCTTATTCTCGTCGACCCGGTAGCGCCCCTTCCAGATCTCGCGGTTGAAGAAGGCGAGCGCGGCGCGCCCGTCCTCCACCATGACCCCGGCGACCGCGCTATAGACCTTTGGCGGCGCCGCTTCCGAGGCCGCCCCGTCGAACTCGGCCTGGATGTAGAGGCGGTTGACCATCTCTCGGAGCTTGGCCGCCTCCTCGATGGGAATCTTGCAGAGGCGCGCGCGCTCCGCGTCGGTCATCCCCTCGTCGCGAAGGAAGCATTCCTCGAAGCGTTCCTGGCCGACCCTGTGCAGGAGCTTCGCCATCTCCCCCTGACCGTCCAAGACCGAGGAAAGGCCGTCGCCGGCCGTCCGCAGCCCCCAACCGCCGAAACGGCGGGCCGCGAAACCGGCGCTATCATAGGGTTGGACCGAAATGACCCGCGTGTCGAGCAGGCGGCGGAAAACGGGATCGCCTTCGAGTTCGCGGACGCGGACCTCGAAATCCCCCTCCGACATCTCCATCAGGCGGGCGAGCTTCATGCCCGCCTGGACGCCGGTGCGCGACGACGTCGCGGTCCGGAACTTCACTTCAAGCGTTCGCCCAGGCGGCGAGCCTGGTAGGCTGAAATCTCATCGGCCAGGGAGCGCGCCTGCCGGCTCATGAGCCCGAGAAGCTCACGCTCCTCCTTGGAATCCTCCCCGCGCAGCATGGCCGCCGCGCTCTTGAGGTTGGCGCATGTCCCCTTAATGTCGTGCAGAAGGCTTACCAGGGCGTCGTCATTTCCCATGGTTCTTCCCCTCCGGCTTCCCGCTTCTCCGGGAGGACGCATAGAGGATGCGAGTCGATATCTTTAGGTCGGAAAGGACCTGGGTCTTGCGCCCGGCATTCTCGGTCAGGTTTCGGTGGATGATCGCGTCCACGTAGCGCTCCACGGCGTGATCGAGGCCCTTGTCCAGCGCCAGCCGGTACTGCGCTTCCGAGATGAATTCATCCGGCTCGGCCGCGACGCGCGCCGTCGCGAGCAACTCCGCCACCGCCTCCGCCGTGATGCGTCCGGGCTGGCCCACCGTCGCGAGTTCGACGAACTTCCGAAGCTCCCGAACGTTGCCCGGCCACTCGTAACCCAGGAGCTTCCGCTTCGCATCCTCGGCGAAGGACAGTCGCCTTCCGCCGCGGGTGAAGAACCCGATCAACGGGAGGATGTCCCCCTTCCTTTTGGAGAGGGGCGAGAGCGCGATCGTCAGGCCGCGGATGCGCTGGGAGAAGTCGAACCGGATCTTCCCGGACTTGACCAGCGCCGGCATGTCCTCCAGCGTCGCGCTGATGACGCGAAAGCGCGAGGTCTCGGGACGGTCGCAGCCGAGAGGGTAGAAGGACTTCTCCTCGATGGCCTTGAGGAGCTTGGTCTGCATGGTGAGGCTCATCGAGCCGACCTCATCCAGGAACAACGTCCCCTCGTCCGCCGCCAAGAGTTTTCCCTTGCGGCTGTCCGCAGCACCCGTGAAGGCCCCTTTGCGGTAGCCGAACAGCTCGGCTTCCAGCAGGTCCTCTGTGTAGGCCGCACAGTTGATCGCCACGAATTGCCCAGGATGTCCCGATCGTTCATGGAGGATGCGGGCCAGGTTCGTCTTTCCCGTGCCGGAAGGCCCGAGAATCATGATCGGCAGTTCCGAGCCCGCATAGCGCAGCGCCGTAGCGATGCCCGCGCGTGTGGCCTCGTCCTCGGTCACGAACTGGTCCTGGAAGATGCGGTCCGCGCGGACCTCCTGGCGTTTTCGCAGGAAGCGCTTCAGAACCGCCTGGACGTTCTCGGACTCGTTGCCCTTGGCGTAGAAGTCCTCGCAGCCCAGAGCGTAGGCGCGCTCGACGATCTTGTCGGAGTCGTGCGCGGACATGACGACCGAGTACGTCCCGGCGGCCAGGGCCTCGGGAATGAGTTCCAAGCCGGCGAAGTCGGCCTTGTCACCGAGATTGAGGTCGATGAAGCAGACCTCGCTGCGCTTGCTCGCGATCATGCGGCGGCCTGACGGAGCGTCGTGGGCGAACACGACGTCATGCCCCCGCAGTTGCACTTCCATGATCTTCCGGGCGAGCGGGTCGTCTTCGACGACCAGGATCTTCAACTTATCCATTGGACTTCCATCTTACACCAATTATTTTTCATTTGAAAATCGAAAAGCCAGGTTTCCCCTTCCACACAGCCGCTTCCCTCGCGGGGCCAACGCGCACCGACTTCAGCATATAAATTGCTCCGGACTAGGCGAGGCTGAACAGGGAGGCGTAGTCCTCCCGGGAAAGCCCGCGAAATCACGAACACGGAGAATGAAAATGAAAAACATTTGCGCGCTGATGCAGGAAGTCGGCCTGACGGTGGACGCGAGGATCGCCGCCATCGCTTCCGAGTCCCTCGACTCGGTTGTGGTCAACACGGTCCGGCAATACTAGAATACTTCCGGAAGCGAGGGCGTTGGCGGATGGCGACATCCGTCAACGCCTCTCCATCGGAATGAGAACGTTACAAATGAAATCAACATTCGTATCTCGATACGCGGGGTATTTCGTTCTTTTCCTCGTCATCGAACAGGCGATCGTCGCGTCTTCGACCTTTTGGCTGGCCTGGCTGGCCAAGGGGATCATCGACAACGGTCCGCTGATGCTTCCGTTCATCGGCTTCACCTGCAGCCTGACGCTTGTCTACATCCCCTCGATCCTGAAGAACACTTATCTCTCAAAGGCGAAGATCCGTTCTCTCGAGCTTTATATCGACACGTGTTCGAAAGGGCTCCAGTGCGTGCCCCATCTATCCCGAAGCACGGTCTTCCAACGCGAAAAGCGGAACGCCATAGAGACGGAATCGTTCCTGGTCATCGGCGAAACGTTTGATTTCGCGAATCTCTCGCTCGGCCTTATTCTGAACGTCATCTTCAACGTCTCCGCCCTATGCATCGCATTCGGCTCGCATCTCCTGTGGGCCTACATCCTCGCGGCCGCCATCGGTGTCGCGCTGACGGCCGGATCGGCCAAACGCGTGCGCTCCGACTCGGCGGCGATGCAGGAAGCGCGCACTGGAGCCCATGGCGCGTTGCCCGGCGCATGGGACGCGATCACTCTCGGCAACGATTACAACCGCGAGCTGTGGAGGAACGACTTCGGACGGAAGATGGGAGCGTATTTATCCAAGGCTTCGATGTCCGTGCGCAACATCGAGATTCTGACGAGTCTGACCTTATGGGTTTCTGTGCTGCCGGTCATCGCCGTCATGGCTCACGCCATGTTCTCGAAGCATTCGGATGCCGCGATGAAGGCCATGATCCTGGCCACGTTCCCGCGTCAGATCCAGGTGATTCAATACACCGCGGATATCGTCAATTGTCTCCTGAACTTGAGCGCCGTGCGAGAACGCCTTGCGGGACTTTTCCGGGCGAGCATGGTAGACCCCGATCCTAATGGGATGACCGGCAAGATACAACAAGAGCGGATATCCTGCGTTGATGCCGCGGGACGGCGCGTCGAGCTGGAAGGGTTGACGCCGCCGGAGGCCGGACGCCTCACCATCCGAGGAGAGAACGGCTCCGGGAAATCAAGCTTCCTCCTGGAGTTGAAGCGCCGCCACCCGAAAGACTCCATCATCCTCCCGGCCCATCATCGGCTTCATTTCGCGTCGGTTGCTGAAGCGGATGTCTCGACCGGGCAGAAACTGAGCTTAATCCTGGAGGAACTCTGCGATGTCGAGCCTCTTAAACTCCTTCTACTCGACGAATGGGACGCAAACCTGGATCAGGAGAATATGCAGAGAATCGACGCCGCGATCTCCCGACTGGCGCAGCGCTGCTGCGTCGTGGAAGTCCGGCACCGCTAGGCGAGCTCGCGATGCTGAAGATCCTGGCGGACGGCGCCATCCAAGAATGTCCCTTGCCGGACCTGCCGCGAGTCTCCTCGCGGCACACATACCCCGTCTACCACAAGGCTATCCCGGCAGGGATGCTCGTCGTGAACAGCTTCACGGACGAAGTCTGCGTCGTGGATCGTGCCGACCTGGAAGCGATCGGACAGGCCGGCGTCCTGTCCCGCCTGGCGGAAGGCCCCCTCCCGGAAGTCCTTATCCAAGACGCTGACCGGTCAGCCGCGAAGATCAAGGCATCGCTCCCGTTTGAAATCGCATTTTGCCCGACCTACTCCTGCAACCTCAGATGCACTTACTGCTTCCAACAGACGGACCCCCTGCTCGACAAGCGCGTCATCAGCAAGGAGAACCTCGCCAAGTTCCTTGCGTATGTGGACGCCCAAGTGCTCCAAGCGCGA
The DNA here is from genome assembly GCA_001800005.1 of Elusimicrobia bacterium RBG_16_66_12. Lineage (GTDB taxonomy): Bacteria > Elusimicrobiota > Elusimicrobia > UBA1565 > UBA9628 > GWA2-66-18. The sequence continues at coordinate 3,859 of MGUL01000182.1, read as the reverse complement.
GCATCCGACCCGAAGAGGGCTGTTGTGCTGCAGTTGTTCGGCGGGGAGCCGTTTACTCTGGCGACGAAGCCCGTGATCTCGGAGATATTCGACTACTGCCGGTCGAGGAAGATTCATGTCGCCGCGACGACGAACGGCACGGGCATCGGGGATTTCCTCGATATCCTCCTGCCGTACCACGGGTATATCGCCAAGGTCGGAATCACGATCGACGGCGTGGGCAGATTCCATGACAGCCGCCGGAAACGACTCGATGGACAGGGTACTTTCGACAAGATCGTCCAAAACGTCAACATATTGATCCGCGCTGGGATCAAAGTCATGACATCGCTGACTTTGGACAGAAGCAGCATCGCACAGGCGAACGCGTTCTTCGATTTCGCGCGGACCCAAGGCTGGATCGACAACCCCTGTGTCGAACTCTCGGTAGCGCGAGTCGACGACCGGAAATTCGAGACAGGATACGCCGCCGTCATGTCTGAGTCGGAGTTGCTGAAGGAAATGCTCGATCTCAACGCGCGTGCGAGACTACCCGGCAACGTTCGGTTCGCTTTCTTAAAGACCAGCTTCGACCTCGCGAAACGGTTTCGCTGCGCGTTCAACCAGAATGAGGTCGGCCGGGAGAGGTTCAGATATTGCTGGGCCAGTTCCAGGATCAACGACATCGTCTACGTGGATTCCGCGCTCGACGTCTACCGTTGCACCTATACCCCAGGAGACAAGAAGTTCAAGGCGGGGTCATTGGACGGAGGATTCAGCCTCAGCGCGTGGCATTCGCATGGTACTTGGGGACGGGAAGAATGCGGAGACTGCCCCATCGGGGGCTACTGCGCCGGCGGCTGCAAGCTTTCGACGCAAGCGGATTTCAAACGCAATTGTGCGGATGAAAAGCGGAATTTCGAGAACCTCATCGAGAACGTGATCGGCCCGAGACTCCCCGCTGTCACGCGAGACCAGGATCGTTGACGCAAGGCGGGGGAGCAGAATCCGAAACGCCGGAGGAAGAGAGAATGGCGAACCAACAGACGATCATCGGCCTCGACAATCCGGCATCCAGTTGGGACCCGCTCTTCAGCGCTTATTATGCGCAACACCGGCAAGAGATTCTGCCGGGAGAAGCTGATTTTTGGCGCTCACATTGCCGGCCGGGAGACCGCGTGTTGGAGGTCGGAGCGGGGACAGGGTTCATCGCCCAAGCGTGCGCCATCCTCCCCCGATTGGATATAACCTTGATCGAACCGGAGGCGGCCAACGTCGCCTATTTGAAACGTCTATCCACCGAGCCGTCGACCACCCTTGATATCTTTCAGGGTATTTTTCAGCACTTCACACAACCGAAGCCCTTCGATTTGGTCGTCAGCTCCTGGGATAATCTCGTGATGTTCACCGCCGATACGGGCAAGGATGCCTTTTTCTCATTCGCGGCCCGCTCGTTGCGGCCCGGAGGGCGTTTCGTGACCCACCTTTCCAGCGAGAAGTGGAACAAGCAGGTCTTTTTGAAGCTTCGGAAGCCAAAAGAATTCGTCGTGAAGATCGACGATGAAGAATTCCAGGTGACTTTCCTGATCGAGGAAGTCGAAACTAATTTCTATCACAAGACAATTATCCTTCGCTCACTATCGCGAAATCTGGAAAAGAACTATGCCTTGCCGACGCGCATCGATTCTTTGGATAAGACCTTGGAGCGCGCTTCCACGGCCGGCCTGGTTTTGCTGAAAAGGACCTCAGATTATCTCGGCAACGACGCCCCTGACCCCGATGATCATGTCTTGGTCTTTCAAAGGCCTGAATAATTCAGGATCACGGTCTCCGATTCGGCCGCACTAAAGCCGCCCCTCAATAGAACCCAACCCGTGCGATCAGGTCTCCCTGATTCCGCGAATCGCCGGCGCGCTCGCGCGCTTCAAGCTTCAATGCGCAATGAGCGGCGCAGTCCAGACAAGAGGATCGTCTTCAACGACGAGGATCTTCAGCTTTGTCCATTGCAGTTCCGCCTTCCCTAATTATTTTTCATTTGAAAATCAAAAACCATTGCCTGGCCCCATCTCCCTCGGGCAGGCGCGTGCGGCACCGTTCAGCATAGAAATTGCTCACCGGAGGGTGTCTGGACAACACCAAACAAGAAGCAGGGGATGATCACGAAATGAACATTGAAAGAAAGTTCCAGTTGAGCGGTTTAGCGGGCGTTCTGTTCATGGCTGCCGCGCTTGCGCAGGCGACCCCGCAGACAGCGTCGTCGAAGCCGAAGCAGGAAGACGCGTCTCAAGCCGTGGCGGACGAATCTTCGCAGAACATCTGGGATTCCGACATCGAGCGGGTGGGGCGAGAAATCCGCAAGCTTCAACGGAAGCTGCAGGCCAAAGAGCGCGAGGGGCGGGCGCTCGAGGCCTATAAGAAGGGCGACTATGACGCGGTCCGGGCGATGGTTCCGGATATCTTGAAGCTGGACCCCGAGGCAATCGACGCTGCCGAATACCTGGCGGCCGCCGATTGGCAGAAGGGTGACCGTAAAAAAGCGTTGGCGGGATATGACCGGGCCATCGAGAATAGAAAGAAGTGGCTGGAGAAGCACCTCGACCCGGAAGAGCAGCGCGACGGCGTGAAGCATCTCTCTGTTCTCTATGGGAACCGTGGAGTCGCGCGGCTGATGGAAGATCCAAAAGGAGCGATCGAGGACTTCGACGAGGCGCTGAAGAATAAGACCCCGCTGACGGCCATGATCATGTGGGAAAAGAGCGAGGCTCTTTCCGCGCTGCATCAATATGCTGACGCGGCGAAGCTTTTTGCCGCGGCGGTCGAAAAGGATCCCAACCTCAAACAGCGAGGGAACGTGAAGTTCCCCGATCCGACGGCGCGAAACCTCTGTCAGGTCCTCGCGGCAAACGGCCAGAACATCTCGGCGTGCAACTGATATCAGGAGAAATGACATGGGATCGAAGATGACTGTGATTTCGAGCGTGGGCGCGGACAGAATCGGGATCTTCCCCGCTCTGTTCGTGGAGCCGGTGGCGACGAAGTGGGTGCTCCCGACGAACCATTACGACGCCGGCCGCCAGATCTCGGTCGAGACCGAGACAGGCCTTCCGGCATTCCAGTATCAAGCCGCGTCGACGGGAACCGTCACCGGCAGCACGAGCAGTTCGTCCTCGGACAGCCAAATGGGGATCAACCGGGGGACGGACGATTCATCCAGCGATTCAGACTTCGACTGACCGAGACGAGCGATGAACGACAACGGCCGTATTCTCATCATCACCCAGGAGCTCGACCCGCACGCGGATATCATGGTGGGGGTCCTCGCGCGCCGGGGTATACGGCCGGTGCGCTTCCACACTCGGGATTTCCCGTCTCAGGCGACGATCAGCTTCAGCGCGGGGCCGGATGAGGATCTGCGCATCTCCCTGCGCTCCAACGGAGAGACGGTCGACAACACGGAGATCAAGAGCGTCTGGCATCGCCGCCCCGACAAGTGCCTGATCGACGGTGAACTTTCGGACACGGAGCGGCGCATCTCCGAGGCGGAAAGCGAGGAGACCTTGCGCGG
>MGUL01000182.1:0-291 GCA_001800005.1 Elusimicrobia bacterium RBG_16_66_12 | reverse complement strand
CTTGTGGGTCAACCGCATCGACCGCAACCGCTACGCGGGCTCCAAGGTCGTCCAGCTGCGCAAGGCGCGCGAGTTGGGCCTGCGCGTTCCCGACACGCTGATCACCAACGATCCGGAGCGGCTCGTCGCCTTCTACCACGCCCAAGACGGAAACATCATCGTCAAGATGCAGAAGACAGCGTTCTGGGCGCCGGAGGCGGGCCTGGGGTTGTACACCTCCAAGGTCGACCTCGAGAAGCTCGATCATGCCGGCTTGATCCGGCGCTGCCCCTGCGTCTTCCAGGAGAACAT
>MGUL01000181.1:10509-10827 GCA_001800005.1 Elusimicrobia bacterium RBG_16_66_12 | reverse complement strand
CAGGAGGTCGCGGCGGCGCAAGTCGACGTGCGCCGAGCGACGCTGACGGTGCCGCACGAGGCGCACACTCTCCCGCGAGAGATCGAGCGGAAGGTGCTGGGTCTGATGGGCGCTTTCGGCCTGCAGTACGGCGCGATCGACATGATCGTCACTCCGGAAGGCGAGCATGTGTTCCTGGAGCTCAACCCCAACGGCCAGTTCGGCTGGATCGCGGAAAGGACGGGTCTGCCGCTCTACGACGCCATGGCCGATCTGCTGATCTCCGGCAAAGAAGAGAGGTAAGCGCATGCATGTCGTCTGGAGCGGTTCCGAGGGCTT
>MGUL01000181.1:10020-10471 GCA_001800005.1 Elusimicrobia bacterium RBG_16_66_12 | reverse complement strand
ATTCCTGAGGTCCCAGCGCGCCGCTTTTGCGGGCGTGACCGCTCTGTTGATCGTCGCGACGATCCTGAGCCTGCTGCCGAGCTTTTTGTCGAGACGTCTCTTCGATCAGGGTCTGCTGGCCGGCGATTACGAGGTGTTCCGCCGCGTCCTCCTCCTGCAGGGGGTCTGCTTCGCTGCCGGCCTGGCACTCTCCGCCGTCTGCCTGCTGGCGTACGCGCGGATCGGGGCCGAACTGACCGCCCAGCTCGCGCGCCGGGTGTTCCGGCATCTGCAATCGCTGCCGTTCCGGTATTTCGTGGAAACCAAGCCCGCTGAATACCTGCAGAGGCTCAACGGCGACGTCAACGGGCTGCAGGACGCTTTGGGGCCGGAGCTGGGACAGGCGCTGATCGCCGTGCTGCAGATCCTCGTCGCGCTGCCGGTGATGCTGTTCTGGGACTGGCGGCTGGGT
>MGUL01000181.1:2011-9973 GCA_001800005.1 Elusimicrobia bacterium RBG_16_66_12 | reverse complement strand
GGCCGCGAAGTCGTCGAAGAAGCTTCTGTACGATCAGATGGGAGCTTCCGTCGCGATGAACGGGATGCTCCACCAGTCGCTCGGCGTCGGGGCGTATCTGGTGAACCTCTACCCCGCCGTCCGGGAGCACCACCGCCGGAGATACGACGCGCTGGAGACGGGCCTCAAGGACGTCGACTTCCGCCGCGCGCTCCACTCGCAGTCGTCGTCGACCGCCGTCGACCTGCTCATCTATGCGATGGGCTTCCTGCTTAACGCTTACGGCGGCTCCCTCGTCGTGGGGCGCGGCCTGAGCCTGGGCACGCTCGTCGCCTTCGGGATGGTCGGGGTATTCTTGAGCGGCCCGGCTTCCCATCTGGCGCGGCACTGCGTATTCTTCAGCGACGCGCTGGTCCGCCTCAAGCGCGTGCGGGACCTGTTGGAACTGGCTCCCGAAGAAAGCGCGGCCGGCCGCGCGTCGGAGCGCCGGCCGCTCTTTCGAGAATCCCTGGCGTTCGAAAACGTCGACTTTTCCTACAAGGACGGCGCTCAGGTCCTCCAAAGGGCATCCTTCCGGATCAAGGCCGGCGAGAAAGTGGCGGTGGTCGGGCCCTCGGGGTCCGGCAAGACGACGGCCGCCTACTTGATGCTGAGGCTTTTCGAGCCGTCGGCGGGCGTGATCCGTCTCGACGGCGAGGACGTGCGCCGCTTCCCTCTGGCCGCCTACCGGGAGCTGTTCAGCTTCGTGCCGCAGGAAACGGTTCTCTGCGACGGCACCATCCGCGAGAACCTTCTGCTGAGCGATCCGAACGCCTCAGAGAGCAAGGTGGAGGAAGCCTGCCGCGCGGCTCAGGCGCATGATTTCATCCGCGCGCTCCCTGACGGCTACGAGACCTCCGTGGGGCAGAACGGCTTTCACTTCTCCGGAGGAGAAAGACAGCGTCTGGGCATCGCGCGCGCGCTCCTGCGCAAGTCTCGGGTGCTGATCATGGATGAGCCGACCTCGTTCTTGGACCCGGAGACGGAAAAGCGGCTGATTGCCGGCCTGCGGTCGCATCTTGGCGCGGAAGCGACACTGGTGCTGATCACGCACCGTCCTTCCGTCGCCCAGGCGATGGACCGCGTTCTGGCCGCTGGTGACGGAGACTTTATCGAGGAACTTCCCAAGAAACGCGGCCAGCTCGAACTGTCCCTTGCGAGAGCGAGGTAGGATCATGAGCGATCCCCAGCCCGTTTCGCGGTCACCCCAACGCGAGCGGATATACGGCGAGGTCAACTCGAAGTGCGCGAGCCTGCGCGCGGCGTCGCGGCTTCTACCGGACTTATCGAGACAGGAATCGGATGAGATGCTGCTCCTGATGACCGAGGAGGCTCTCCGGCTGGCAAAGTCCATTAAGAAGTACCGTCAAGGCGCCCGCCAAGGATAATCCGGGCGTTTCATATGAAAGTTTATGTTTTCAATTTAAATCAAAATCGACACATTCCCCCACAGAGGGCGAATAAAAGTTCATTCATGTCCGGCATACAAATTGCTCCATGATAAGCGTATCCAGAAAGAATACTTTCGAATCGCGCTCATGTGGAGGGAAATCGTCATGAAAATCATCGTGGACGGCATTAGGAAGTGCTGGGATGTCTTGCGGAAGGAGGGCGGTGAGTTCAGCGGGATGGAGCAGGGCACGCCTTCTTTGCGGGTTTTGATGGCCCGCCGGGCGCTCGGACACCTGTAATAAAGGGGACGCTATACCGAGAAAGTTGATGATTAGGCCTTTTGGGTGGAAACCGTTAGGTCTTAGGACCCCTTCCCAGGCCCGGATCACATGCTATCCCAAAAGGGCGTGTCGGATTCGACTCCGCATTCACCGGTCTGCCCTACGATCCGCACGAGGCGCGAAGGCTCCTTCAGGCTGCGGGCTACCCAGATCCGGCATCTCTTCCACCAGTCACCCTGTTCCATACCGGGGCAATCCCCTATAGCGATGAAGTGGTTGCAGGCATGAAGGAATATCTGCAAAGACTGGGTATCCGATTCGAGGTCAAGAGGGTCCCCTATGCAGAAGTGAGCCAAATCCTTTCCAGCGGGAGATGGCAGATCCACTTGGCTGGCTTCGACACCCAATATCCCGACAGCTATTTCCTGATGCGATCCTTCCACTCCCAATCACAGGCGTCCTGGGTGAAGCTCAATGACCGTCGAATCGACAACCTCATCGAGCGCTGCGGGACAGAGGTGATTCCTGACAAGCGGTTGGCGCTGTTCCGCGAACTCAATCGGATCATCGTCGACAATGCCTATCTAGTCCCCCTCTATTCAGGCGACATGTTCGACGGCTATTTCCAGCCGTGGATCGAAGGCATCCAATACCCGCCGAGCGGATTCTTCCAGTTGGAGATATTCCCGATCAGTGTGAATCCGAAGCTGACCGGCCAGCGGAAGGCCGCTGAAGAGGAGAGGCTCTGTGGCAATAAACACTAATCGACTGAATCGATGGGCGGATATTCTCTTGAAGCACTCGTTGCGGGGAATCGTCCGGGATGACGTCGTGATGATCAAGGGCGAAGAGGCGGTTTGGCCGCTGATTTCCGTCCTGCAGGAGAAAATCCTCAGGGCGGGGGCTCTCGTCGATGTCTTGTTGGTTCCCCGAGACAACGAACGGGGGCGGACCTGGAGTGCGAACGTCGCCAGATTCGGGACGGTGTCCCGGCTGAAGGCGTTGCCCGAGTGGCAGAAACTCCGATATGAGCATTTCACAAAGTACATCGAGATTCTAGGGATGGCATCCCCCGAGCTGACAACCGGCGTTGAGGGGCCGGTCATGCACCGGATCTTGACTTTGGAGAATGAACTCTCGAAGATCCGACTCCGCAAGCCGCGAGTCATCACTATGTACCCGACGCCGGCGTTCGCAAAGATCGAAGGACTCCCGTTCGCACAGTATCGGGACATAGTTGTCGCCGCCTCGACGCAGGATCCTCGCAAGCTGGGGAAGATGGCCGAGCGTCTTGCCGCCCGCCTGAGAAAGACCAGGCAGATTCGGATCATGACGCGCCATCTCCGGTCCGGGAAAGCGTGCAGATTAGAGGTGGACATCGCCAGGAGAGGTATCATCAAAGATACCGAGACATTGGGCAACATCCCTTGCGGCGAAGTCTACACGAGTCCCGATGCGCGCAAAGTCGAGGGAGACATCTACCTAGACATGCCAGTCTCCGCGCACGGAGACGTCTTGAGGGGCATCTATCTGAGATTCGTTTCAGGACGAGTCGTTTCGTTCCACGCGGAAAAGGGCCACCGGAGGCTCGCCGCGATCCTAGATACAGATGCTGGTGCCAAGAGGTTGGGCGAAATCGCCTTCGGCATAAATTCCGGACTTATCCGCCCCCTCGCGCATCCGCTGTTCTGCGAGAAACTGGCCGGGACGATGCACATCGCTTTGGGAGAAGCTTTCCCGCGGGCGTTCGTGAGCGACCCCACCTCGCGTGCCAGCCGCGCTCGCATGGAAGCGTTTGTGAAGGATGGGATCGCGAATAACTCCGCCCAGCACGTCGATCTGGTCGTCTCCTTCCGTCGCGGTGGGGCCGGCGAAGCCGTTTTCCTGGATGAGCGACTCCTAGCGTTGCGCAAGGGAAACTGGGACCCCGACCATGCCTGACACGCAGCGCTGGCTGCGCCGCATCTACCTCAGCGAGGCGATTTCCAACATCGGGAGCCGGCTGACAGCGATCGCCTTGTCTTACCAGCTATATAAGCAAACCGGCCGAGGCGCCGATCTAGGCTGGTACTATCTGATGCTGACGCTACCGGGGGTCATCTTTTCAAATCCTTTCGGCCGCCTTGCCGACCGGTATGGCAGAAAGTGGCTTCTGGTCTACGCCGACAGCACGCGCGCGGCGATTCTACTAGTCATGGCCTTCCTCGTTCCGCCGCAGGCCGCCTTCTGGCTTTTCCCTCTGGTCTTCCTTTCACAAGTCTTCCGCACACTCTACGACGTCGCCGTCACGCCGCTCGTTTCCGACCTGTCTGGGGATGAGGCGTTCTTAGTCAAGGCGACGGCAAACCTAAAGATGATCTTCAACGCTTCCTTTGTCCTCGGGCTCGGCTTGGGAGGTTTCGTCGCCGCCTATCTCGAACCCCGATACGTGTTCATGATCGATGCCGCGACCTTCGTTTTCTCTGCGGCGCTGATCCGAACTATCCCCATCAAGGGAGCCCGGACACCGGGGTATGGGGAGGTCTTGCTGGCCATGTTTCACTGGCGAGACTACGCGAGGTGGTTCCATCTGGTTTGGGAAGGATTCCAGCTCATTCGCCAACAAAAATACCGCAAGGCCATCATCATCCTGGAGTTCATGCGCGACTTCGGATACGGGATACTGAATCCACTTCTCTCACTTTGGCCGCAGGCATTGTTCGCAGGAATCCCAAACAGTCTCGGCATCAGCCTGGGAATGCGCGGTGGGGGATCCATCCTTGGTGGACTTTTTACGAGCAATTACATCTCTCAGAGGTTCTCCAACAGGGGATTCTTTTTCCGGCTGTGCGTGGCATTTGTCATGGCCGAACTCGCTGCGATGGCTATATCCTTCACCTCGAACCGATTCATTATCTATATCATCGGATCGCTTGCGGCCTCGTTCTTTATGAACGCATTTGAGGTGAGCGCCTTCGCCCGATATGTCTCTACCGCGCAACAACACGAAAAGGGCGCGTTGGTAGGGTTTTTCCGTTTTACCATGCAGTTGACACTGACACTCGGCATGGGTGTCTACATCCTCATCGTCGACAGGATGGACATCCGATTCATCCCACTGATCACATTGTCGGTCTTGGTCATGTCAGCGCTGATGTTGATTATTCTGAGAAGATCGTTTGAAAGCGACCAGCCATGAGCACCAATCGTCGGCTGCTTTCGATCTTAATCGTGATGAGTCTGGTCCTGTTCGCGGGAGTCATGGGCTATCAGGTCTATCGCGTAGAGCGCGATTACAAAAGGACATTCCTGGTGGAAAAAACAGCCTTTGGAGAACAGGTGGCCCGTATCGCACTTTCTGGCATGCAGACCTCGGACTATTTCGGCATCGTCCGGCTCGGCAACGAGCTCTATAAACCCGAGGCGATGCTCTATCTGTCCATACTTGACGAGACGGGACAGACGGTCCACTTTCGCTCTGAGGGGAATATGGAGAAAATCCGCTCCGCGCGCTCCGGCGTTGCGCGAGACGGAGTTCGAGATGATCTCGACATGCTGGGCAAGCGCGTGGCGATCGTGCGTTCGCTGATCGTGGACGATGCCGGCAAGTCGTGGGGCAACGTCGAGATTGCGTATTTCTGGGCACCGGTCCAACGACTATTGAGACGGCAGACTCTCGCATTCACGATCTTCTTCTTGGTCTTCGTGTCGATCTGGGGGGCGGTCCTTTCTTTCAGTGCCCGGTCCATCCTTGACCCCCTCGATCGTTTCGTCAGAGATTTGGCGAAGATCCAAACGGAGTGGCCGATTTCACTTGAGGAATTCAATGCTCGGCTGGTCCCCGAAAAGGCGACCTCGGATGTGAACGTTCTGCTCAACGTCCTGCGGACATCTCTGGCGAAACTCCTTGAGTACCAGGAGAATCAGCGCAAGGAGGCGGAATTCGCCGCGCTGGGGAAGTTGTCAGCCCAAGTTGCCCATGACGTCCGCAGCCCGTTGGCGGCGCTGGAATCTCTTCTGAGTCAACTTCTATTATTCCCGGAAGAGGAACGTCTGATCGCGCGCAGCGCGATCAACCGTATTCGCGATATCGCCAACAACCTCTTAAAGAAGAACCGTGCAGACGGCAAGGATTCCACCGTAGAGTCCGTTGCTCAAGACGCGGAAACTTCCGTCGAGCTTCTCTCAAGCCTCATTGAGCCCCTCATCTCTGAGAAGCGTCTTTCGTTTCGCTCGAAGCTCGGCGTCGAGATCGACGCCCGCATGGACGCCTCCGCCTATGGCCTGTTCGCCCGCGTCCAGCCGCGAGAGTTCAAGCGGCTCCTCTCCAACCTGCTCAACAACAGTGTTGAGGCATTGGGTGCGTCGGGCAGCGTGACCCTGGCCCTCGCCTCGGCGGGGGGTGAGTCGATCGTCATTACGGTCAGAGACGACGGTCCAGGCATTCCACCTGCGATCCTGGCCAAACTCGGCAAGTGTGGCGAGACTCACGGCAAGGTAGGCGGCTCAGGCCTCGGTCTCTACCACGCCCGCACTTCCGTCGAGTCCTGGGGCGGCTCCCTGGAACTTCTGTCCGAAGTGGGCCGAGGGACGACGGCGGTCGTGCACCTTCCCAAAGCCCGCCCACCGGAGTGGTTCGTCTCCGTTCTGGAACTTGACGCTAAGCACCCCATCGTTGTGCTCGACGACGACGCGAGCATCCACCAGGTCTGGCAGGGACGCTTCGACTCGTTGCGCCCGAGAGTACAGATCTTTGAGGTGCTACACTTCTCGGCACCCACCGAACTGCGTGACTGGGTGAAGGCCGACGCGACACGGGCACGAGATGCTGTTTACTTGATGGACTATGAATTGTTGGGCTACAAGGACACCGGCCTGGCACTGATCGCGGAGTTGGGGCTCGGGGAGCAGGCGATTCTGGTCACAAGCCGCTTTGAAGAGAAGGCGATCCTTGAAGAGTGCCTACGGCTTAAAACCCGCATGATTCCCAAGGGCCTGGCGGGCTTCGTTCCCATCCGGGTCCGGGCGGCAACCGGCACGGACGCGAATGGGCCGGCCGGGCGGAGCGCACAGCTCGACGCGGTACTGATTGACGACGATCCCCTGACGAGGATGACCTGGAAAATGGCGGCCTCGCGCTCCAGCAAGAAGCTCCAGGCGTTCTCAACGGTGGCGGAGTTTCTCCAAGAAGCTCCTGCGATTGACAGGGAGACCCCCATCTACATTGATGCCGATCTTGCGGACGGCGTGAACGGCGCCCAGGAATCTCTCAGGATTCACGAATTAGGCTTCCAAGAGATATACCTGGCGACGGGACACGAAGCGGCGAGGTTCGCCGCTTACACGCATCTGCGCGGGGTGGTCGGCAAAGAACCACCCTGGAGCTGACGCCCTACGCCTGCCCCTCGTTGGGCTTGCGAAGAAGCCGCCTGAATCGGCGTCCGCCCTCGCTCTTGCGGGCGCTCACCGGCCGGCTCTGGTTGAAATGGAGCTCGATGAGAGTCCCGGCCTTGACCTTGCCGCAAAGCTCCTTGAGCGCCTCCCAATACTCGTCAAACACGGGCTCAGGGCTACTTCTCGCCCCTTCCGGGCCGAAGAGGAGGCTGCGCTGGATGTTTTGGCAGGAGACGATGTTCCCGTCCGCGATGTTCACGCCGTACATGGTGCAGTAGGGATATTCCGCCGCGACCAGCCGCAACAGCTGCCGCCACGGATCGGCCTCCTTCTGAACGAAGACGGACGATCCGCCCCCCTTCAGGTCGTGGTTGAAGCGACGCGTTGCCGCGCCGCACGCATCCGGCGGCTTTCTTGACCGGGACCGCCAGCGCCACCGCGACCAGTTCGGCATCCGTCAGGGCTTCAGGTCCGCGCGTTTTAAGGCGCGAGAGCAGACCTCGGTTCTGCGCCCATATATTCCCAGTCAGGGGCAACTCGTTCGATTCCAGGCTCGCCGTAACCGCCCCGCTGTCCGCCACGACTTTCACGTAGGTTTTTTTCATGGTGTACCTCCGAACACCCGGAGGGTCGAGGAGCCCCGAGGACGCGCGTCGGGCGAGGATTAAATGGAGGACCCCCGGTAGAAACACGGACGCGGGAGCGGGCAAGGCCCCGGAGCGGCCGTGGAGCTGCCGAGAGGGAGGACCGTTTATGCCGCAAGCCCGGCGCACGTCACTCCTGGGGCGACGAGCCGAGGTACACCTTGAAAAAACCGGAGCCTATGGCGTGGCGGACAGCGGGGCGGTGCCGGGAACGTGCCGCCGTCGGCTTTTGACCTCCGAACAGGGTGAAACCT
>MGUL01000181.1:1641-1959 GCA_001800005.1 Elusimicrobia bacterium RBG_16_66_12 | reverse complement strand
CGCATCCCGTCCGCGGCCGCGGACGGGATGCGCCTGCCGTCATCGTTTCAGAAGATTCCGCCGGGAGCATGGATCCCGGCCAAAAAGCAGGTGTCCAAAAAGTGTCCATAGCCCCTCAAAAAGCGGAAAACCCGGTCAAAGCCCAACCGAAGGCTCGAACCGGGTTCTCGTCGAGAAACGCGAATAAACTGGTGGACCTGTGCGGGATCGAACCGCAGACCTCCTGCATGCCATGCAGGCGCTCTCCCAGCTGAGCTACAGGCCCGTGAGGGAGACTATACCAGATTCGCGCCGCGCAGCTCAACGGCCCTAGTCGAG
>MGUL01000181.1:819-1519 GCA_001800005.1 Elusimicrobia bacterium RBG_16_66_12 | reverse complement strand
GGCCAGCCGCCCGTTCGGGCCGTAGGCGAGCAGCCTGCCGCGGGGCGAGACCTCGCCCGCGGCGCGCAGGGTCTTGATGAGCTGCTTGTCGCCGGCGCCCTTTGCTTCGCGCAAGAGCTGGGCCGCATGCCTGCCCAGGCCGGGCTTGATCGTCTCCAGGCCGTCGAGCACCTCGCGGAATTGGTCCGGCCGGGCCAACGCGTTGGCGACCAGAAGGGCGGAGGCCTTGACCGTGTCCATCGGCTCCCGGCCGAGCTTCGCGGCCAGACGGTCCGACGCTTCGCGCCCTCCGCCCAGCGCGCTCATCACGAAGTTCTCCAGATAGTCGGAAACCGCGGAGGGGACGGTCATGGCGCTCACGGAGCGCAGGTGCATCTCCACGCCGTCGAGCAGGCGCGAGCCGTAGAGCGGGTCGGCGGCCAGCGAGAGGGAGACGGTTGCGAGGTAGGCGCCCGGAAAGCCCGTGGCGCGCGCGGCATGGGAATCCACGGGACCGGTCGGGCCGCCCGCGGCCGGCGCGGCAAGGAGGATGAACACGGCGAAGAAGCGAGCGCGTCCCACGAAGGGACTATAGCCCCGGTAAGCTGAAAAAGCTAATTCGCGAGATCAGCGAACTGACAGCGGGTCCTTAGGCCTGCGGCGGGGCAGGCCCTAGGACACTTGGGAAGAGGGGCTTTCTGTGGTCTAATACGAGCATGAG
>MGUL01000181.1:0-778 GCA_001800005.1 Elusimicrobia bacterium RBG_16_66_12 | reverse complement strand
TCTCGGCCGCGGCGCTCCCCATCTCCGCCGCCGCCAACGAGGATTACCCCCTCCCGGAACGTCTGACCTCGCTCTTCCGGGACCTGGACGTCGAGTATGCCCTGCCCGAAGGCTCGCCGACGGCGGGGGTCCGCGCCCGGGTGCGCTCCCAGCTCCTCGCCGCCGCCCGCGACTACTCGAACCCCGAGTCCGAGCTCCTCAAGACCGTGGCCCGCGAGGCCGACAAGGCCCTGATGAGTATCCAGGCCCGCCTCGACCGGGGAGAGATCGACGCTTCCGCGAAGATCCGCCTCTCCGAATCCGACCCCGAGATCCCCTCCTCCGCCCGCCATACGCGCATCGGCGTCTACCCCGTGGCCGCCGATCCGTTCCAGTGGGGGCACCTGCTCATCGCGCTGCGCGCCGTCGGCGAGTTGGGCGTGGACAAGGTGGTCTTCGTCCTGGCCGGCGACGATCCGCGCAAGCCCGCGATGACCCCCGTCGCCCAGCGCCACCCGATGGGCCGGGAAGTCCTGGACATCTTCGCGCCCTTCTTCGAGTACTCCCCCATCGCCGTGGGCACGACGCTCGACGGCGAGACCAACATCTTCCGTCTCCTCGCCCTCAACCGCCGGCAGGGCATCGAGGCCTGGTACATGGTCGGAGACGACCACTACCGCCTGGTCGACAAGAAAGGCAACCCGGACACCCTGCCCAAGCTGGAGCGCAACTACCGCGAGCCGATGGGGCACAGCCCGACGCTCCACGCCTTGAAGGTCGCCTTCATCCGCCGCGAGGC
>MGUL01000180.1:4106-6313 GCA_001800005.1 Elusimicrobia bacterium RBG_16_66_12 | reverse complement strand
TACCAGCGTCAACCGTCCGCACAGGTCCATTGGCAACAAGTAGCCTATCGGCGCCGACGACCCCACATTCTCGAGCCGTCACCGTCCTGTCCTGCTGCCGAATGACTTCGGTGAATCCTGGAAGATCACCCCGTTCGGGCCGCGCACCGAGATGGCCGGGATCTTCGACCGGCCCGCCCAGCCGCGCTAAGCGAACACTTGTCTTGCACGCCGGGCTTGCGAAGACCCACGGAGGTGCTTCCTTCCAGGACGCTGCGCTGCCGCGGTCCAGACTCGAGGCTGTTGTGCATCTTGCCGCCGCTCACCGTCGCGGAATCCCCCGTTTCAGGACCCCTTAGTCAACAGACGAGTCGGCTTATGAAGGAACAGGTAGTAGATCGCCAACAACCCGCTGTAGATGAGGACTGCCGTATAAACGGTGAGACTGACCCGGAACTCAGGCACTGTCGTAGGCAGCCGCGTCAGGAACGGCACAATCAAGACGACATCGTAGGCAAGAAAGCCAATGAGTTGGCCAGCTGAATTCAGCCAACTTGGCCGCAGGAGGGCATAGACGAAATAGCTGGCCGCACCCAGGAATGTCCAGCCAATGACTCCCGACAGTTCTGGTGTGACCGTCCAGGGGATCACATTGGGCATATTCAAGATCAACCCTACGCCTACAAACAACAGGCCAATGATGAAGACCGCGAATGACCACCGCACGGGCCTCGGCATTGGAAGCGTGATGTCCATACGGATGCGAACGCTCCATAGGAAGATGCCCACCCCGAAGAGTGCTCCGAGCACGCACGCCAACCCAAATGCGGTCATCTGAGGATTGCCGCTGCTCGCACCAAGCCGAAACGAGAGGACGGACAAAGGCGCCAGGACCGCGAAGTAATCGAGACCGATCCCTGCCAGAGCACCATAGTTTTGGGAGATAGCGACCCACAGAGTCGGTGCCGCTGCCGCCGCGAAGATCGACGAGACGAAGACGAATGTAAGGGGCGTTGTTCCTAAGAATGGCCACAAGTTCATGGCCACCGGCCATTGAAGGAAGAAGGCGAGGGCGAAGAAGAACTCTATGGCACAAATGAGAAACAGCAAGGTGCGCAAGGCCTTTGTCATTTCAATCTCCTGATTGGGGTTGATGACAGTCGAGCGACAGGCCCTTGTTGTCGCCCAACGCCCTCGGGGTGGGCCGCCCGGTCAGCTTGAGCCAAGTATCCCACGGAGAGCCGCCCGCGGGTCGGGCCCGAGCGAGCTGTAGTGCCGCTCGGTTGATCGGTTGACGGAAGGATTGGCCCGTGTGACCAGCTGGCAAGAGCCTTGGAATGAGCTGCCACCCAAGCCCGCAGACGGACGAGGTTCTCCCCAGCATCTGAAATAGCTTGACCCACCGGCCGTCGGCTCCGGAATTCGGCTCATACCGATGCTTCGCCCGCGTGGGATCGAACCAACTTACAAGAGAAGGGAACAACGCGGGGGCGCCGCCTAACAACTCGGAGGAGCCTGCATGATCACCCCGTTCGGGCGGCGCACCGTCCCGGTGTCCTGTCGGGGAGCCCCGTACGGGTTCTCCGAATGGGAATAGCGGCCCGCCGGGGCGAGACGGCCAGGATCTTAGATCGACCCGCCGAGTTGTCCTCAGGAACGGCGTCGCTTCGGCCAGCGGATCCAGGCCCGGGGCACCCGGCCGTCCCAATTCGGATCCCAGCGCAGCCAGAACACGACGGCGCAAGCGATGGCGATCAGCTTGAGGTCGAAGCCGAGTCCGGCATGGGCAACATAAAGGCGGTCGTAGCGCAGCTTCTGGCGCGGCGTCAGGTAGTAGTCGCCGGCGATTTGCGCCAGGCCGGCCAACCCGGGAGCGAGGCGATGCCGGTCGGCGTACTCGGGAATCGCCTGCAAGTATTGATCGACGAGCACGGTCCTCTGCGGGCGGGGCCCGACGAAGCTCATGGATCCCTGAAGGATGTTGAGAAGCTGGGGGAGTTCGTCCAGCGCCGTCCGGCGCAGCCAGCGGCCGGTTCGCAAGACGCGTTCATCCGACTCCCGAGCCAGCACCGGGCCCGTGCCTTCCTCGGCCGATCGCACCATCGTGCGTATCTTCCACTGCCGGAAGTTGCGGCCGCCTCGGCCGACGGAGTTCTTGACGAAGAACAGCGGGCCCGGATCTTCCAGCCATACGGCCAGGCACACCAGAATCGCGAGCGGAAGGGTGA
>MGUL01000180.1:1613-4065 GCA_001800005.1 Elusimicrobia bacterium RBG_16_66_12 | reverse complement strand
CGGGCTGGGGAGGGAGGCGACCGAGGCGGAATTCGTGGTGCTCCAGTACCCGCCGGGCCGTTTCGGTGCCCGGCGGATAGTTGTCCTCCCACAGCGAAGCCGTGCGCCCGGTCATCCACAGTCCCCCGGCGAACGCTCCCAAGCCGGCCGCGATGACGAAGGCGGCCGCCGAAAGTAAGGGCTGTCCCCACGCCGAGAAGACCCCCCACGCCAAGGACAGGGCAAACGCGCCCCGCAAGCCCTTCGCGGCTCGATCGGGTGGGACCCCCATCGTCAGGGCGGCCGCGAGGCCCGATGTCATCACGGCCTGGGCAAGGGCCACGAGCGAGAGTCCGATGATCGAGGGAACCGAAAGGGGGAGGCGCCCGGCGACGAACCACGCCCACGCCGCGGCCGCGGCCGCGGACGCGAGCAAGCCGAGGCCGGCGGTGGTGACGACGCGGCTGACTTTGCCTTTGGAGCGCACGGACGAATCGCTGGATCTGGTCACGCCGGCCCTGAGGCCGCGGGGACGGAGGCGAGACATCATACCATGCGATCCGGGAGGGGCGCATGTTACAATCCCGGGCTGCATGACGCCCTTCGCCCATCCACGGACTTCATTCCTCCGCCCTGAGCGAATCCCTTGAGAACCTCTGTCCCCAGGCGGCGCCTCGCGCTCCTGGCCGTTGGCGCGGCCGCTCTCGTGCTGATCGCCCTCACCTGGTCCCGCGCCTACGACGCCGTCACGCGTCCTCTGGGCCCGGGGCTCGAATTGCCCACCCTGACCGCGACCGAGCCCCCGGTGTGGACCCCGATCTCCGCTACGGCGGCGGCTGCGGTCCCTATGCCCACCGGGACCAGCACGCCGGCGCCGCTGTGCGGGGGCCCGCCGTCGATGATGGTCCTGGGGATCGGCGCCGACAACCGCGAGAACAACTACCTGTATGGCCTGGCTGACGTCATCCGCGTCGCACGTGTCGACTTCCTCACGCCGGCGGTGTCGGTCCTCTCGCTTCCGCGGGACATCTGGGTGGAAATCCCGGAGATCTCCGACCACTACGGCATCACCCACGGCAAGCTGAACCAGGCGTACCTGTATGGCAATCCCGGAATGGGATACTACGATGGGCCTGGGTTGGGGCCAGGTTTGCTAGCGCGCACACTGGACGCCAACTTCGCTCTTCGGGTGGACTACTACGCTGCCGTCAACATGCGCACCTTCGTCAAGATCGTCGATGCGGTCGGCGGGATCGATATCTACCTGGCGGAGCCTGTCGACGGCCGCCCGGTGGATGACAAGACGGAGGACATGGGGTACTTCCCGAGAGGGAATCACCACATGAGCGGCGAGACGGCCCTGCGCTTTTCCCGAATCCGCAAGGTGGACAATGCTTTCAAGCGCGATGACCGCCAGACCATGGTGCTGTGCGCCTTGAAGCAGAAACTCCTCAGCCCGGACGTCCTGCCGCGGATCCCCGGAATCATCGGGTCCCTCCAAGACGCGATCCTCACCGACCTCAGCCTGGCGCAGCTCGGCCAGCTGGCGTGCCTGGGCCCGTACCTGCGGCCGGAGAACCTTCGCTTCGCCAGCATCCCGGAGGAGCTTCTTGTCCCCGGGCGGAACGACCAGGGCTCGTTCATCCTGAAAGCCGACATGGAGGCCGTGCGCGCCTTGATCGCCGAGTTCGTCGCCGGCACCTGGCCCACCGAACCCGATCAACCCAGCTGTCCGTAGCGACGGCCGTTCTCCCGGCGGCTAGAGAAGAGGCGACCTCGATCGAAGACCCCCGTCGAGTCCACACCGAGCTGCTGCGGAAGTACAGGTTGCGCCCGGACAAGAGGCTCGGCCAGCATTTCCTGGTCGAGCCGGCCGCCCTGGGGCGGGTAGTGGCGGCCGCCGGGCTGTCGGGCGTTGAGACGGTCCTCGAGATCGGCGCCGGGCTCGGTGCGCTGACTGTTCTCCTGGCGGCACACGCCAAGGACGTCATCGCCGTCGAGTACGACCGCCGCCTTTTTCAACCCCTGCAAGAAGCCGTCCAGGCGCATCCCAACGTGCAGCTCGTCTCGGGGGATATTCTCGAGGTGGATCTCCCGGGGCTGCTGGGGGGACGCCCATACCGAGTCGTGGCGAACATCCCCTACCAGATCACCTCGCTCCTGCTGCGGCGTTTCCTCGAGCGAAAGCCGACCCCGGATCGACTCGTCCTCACCATTCAACAAGAAGTCGCCGAACGCGTCACCTCAGGTCCAGGGGACATGAGCCTGTTGGCCTTAAGTGTGCAGATGTACGGAGTTCCGTCCATCGTGGGCCGCATCCCTGCCGGGAGCTTCTTGCCTCCGCCGGATGTGGACTCGGCTATTTTGCGGGTGGAACTGCATCCCCGCGCCGTTGTCCCGCCCGATCTCATCGGCCCGATCTTCCGCCTCGCCCGGGCGGGCTTTTCTCAGCGAAGGAAGAAGCTGCGCAACG
>MGUL01000180.1:0-1590 GCA_001800005.1 Elusimicrobia bacterium RBG_16_66_12 | reverse complement strand
GAGCCGGCAGACGTCGAGAACCGGCTGACAGCAGCAGGCATCGATCCTTCCGCGCGGGCGGAAACCCTGGGTTTGTCGGATTGGCGGAGGCTGGCCGAAAGCTGGGGTCTGATCAGCTAGCAGGTTACGGAAAGATGTCTTCTCCCTCACCCCCTGCCCCTCGAGTAGCAGCCCGTAAGGCCTCTCCGCCTGAAAGCTGCCTATGCCAAGGAGGGGTGTGGCGGGGTAGAGAAACTCAAGGAGACGGGGGCCAAAGGCCCTCCGTCTCCTTGAAAACCTAACCCCTCCCACGATTTGACTCTCTCGCGTCGAGACACTTGCCCGCCGGGGGAGGCTCTCCGCTTCGGTACGGGCTGCTGCGCGAGGGTAGGGGTGGGGGGGTGAAGCGAGTCGCGCCTTTTCTTCAGCAAGCCGCTTGGCGAGAGGTCTAGCGCCGCCGCACTCGCCGATGGGAGGCGAGGACCTGCCAGACGCGCAGGGCGGCTTCCAATTGGATCCTGAAGGACATCTTCGACCGCCCGATGCGCCGATCCTCGAAGTAGATCGGCCTCTCGACGATACGGAAGCCAAGGCGGCTGGCCACATAGGCCATCTCCACTTGGAAGACGTATCCGTTCGACCGAATCCGATCGAGCGGCATAGTGGATAGCGTCGACTGCCTCCAGACGCGGAAACCCCCGGTGACGTCGCGGATCCTCAATCCCAAGATCGTGCGCGCGTAGACATTGCCGTATCGCGAAAGCGCCTGGCGGGCCAGGCCCCAACGCGCATCCAGGCGGCCTCCTGGGACGTAGCGGGAGCCGAACACCGCATCGGCGTTCTCCAATGCCTTGACAAAGGCCGGAAGATAGGCCGGCGAGTGCGAGAAGTCCGCGTCCATCTGGACAATGATGTCGCCTCCCTGCCTCAGCGCATGTTCGAAACCGGCCACGTAGGCGGTGCCCAGTCCGAGCTTGCCAGTCCGATGCAGGACGTCGAGGCGTCCGGGGTGAGACCGTGCCAGGGCGTCGGCCTTCTCGCCGGTGCCATCGGGGGAGCCGTCGTCCACGATCAGGATTCGCAGATCCGGGATCGGCAGCGACCACAGCTGAGTCGTGAGGGGCTCGAGGTTATCGACTTCGTTGTAGGTGGGGATGACGACGGTGACGGAGGGCGACGGCATGGTGCGCCTCGGATGGGGCGCCCTTACGACGGGCCCTGAGGGAGCACGACGGTCACCTCGCACGCCGCGTTCCCCGTCGCGCGGCAGCCCGTCTCTTCCGGGATCAGATGGACGTCGGGCGCCGCAACGCGGATCGCCGCCTCGACGAGTCCGACCAGAGGCGTGCACCCCGAGGTTTCGAGAGTCCGGCCCTCGCAGAAAGGACATCTTGCGACCGAAAAGACGAGCCGCTCATCGTCGGCGAGGAGGTCGGCCTGCATGGTCGCGAGTTGGCTTAGAACGCGGCGAAGAGCGCCAAGCCCCAAACGGAGCCGCGCCCGGGAAGGAAGATGCTGGAAAGCCTGGTCGGGCATCCCAGCCAGGGCTCCGAC
The DNA here is from genome assembly GCA_001800005.1 of Elusimicrobia bacterium RBG_16_66_12. Lineage (GTDB taxonomy): Bacteria > Elusimicrobiota > Elusimicrobia > UBA1565 > UBA9628 > GWA2-66-18. The sequence continues at coordinate 57 of MGUL01000180.1, read as the reverse complement.
ATCCTTGAGACAACGTTCCATCCATGCCGACCCCATGCGCCGTCCCAGCGCGCGCCC
>MGUL01000179.1:6931-7257 GCA_001800005.1 Elusimicrobia bacterium RBG_16_66_12 | reverse complement strand
CCCAAGCGCCACAAGGGCTGCCAACAGGCCGTCCAGGAGACCGACCCGCTTCCGCAGCGGGGAGGTCCCGCTCTGTCGTATCTGTGCGAACGACCGCTGAAGCCAGACCACTCCCAGCCCGATCAGCGCGCCGTCCTTCCAGAGCGAAGCCGCGGTGACCATCAGGGCCGGGGCCTTGAGCAGGAAGGTGAGCCAGCGGATCAACCACTCGTGGAGCAGCAGCGCCAAAAGAGTGCCGGCCAGAACGGGGAATCCGAACTTCCGCGCCAGCACATAGAAAACCAGCGCGAAGAAGAACAATACTGGCACAAGGGTCAGCGCTTGGG
>MGUL01000179.1:0-6899 GCA_001800005.1 Elusimicrobia bacterium RBG_16_66_12 | reverse complement strand
GGTCAAAAGCCCCCACCAGAAGGAGCTCCCCCAGCTGAGGTGCATGGCGGCGACGGCAAGCGGGAAGCCGACCAGCATGGGTGCCGAACGGCGGCGAACGCCTTGCACCAACGCGGTGGACAGCAGGAGCGCGGCATAGGCGCCCCATTCTACCGCCAGGGCCGCCCGAGCAATCGGGACGAAGGGCATGCTGATCAGCAGCCCGAGTGTGCTGATAACGAAGACCGGCGGAAGCGACTGGCGCAGTCTCAGGGAAGCGGGATATCGCAGCAGCATTCGGGCCTTCCAGAACCCATAGCGTGCGTACTGGCGAGACAGCGCCGGCAGGCTCCCCCGAGCGAAGTAGGCGGACCGGATCGCCGGATCGAACCAGACTACCCCACCCAGGCGGCGGATGCGCTCGTTGTACTCATAGTCTTCGTTGGTGAGTAGGTCCTCGTTGAAACGTCCGACGCGGTCGAGCCACTCCCGGGGATAGGCGCCAAAGGGCACCGTGTCGACCGGACCCTCGGCGCCGCTGGTGCGGTAGCGGGCGTCGCCGGCCCCCAGTGGGTGGGCCGCGGCGGCTGCGATGGCCCGTCCGATCCAGGTGTCCCGGCCCGGCTTGATCTCCCATAGGCCGCCCACGTTGGCCGCCTGGGTGCGCTCCAGTGCCTCCAGGCAGCGTTCGATGTAGGTGCGCTCGGGGACTGCGTGTGCATCCAGGCGGATGACGACGGGCGCCTGCGACGCGGCAATCGCCCGGTTGAGCGCGGCCGGGATGGAACGGCTCGGATTGTCCACCAACGTAAGGTGCAGATCGGGCCGGCTGGCGGCGAAGTCCTCGATCGCCTTGCGTGTCCCGTCGGTGGACTGCCCGTCGGCGATGACCACTTCCACATTGTGGGAGGGAAAGGTCTGGGCGCCGATGGCGGTCAACAGTCCGCCGATGGTGCCCTCTTCGTTGTAGCAAGGAACGATGATGGATACTGCCGGGGGCGTGCTTTCGGGATGCGCCGGCGAGGCCATGTCAGCTCGGAGAGCGGGCGGCCTCGGCCCCATGCCAAGCGGCCTCAAACTGGTCGCTCTGATACCCCGCTCCGAGCAGGAACCACAGCCAGACCATGAGGCTGATGCTCTGCATCAGTGGAAGGAACAGGAACGCGATCAGGCTGCCGAGCCACCCGGCAAATGCGGTTCCCGCAACGACTCGCAACTCGGGGGTCTGCAGCCGGTGCCAGTTGCGGTAGATCCGGGCCAATGCGGCAGCCCAGAATGCGAGCCAGGCCGCCAGCCCCCACACGCCCATTTCCATGGCGATCTGGAAGATGGAGCCTTCCACGTGAGAGCCTCCGCCCGCTTCAATCAGCAGCAGCGCGCCTTTGGGCTCGACGAGTCCCATGCCGACGCCCCACGGCTGCCGAGCCAGATAGCGGATCGTATCCATGGAATCCAGGAAGTGATACTCCCCGGTCAATGAGACGATTGTGTCGGTCACCATGCCAATGATCCCGAATCTCCCCAGGACCAGAATGACAACTGCGATTCCCGCCCCTCCGCCAAGGAGCATTCCCAGCCTGGCGCGCGAAGTTGCTGAAGCAATCCAGGAGCGCAGGCGCCGCCAATGGAGAACCACGACTGTCGCCAGGCCGACGACCAGGCTCAAGAAGCCGCTCCGGGATAGGCTGGCCCCCATGGCGCCCGTGAACACCAGCGCCGAGGCTGCCAGCGGAAGGACTGACTTGCGCTCTGCGCTCAGCCACACGGCCGCCATGATCAGCAGGATGACCATATCCAGGCCGAGCTCATTCGGTCCACTCACCGTGGACGCCGGCCTCAGGTAGCGCTGTCCCGCAAGATACGCCGGCGGGACGACCAGATCTCCGTCCTGCCGGATATAGCCCTCTGCCCGATAGTCGGCATCGGTCCAAGTCGTCGCTTGCCTGAGGGCGAATACCCCCATGATCAGGCCGGCGACGAGCCAGAGCACGAGCAGCCAGCGGAGTTCTCGCCGGTCCGGCCGGATGGCGCGGCCCAGGAAATACACCGCCAACGGTTGGACGTAGCCTCGGAACGATGTGACCGCGGCGTTGAACTGCGGCGAGGCCAGGGTGTGGATGGTCCCCACAAGGAGAACCAGGGCGACCAACGCGTCTACCGACTTGAGCTGCGGCCTTCTGCGCTCACGCCAGAGGCCAACGATCCAGCGCACCACGGCGAGCGCCAACAGCGCAGCGATCACCGCAAACCACCAGCGGCCGACGGCCGTGACCAGTGGCACGCTCAGCCCTGAATGCACGTTCATCCAGCGAGTGCTGAAATCACGGAACGGAATCAGCAGAATCAAGGCGGAGAGAGCGAGGAACGGCCGCTTCCAGCCCAGGAGCAAGGTGAGCGCCGCCGCGATTGCAGCTACGATGAGTGTGGAGACCCCGAACTCGACGCTCACGGCTCTTCCCCTTGGCACCGCCGAACCGGTCCAGTTCGAAGCGAATCGGCAGCGGTATCCATGCCTAGAACGCCCCCTTGCCGCGTAACACGGCGAAGGGTGTCCTCAGGAGGATCCAGAGGTCCAGCAGCAGTGAGTAGTTGTAGACGTAGAACAGATCATCCTGTGTATTCAGGTGCATGGGCTTGTCGCTGCGTCCATTGATTTGCCACCACCCGGTGAGGCCTTGGGGCACGGCAAAGCGCTTGCGCTGCCAGGCCTCGTAACGGTCAACCAGCCATGGCATCTCTGGCCGCGGGCCCACCAGACTCATGTCGCCCTTAAGCACATTGATCAGCTGGGGCAGTTCGTCCAGGCTGTAGCGACGGAGGAGCCGCCCAATCCTGGTGACCCTGGGATCATCCTTCCGTTTGTGAATGACCTCCCCGGCCTGGTCCACCGCCGTCAAGTCCGCGCCGCCCCCCTCGGCATCCTTGAGCATGGTCCTGAATTTACGCATCGGAAAGAGGCGCCCGTTTTCGCCAACTCGCTGCTGGCGCAGCACGCTGGGTGCCCCGGAGTCCAGACGGATCAAGAGGGCGATCAAACCCATGAGCGGTGCGGCGGGGATCAGCAGAAGCAGGGTGACCACCAAGTCAAAGATGCGCTTGACCAGCCGTGGAAAGCCCTCAACCAGCGGATCGCGCAACCCGATGATCGGTATGCCTCCGAGAATCTCCGCTTCTGCTCTCACCAACGCCAACGAGAAGTAGTCGGGCACGACCTTGATCCGCACGGGGTGGCGCTCCAGGGCCGCCACGACCTTCTCCAGCCGCTCATACGCTCGAGCCGGTAGCGCGATCCAGACCTCGTCCGCCCCAGCTCGCTCAACGACCTCCCGAAGCTGGTCGGTCGTGCCAAGGACCGGCATCCCCTCAATGCGCTGGCCCTGCTTGGCAGGATTGTCATCCAGATAGCCGAGGGGGCCGAAACCCCAGCGGCTGTGATCCATCAGCAGTCTCCCCACCCGCGCCCCAAGTTCCCCCGCACCGACAATCAGCACTCTATTCCATCCGCCGGGGCGCACCCTCCCCCTGGCCCGGTAATAGGCCCGCAAGGCTGCCCGATACGTGAGCAGCATGCCCGTGGCTATGGCGAAGAAGTAGACGAACTGCAGCCGCGATAGTTGGCGGTAGGTCAGGAAGAGGAACCCGGCCATCAGGGCTGTAGCCAGCAGCGCTCCCGAGAGGACCCGCCAACCCTCGTTGAACCAGCGCAGCGACCGCTGGGGATGATACGCGCCGCTGACTGCCAGGCCGACTCCCCAGCAAAGGACGCTCAGGCCGTAAACAACCAGCGGCACTTTGGCATCCGGATCGGCGAGGGCTTGGCCGAAAGGAAGGGTCATGCGCAGCCAGGTGGCCAGGAACAACCCAACGGGAACCAGGCCTAGGTCAGCGAAGAACAGGATGATGGAAAGCGGTGCGATGCGACGGCTCACAAGGCGCCCCCCGAGGCTCCGGAACCTAGTCCGCCAGGATGGCTCACTGGGCCTATTCTACTCCGCGCGGGAGACGATCGTAGAATGCCAGGACCTCGCCCGCAACAATCGGCCAGGCCATTCGTTGCTCGGCAAACCGACGACCGCGCCCGCCCAGGTCCGCCGCAAGCGCGGGGTCCGAAAGCACCCGCAGGACGGCCTGTGCGGTTGCTTGTGGGGTTGCCTCAGCCGCCAGGCCGATCGCGTTCTCTTCGAACAGACGGCCCAGGTCGCCGGTAGTGTTCGTGACCACCGGTCGGCCCGCGGCGAAGTAGTCTCCCAGGCGGTTGGGGAATCGACCAAGATTCAGTCCCAGATTGGCGAAGGGGACCAGCATCACGTCGCCGCAGGCCAGCAACTCCCCGAGGTGGCTGTAAGGGACGTGTCGGAAAGGAATCACGCGATCTTGGACCCCCCGCTGTCTGCCTGCAAGCAGGGAGAGCCCTCGGTTGTCTCCAATGACCATGAGTTTGGCACGCGGCTCCTGCCTGGCAACCTCGGCAAAGCAGTCCATCGTGAAGGGCAGATCGAAGGCGGATTGTCCCGCATGCACCAGAATGCGATCTCCCAGATCCAAGCCGTGCTTCCGCCGTGCGGCTTCTTGCGGGAGGGGGTGTATCTCGTCGATTCTCGCCCCGCCGGGGAGCAGCAGGATCCGCTCATCGCCGATTCCCCAACTCCTCGCCATCGCCGCCAGATGGCGGGTCGCGACGGAAAGCCCGTCGGCCGTCACGCGGCTCCACCGTTCGAGGACCTCGTCCAGGGCGCCCACCGTTCTCCGGCCAAGCCATGACCGCTCGGCTGCGATGCCCCCCGCTCCCCACCAATCGGACCAATCGGCCACGTGCCTGATGTGCTGCCGCCTCTGGAGGAACCGGGCCGGGATCGATGCGGCGGGTCGATGTCCGAAGCTGTGGACAATCTGCGGATGGAGGGCTCGGACCCTTCCCAGTATTCCGAAGAGAATCCAGGGGCTGAAGGCCGCCGGAAGCAAGAGCCTTCGCCCCAAGCCTGGTGGGCTCAGCCAGCGAATACCGCTTGCGCGGTCCCGTCCGGGCGTAATGTCGGAGCGTCCCGGGGGGCCTGCGAGCCACACCTCGTGCCCTAGCCGCTCGAACTCCTTGCCCAGGCTCTCCGCTCGCGTGAAGTTGGCCCCCGATCCCAGCGGATCCTGAACCAGCAGCAGAATCCTCACTCCGGCCGACTCCTCCCCCGAAGGAGGTGTCGGAGGTAGATGACGCTTTCCCCCAGCAGCCAGGCGTACAGCCCGCTGCACAGAACGGGGAAACTCAGCACGAACGTCCAGGACATGCCGGCGCTGCGGGCGTTCTTCCAGACTCGCCCAAGCTGCGAGAGCAGCCGCAAGGGCAGCAAGCTGGCGGCCAGGATCCAGGCCAACCTTGAGCGCGGCACCGGCTCCCACTGAAGCCTGGCCCTTCCGAATCCTTCTCCACGGGCGAGTCGCTCAACCAGCAAGCTGCCCCAGCTGTGCAAGTGGTGATGTTCGACAACGGCAGATGGCTCCAGACGGATAGGTATCCCCGCGGCCCGGAGACGCCATGACAGGTGCGTGTCCGCGTGTCTGCTCCCGGCGTCAAATGGGCCGTGAAGATCGAAGAGCGCCCGAGGCAGAAGATAGTTGACCGTCGGTCCTTCCTCGAGCAACCGCGCCGCACTGAAGGGGAGCCACTTGTCGAACTTGCATAGGTGTGCGCCGAGGTCTACCCAGCGGCTGCCGTAGCAGGCCACTCCCCCGATAATCACCCCTCCCCAGGCATCGTGGGCCCCGACGAGGCGCGCCAGCCAGTCCTCCCTCGGGTAGGCATCCGGGTCGATGAAGGCCAGTAGCTCCCCCTTGGCGACCTGAACCCCCAGATTGAGTGCCTCATGGGGGAGCAGTCGGCGGCCCGATCGAATCAGCCTGATGTGAGGAAAGCTGCTGCGCACGATCTGCTCACACTCGGTCCCCGGGCTGCTGTCAATCAGAATGGCCTCCCAATCCCTGTAGCTCTGGCCTGCAAGCTGAGCCAGGCAGCGCTCCAAAGTGGCCTGGGCGTTGTAAGCCGGCAGTAGAACGGAAACTCTAGCCATACACCCGGGCGAGGTCAGTCGGATTGAAGTGGGCGGGGGCCATTCAATTCAAACCGGGTGAAGCGCTCCAGGCCACCGCCCAGACCCAGGACGATGCCCAGCGCCTGCCCGATCACCGCCGCATGCAGCAGGACGATGGCAGTCAGGATTGTCAGAAGGAAGGAGGCGCTCGACAACTGCCGGCGAGCAAGGAGCTGCTTCGCAAGCCGCCACAGTCGGATCCAGGGTATCAGCGGACTCAGGATCAGATAGCGGAATCTGTGCCAGCTCGTCCAATGAAAGAATCTGGCTCTCACCGCGCCGAAGCACCAGTGGTAATAGAACTCGGCCGTGACTCCGCTTCGCAGGGTGGTTGGGTTGCGATGGGATATGGACACCTTGGGATCGGTAAGGAGCCTGTGGCCGTCCGCGGCGAGCTTCGATTGTAGGACGGTGTCGCTGAGCAGCAGCTCGTCAAGCTGTCCATCATAAGCCTGCAACACACCCTTGCGGTAGATCGTGTTGTTGCCCGCCAGGATCGTGGCTTCACCGCGCTGCATGGGCGGAGCCCAGAGCCCGTAAATGATCTCGACGATGCTATCACTCAGGCCGACCCCCGCGTTGGCATTGTGAACCTCGGCGCCGATGGCTGCCCAAGGGCCGCTGGCTGCCTCCAAGGCCGCCTGCAGCCAGCCCGGGCGCGCCTCAGCATGGTCTTCAAGGAAGATGACGATGGACCCCCTCGCTCGCCGAACACCGGCAGCCTTCAGCGCTCCAAAACCGGCCGACTGGGCCATCTTGACCGTCGTGACCGACGGATGATCCGCTCCTTCGAGCGGGGAGGTCCCCTCCTTGCCTGCATCGATCAGGATGACCTCGGCC
>MGUL01000178.1:10358-11777 GCA_001800005.1 Elusimicrobia bacterium RBG_16_66_12 | reverse complement strand
GGAGACGAGCCCCCGGCCCTCTCCGGCGCGCGAGATCACCGGAGAATTCCTGGTGGGGCTGAGGCTGGAGGATTCCTCCCGGGCGCGGGAAGCCGTGGACGCCGGCGTGCGCGCCCTGGCTTCGACGGCCGGGTTCCGGCTGACCCGCGTGGTCGGGCTCGAGACCGCGCCCGACGGCCGCGCGGCGGCCGTGATCGCGGGGCTCCTGCCCCTCTCGCGCCTCTCCAAGGCGATGGGCCGTCCCGAGGTGATCACGATCACGCCGCTCTCGTCTTCGCCGGCGCCGCTGCTGGCCGCGCCGGAGCGCCCCTCGCGAATCCTCGGTTTCGCGCGCTTCATGGCGGAGAAGGGGCTGTGGCTGCTGCTGCTGACGCTCGCGATGGCGCTTCCGATCCTTCGCCGCGCGGTCGGCCGCGCGCTGTCCGTCTTCGTCCCCTACCGCTGAGCGGCGGCATTTCGTAGAATGCGCCTGATGGCCGACAAATCCCGACTCGCCTGGGTGCTCGCGTTCTCCGCGTCCGCGGCGCTCGCGGCGCAGACGCTCAACCTCGTCGAACGGCAGTGCCGGCGTTTGGAGGCCGCGCTGCGCGATGATTTCCGCGTCGTGTTCTTCCTTCGCGCGGAGGCCGTGGAAGGCCAGGCCGCGCCCGCCCGCCTCAAGGTCTTGGAGGAGAAGCTGCGCGCCCAGCCCGAGGCGGCCCAGGCGCGCTACGTGTCCCCCGACGAGGCGTTGGCGGCCCTCAAGCGCGAGGACCCGGAAATGGTGGACGCGGTGGCCCTGGTCGGAGACAACCCCCTGCCCGGCTCCTTCGAGGTGACGCCGACGGCCGAGGCCCTGCCGCGCCTCGTCGCCTGGATCGACTCGGTCCAGGGCCTCGCCGATTGGTCCGACGTGCGCTGGAAGTCCGCCCAACTGCAGGCCATCCTGCGCGCCCGCCTCTACGGCCATTGGATGCGGCTGGTCCTGAGCTCGCTCTTCTGCGCGGCGGCGGCCCTCGTCCTTTGGGCCCTGGCCGCTTCCCTGCGCGTTCCGGTCCGCCGCGGAGAGCCCGCCCTCGGCGCGGCCGGGGCCGCCGGCGGCGCGCTCGGCCTCGCCCTCTCGGTCCTCGCGGCCTGGCCCCTTCACCGGGACGGCATCCTCTGGGACTGGCCCCCGCTTTGGACCCAGGCCGCGGTCATCGCCGTCTGCGCGGCCCTCGGCTGGTCCCTGTCCTTATGGCGCTGCGAGTCCTGATCCTGGCCGGATTGGCGTCCTTCTCGGCGGTCTCCGCTTCCGCCCAGGCCAAGCAGAAGAAAGAGCTCGCGCGCATCCAGAGCGAACTGCGGCGCGCGCTCGCCGAATTGGATGAGCTCAAGGCGGCGGAGAAGGACCTGGGCCGGGACGTCTCCCGACTGAGGAGCCAGGACGCCGATTCCCTG
>MGUL01000178.1:557-10187 GCA_001800005.1 Elusimicrobia bacterium RBG_16_66_12 | reverse complement strand
CTCTGGACGGACGAGTTCCGCCGCGCCGCGATCCTCGAGAAAGCCGGCCATCTGCGCGGCCTGCAGGGCTTCAAGCGCAAGACGGAGGAAGACGAGGTCGCCGCCCGGCGCCGCGCGACGGAGCTGTCCGAGACGCGGCGCAAGGCGCAGCGGGCGCGCGAGGGCTGGCGCCAGGAGTACGAGGCCAAGAAGGCCGAGCTGGAGAATGCCCAGGCGAAGATCGCCGCGGCCGCGCGCCGCGCCAAGGAGCTGGAGGAGTCGGCCAAGGCGATGAACTCCCTGCTCGACCGCATCGCGCAGGCGGGCCGCTGGCGCAAGGCCGGCCCGGCCGCCACGCTGGAGATCGCCAGGCATTCGCTTCCCTGGCCGCTGGAGGGGAAGGTCCTGCGCGCCTTCGGGCGAGAGAAGGACCCGGAGCTGGGGACCTGGACGGTCCACCAAGGGATACTGATCGGTTCCGAGGCTGCCGCGCCGGTCGCGGCCGTCTCGCCCGGGCGCCTGATCTTCGCCGGCCCCTTCCGCTCCTACGGGCGCGTCGTGATCCTCGATCACGGAGGGGGATTCCTCAGCGTCTACGGCGGCCTCGGGGAGATCCTGAAGGCCAAAGGTTCCGACGTCCGCGCGGGCGAGGCGATCGCGCGCAGCGGGGAGTCGAAGGAGGCGCCGGGCGGACGCGTCTATCTTGAGATTCGCCGCGGGACCGAGGCTTTGGATCCGCAGGCATGGCTTCAGCGGAGAGAGTGAGGATGAAAATGAGAATCGAACGGATCTTCGCCTTGGTCCTGGGCGCGGCACTTTTCGCGGCCGGGCCGGCCCCGGCGGCGAAGGCCTCCTCGGACAACACCTACGAACAGCTCAAGCTCCTGGTCGACATCCTGGGCTACGTGCAGGACAACTACGTCGATGAGGTCGACAGCCAGCATCTGATCTACGGGGCGGCGTCCGGCATGACGCGCACCCTCGACCCATATTCCCAGTTCCTCGAGCCCGAGATGCACCGGGAGATGAAGACCGAGACCGAGGGCCAGTTCGGAGGAGTGGGGCTTCGCCTCAATATCAAGGACGAGTGGCTGACGGTCCTGACCCCCATGCCGGGGTCTCCGGCCTACCGCCTGGGACTGCTCCCCAACGACCGCATCGTCGAGATCGACGGCGCCTCGGCCAAGGACCTGGACATGAGCGACGCCCTCAAGCGCCTGCGCGGCGCACCCGGCACGAAGGTCAAGCTCAAGGTCCTGCGCGGGCCCGACGGCGCCGGCGAGTCCGCCTGGAAATCCAGCGATTTCGAGATCGTCCGCGAGCTGGTCAAGATCGAATCGGTGGTCCGGCTCGCGCTCGACGGGGGGGTGGGCTACGTCCGCATCACGGAGTTCAGCGCGAAGACGGTCGACGACCTGACCGACGCCCTCAAGCAGCTCAAGAAGGAAGGAGCCAACAGCCTGGTCCTCGACCTGCGCAACAACCCCGGCGGCCTGCTTTCGTCCGCGGTCGAGACGGCGTCGCTCTTCCTGGGCGGCGGGAAGCTGATCGTCTATACCCAGGGGCGCAAGGCGGAGAACCGGCAGGATTTCACCGCGGGGGCGAAAGCCCCGTACGCCGAGATGCCGTTGGTGGTCCTCGTCAACGGGGGCTCCGCCTCCGGCTCCGAGATCGTCGCGGGCGCCATGCAGGACCACAAGCGCGCGGTCGTGGTCGGCCAGCGCAGCTACGGCAAGGCGAGCGTCCAGTCCCTGATCCCCCTGCCCGACGGCTCCGGACTGCGCCTGACCGTCGCGCGCTACTTCACGCCGAGCGGCCGCTCCATCCATCGCGACGAGAAGCACAAGACCGGCGGGATCTCCCCCGACATCGCCGTCGAGATCTCTCCCGAGGCGGAGGCGAAGCTCTACGCCCAGTGGGAGACCATCTACGCCAAGGGCGTGAAGCCCCGCTCCGCGGTCAAGCCCGAGGATTCGGTCCGAGACGAAGCCTTGGACCGGGCCTCCGAGCTGCTGAAGGCCCGCGACGTCCTGGGGGTCCTGAAGACCGCGCCGCCCGCGCCGTGAGGGTCCTCGGCATCGAGACGTCCTGCGACGACACCTCGGCCGCCGTGGTGTCGGACGGGCGAGTGCTGTCGAACGTCGTCTCCTCCCAGGCCGCCGTCCACCGCCCTTTTCGCGGCGTCGTGCCGGAATTGGCGTCCCGCCAACACTTGGCCCGCATCGGCCCGGTCGTGGAGCGCGCGTTGTCGGAGGCGGGGCGCGGGCGTTTGGACGCGGTGGCCTACACGCGCGGGCCGGGCCTGATGGGCCCGCTGCTGGTGGGCAAGGTCGCCGGGCAGACCCTGGCCCGCCTGCTGGGTGTGCGCGCGGTCGGAGTCAACCATCTCGAGGGGCATGTCCTCGCCGCGGGGCTCGAGCACCGTCTGCGCTGGCCCTTGATCGCGCTGGTCGTCTCCGGCGGCCACACGGAGCTCGTGCTGGCGCGGGCGCCGGGGCGCTACCGCGTCCTCGGGCGCACGCGCGACGACGCGGCCGGCGAGGCCTATGACAAGGTCGCCCGGCTCTTCGGCCTGGGCTATCCCGGCGGCCCGGAGATCGACGAGCGCGCCGCGAAGGGGGACCCCGGCGCGGTCGACTTCCCTCGTCCGTCCCTGGAAGGGAGCTGGGATTTCTCCTTCTCCGGGCTCAAGACCTCCGTTCTGTATCATCTGCGGGACCATCCGGGGCCCGTGCGCGGCAAGCGCCTGGCGGGCCTCTGCGCCTCCTTCCAGGAGGCGGTCGCCGAGACCCTGGTCGATAAGACCGTCGCCGCGGCGAAGCGCTTCGGCGCGAAGGACATCGTCATCGGCGGCGGCGTGGCGGCGAACTCGCGCCTGCGCGCCTTGATGGGTGAGCGCGCGCGGGCCGCGGGATTCGCGGTCCGGCTGCCGTCGCGCCTGCTCTGCACCGACAACGCGGCGATGATCGCGCATGTCGGCGCTCTCCTCCTGCGCGGCCGCCGCGCGCCGCGCGCGGGCCGCGCCGATCCCGCGCTCGCCCTGAGCAGTTGGGCGTGACATCCCGGACCTGGGCCGGTCTTGCCGCGGTCCTTTTCCTGGGACTGATCCTGCGCTGGCCCGTCGCGTCCATTCCCTTGGAACGCGACGAAGGGGAGTACGCCTACATCGCGCAGCGGTGGCTGATGGGGGAAGTCCCCTACAAGGCCAGCTTCGATCAGAAACCGCCCGGGGCCTTCGTCGCCTATGCCCTCATCCAGCGTCTCGCGGGAGAGAGCCCGGCCGCCATCCATTGGGGCGCCCAGGTCTACACCCTGATGACGATCTGCCTGGCCTTCCTGCTGGGGCGCAAGCTCTTCGGCGGGCCGGCCGGCTTCGCGGCCGGGGCGTTCTGCGCCTTCCTGACCGCGGACCACAGCCTCCTGGGCAACGCCGCCAACGCCGAGATCTTCATGATCGCGCCCCTGACCGCGGCGTTCCTGGCCGCGCTGCTGGCGCGCGAGCGCGGCTCCTGGCGCTGGGCCCTGGCCTGCGGCGCGCTCTCCGGCCTGGGCCTGCTGTTCAAGCAGGTCGCCTTGACGAACGCGCTCTTTCATCTGGGTCTGATCGCCTGGTCCCGGCGCAAGGGGCTCCTGGTCGCCGCGTTCTTCGGAGGAGTCGCCGCCGTCCTCGTCCCGGTCGCGGCCTATTTCCTGGCCGCCGGCGCCTGGAAAGAGTTCTACGAATGCGTGATCGGCTACAACCTCCGCTACTCGGGGGACATCCCTCTCTCCTCCTACCCCGGGAACTTCTGGAAGACGTTCACCTCGACGCTGGGGTCTCTCTGGCCCTTCCATCTTCTGGCCCTCGCCGCCCTGGTCCGACCCGCCGGTCCCGCCGTCCGTCTCGCCCTCGCCTGGCTCGCCTTCTCCTTCCTGGGGGCCTGCTTCGGCGGCTTCTTCCGGCCGCACTACTTCCTGCAGGTCGTCCCCGCCGCGGCCGTGCTCGCCGGTTCGGCCGTGCAGTCGTTCGCAGGACGGCGGCGCTGGGCGAGCGCCGCTTTGGCCGGGGCCGCGGTCCTCTGCGGCGTGCTGGCCGGTTCCTGGTATTACGCCCCCGGCTCGCCGGAGGAGAAGTGCCGGCGGATCTACCAAGCCAACCCCTTCCCGGAATCGGCCGCCGTCGCCCGGCTCATCGCGCAGAACAGCGCCGAGCGGGACCGGGTGCTCGTCTTCGGCTCCGAAGCGCAGATTCTCTACCTGGCCCGCCGCCGGAGTGCCACCCGCTACATCTACCTCTATCCCCTTTTCCGCCCTTATCCGGACACCGCCCGGCGCCAGCGGGAGGCGCTCCAGCAGATACGGGAGAGCAACCCCAAGCACATCGTGACCGTGTTCGCCCACACCTCGTTCTTGGCCTCCGTGCGCGCGCCGCTGGGCATCTTCTCCGAAATGCGCGCCATCCTGGAAGACTACCGCCTGGTCGCGGTGATGGAGACCGGACGGCAGGGGCGTCCCGTCCTGCGCACCGGCGAGGAAGCCCGGCGCCTCTGGCGGCGGTCGCCCATGTGGTATGACCGGCTCATCTGGGGCTCCCTCGCGGTCTGGGAGAGGAAGGGATGAGGCCGAAGGCGCTCGCCGTCTTTGCGGTCGTTTTCTTCGTGTTCCTTCCGACCCTCACGCACCAGTTCGTGAGCTGGGATGACGACGTCTTCCTCTACCAGAACCTCTCGTTTCGCGGGCTGGGCTGGACCCAGCTGCGCTGGATGGCCACCACCTTCCACCATGGTCCCTACCAGCCCGTCGTGTGGCTGAGCTACGCCGTCGATCACCTCCTCTGGGGCATGAACCCCGCGGGCTTCCATCTGACCAGCCTCCTGATCCATTGCGCCAATGCCGCGCTGGTCTTCCTCCTGGGGCGCCGGCTCTTGGGCCTCGCGCGGACCGAGGCCGATGCCGCGTCTCTCGATCTCGCCGCCGCCGCCGGAGCGCTTTTCTTCGCCCTGCATCCGCTGCGCGTGGAGCCGGTGGCCTGGGCCGCGGCCCGGCGGGACCTCCTGAGCGGGACTTTCTTCTTGTGCGCCCTCCTCAGCCATCTGCGCGCCCGCGGGCGCCCGGCCTTCATCTTCTATTGCCTGTCCCTCCTGGCCAAGCCCATGGGCATCGGTCTGCCCCTGGTCCTGGTGATCCTCGACGTCCATGTCCTGCGGCGCGGCCCGCGATGGAAGGAGAAGCTTCCCTATGTCCTGCCCGCGATCGCGGCCGCCGCGCTGGCTTGGCGCGGTCAGGTTTTGGCCGGCGCCACGGCTTCGGCCGAGGTCTTCGGCCCCTTGAAGCGATTGGCCCAAGCGGCCTATGCCCACTCCTTCTACCTGGTCAAGACCGCCTGGCCCGCGGGACTAGCACCCATGTATGAACGCCTCCTGCACTTCGACCCGCTCGGGCCCCTCTACCTGAGCGCCGCGGCCGCGAGTCTCGCCTTGGCCGCGACCGCCTACGGCCTGCGTCGGCGCTGGCCCGCGTTCTGGGCCTCCTGGCTGGCCTATGTCGTCATCCTGGCCCCGGTCCTGGGCGCCGTCAAGTACGGAAGCCAGCTCGCGGCGGATCGCTACTCCTATCTCCCCGGCCTGGTCTGGAGCCTGCTGGCCGCGGGCGTCCTGCTGCGGCTCATGGGCCGGTCGCCTTCGCGTCGGCGCGCCGTCGCGGCGGGAGCCTGCGCCCTGCTTATCGTTCTGGCCGGCCTGACCCGGCGCCAGCTCGCCTATTGGCGCGACTCCGAGTCCCTATACCTCCGGATTCTGGCGCAGGATCCGGGACAGACCGTGGCGAGAAACAACCTCGGCCTCGTCCTGGCCGCGAAAGGCCGGACCGAGGAGGCCCTCGAGCAGTACCGCCTGGCCCTGCGGCTCAGGCCCCGCTACGCCGCCGCCCGCAACAACCTCGGCGCCGTCCTGCTCAAATCGGGGCGCCTGGACGAGGCCGAGGCGCAGTTTCGCCAGGCCCTGTCCTGCGACCCTCGTCAGCCGGATCCTTACAACAACCTCGCCCTCATCAGCGCCGGCCGAAAGCGTTACGATGAGGCGCTGGACCTCTTCGCGGCCGCGCTGCGGGCCGACCCGAGCTACGTCAAGGCCGCGCGGAACCGGGAGCTCGTCCTGCGTATCCGGGACGGCGAACGCCGCCGCTGAGGGGCCCCGTCAGCCGGCCAGTTTGAAGACCGTCAGCCCCCGGCCCTCCGGCGGGGCCTCGAACAGGTGGAGCAGCGGCTCGGGGCAGTTGCCGAGCATGAAATCGCGGCAGCGGAGGTCGACTTTCACATAGCGGCGAAAGTCGATGCGCCGCATGATGAACCGCAGCACGTCGACGTCCCGGCCCGGCCTGCGGTCGACGAAGATGGAACGGATCACGATCCAGTCCGGCCGGTCGCCGAGCTTCTGCCCCTGGAAGGCGCCGACGACCTTGAGACCGGTGTAGAACTGGAGCGGGGCGTCCCCATAGGTGACCAGCACCGTGTCCGCGCTCCGCGCGTTCGCCTTCAGATGATTCACGAGGACGCGGGAGCAGTCGTCGAACTCGTGGGTGACCTCGCGGAGGAAGCCCGCCAGGGGGGAGCTGACGGGGCCGACCCGCGCATACCTGTCCCGCAGCCTCGTCGCGGGGGAGTCGACCGCGCCCAGCGGCAGGCGGTGCAGGGCGTCGGTGCCGACGAGGGTGAGCGCCAGCGCGGCGCCCCAGAAACGATGCTCGCCGAGGACCCCTTCCAGCGCCAGCGCCAGCAGGACCGCGCAGAGGGGCAGGAGCACGGCGAGGTAGCGCAGCATCAGCCAGGGGACCAGCGAGAGGTAGCAGACGTAGAAGCCGGCGCAGGCCAGAAGGAACAGAGCCCGCCTCCTGCGGGCCGGGTCCAGGCTCGCGGAGGAGCCGCGCCGCAGCAGCGCCCACAGAAGAAGGGCGAGCATCGGCAGCGGGAGAAGCTGGGTGAAGAATAGGCCGCAATACTGCGCGAAAAGCGTGACGGCATGCGCGGGCGAGAAATTCCCGGCCTTGCCGAGGACGTCGAAGAAGCGCAGGCCCGGGATGACGCCGAGCGCGGTCGCGCCGAGCGCCAGGAAGAGCCTTTTCAGGAACGGCCTGCCGGGCTTGAGGATCGGGACGGCGGCGCAGAGGGCGGCCAGCAGGCCGATCGCGACGAGATAATTCGTGTAGAAAAGAAGGACCGCGCTCAGAGCCAGCGCGAGGGGGGCGGCTTTCGGACGGCGCTCCAGCTCGAAGAGGGAGATGAAGAGGCCGAGCACGAGCGCGTAGGCCAACGCGTACCAACGCGCTTGGCGGCAGTGCAGGAGGAAGGGCGTCGAGAGGCCCAGGAGGATCGCGCTCAGGCGCGCGAGGGCGAGCGAGCCGAAGGTCCGGCGCGCGAAATAGAACGTCAGCGGCAGGCACAGAAGCCCGAGGAGGGCGGACGGCAGCCGGGCGGCCGCGGTGTGGAGGCCGAACAGGGCCATCGAAGCGGCCGCGAGATAGAACTGGAGCCAGGGAGACCACCGCCAAACCAGATCCGGGCCGAAATCCTTGCCGGCCTCGCTCGAGACCAGGTTGATCCCGTCGAAGACGACCGGCCGCTTGAAGCGCAGGATGTTCTTGGCCAGCATGGCCGTCTCGGCCTCGTCCTGCCACAAGTCGCGGCCGCCGAGCCCCCAGAAAAGGAGGACGGCGGCGACGACCAGGACCGCCGCCAGGACGGGGTCGACGGAGAATCGTTTTCGGCTGCTCGAATCCACCCGCAGACAGTCTATAATATCCCCCATGGGACGAGCCGCCGCCGGACTCCTCGCTCTGGCGCTCGGCGCGGGGCCCGCGTCCGCCGCCTTCGACGACGCGCCGTTCGGCGCGCGCGACGCCGCGATGGGCGGCTGCTTCACGGCCGTGCACGACGAGGTCTCGGCGCTCGCCTACAACCCGGCCGCCCTCGGCCACGCGCCCGCCCTGGAGGCCGCCGCGTCCTATCTGAGGAGCTTCCACTCGCCGGCCGGCGAGATCGACCGGGACGCCACCCGCGCGGCGGCCGCCGTGCCGGTCCGCCAGGAGATCTTCAACGGGGCGTTCGGCTTCGACGTGCGCTACGACCGCCGCACGGGCGCGGCCCGCGACCGCGAGATCGGCCTCTTTTACGGCACGCGCGGCCTGCGCGAGACCGAGGGCGGGGGGCTGGATTTCGGGGGAGGCCTCAAGCTCCTCTCGAGCTCCCTCGAATCCGGCGGCGCGACGGGGACGAAGCCCGCGGTCGACTTGGGCGCGCTCTGGCGCTTCGGCGCGAAGCGCTCCGCGGGCGCCTCGCTCATCAATCTCGGCGGGGCAAAGTTCAGGTCCGGCCGCTACTCGGACCGGGCGCCCCTGGCCCTTAAGGTCGGAGCGGCCGAGGCGGTGCGCGGCGCCCTGCTCGCGGCCGACGCGACCGTCCGCGAGCCCTCGGCGGGGCAGGGGAAGTCGATCACCTTCGCCGCGGGCTTCGAGCGCTGGTGGGCGACGGCCCGCGCGGGGTCAATCGCTGCGCGCTCCGGCATGTCCCTGGGCGACCGCGCCCGGACCTGGCACTGGGGCTTCGGCTGGAAGAACGGGGGCGGACGGCTGGACTACGCGATGACCGTCCCCATGTCCGGCGGCGCGCGCTTCGGCCACGGCCTCACGCTCGCGCTGCGCTTCGGCCGCTCGGACCCCGAGGCCGAGTACGAGCGCCTGCTCGAGGCGGAGATGAAGACTCGCCGGGACCTGAACAAGGCCCTCGACGCGAGCGCGGTCAAGCAGTGGAAGCTCGCTTCGGAGATCAACCGCCTGCAGACGGAGATGTCCGCCTTGCGCGAATCGCTGGCCGGCAAGAGCGCCTCCGAGGATGAGGCGCGCCGCCGCCTGGCGGAGCTCGAGGCCCGGCAGAAGAAGGCGGCCGAGACCTTCGCGCGGCTGAAGGAAGAGCACTCGCGCAACGCGGCCAAGACCAAGGCCCAGCTCTTCCAGGAGGACTGGGGCTCCTACCAGAAGGCGAAGCTCGGCGGCGCGCCCGACGCCGCGCTGCTGGAGCGCGTCCAGCGCCTGCTGATCGAATACAAGGACGCCGGCGCGGACCTGGGCGACGCCAGCCGGGAACTGCGCCGCCTTCAGCAGGCCCGTTAATAATTCCGTCACCACGCCGCGCGCTCGAACCCCTATACTGGACCCGTGGCGGAATCGACTCCCGACGACTTGAGCCGCGAGATCGACCGGCTCTGGGCCCGCGTGGGCTCCGGCTCGGCCGAGCCGTCGTCGGTCCAGGCCGTCCTCGCGAGCGCGCCGGCCGGCGCGCTCGCCGGCGCGGAGGCCGCCTGGGAGACGGTCGGGCTCCTCAAGCGCCAGCAGCGCCAGAGCGAGGCGACCTGGCAGCAGGCGGTGTCGGCCAAGGACGAGGCGCTGCGCGCGCTGCGCGCGCGAGCGGCCGCGCTCGAGAGTGAGGTCTCCGAGCTGCGCGCGCGGACCGAGGGAGAGGACGAGCGCTCCCTGACCGGCGCGCTGGACGCGCAGCAGAAGCTGGAGGCGGCCCGCAAGACCCTCGAACTGCGCCAGGCCCGCCACGAGGAGGAGCGGCGCGCGCTCGAGGAGGCCCTCCAGAGCCTGCGCGAGAGGCTGGCGGCCGAGACCTCCCGTGCC
>MGUL01000178.1:0-542 GCA_001800005.1 Elusimicrobia bacterium RBG_16_66_12 | reverse complement strand
GCGCTGGCAGGCGCGCGAGCAGCAGTACCTGCTCGACCTCAAGGAGCTCCAGACCCTCTCCGAGCGCCGCGAGAAGGAATCGGCCAAGTCGGACCAATCCGCGCGCTCCCACCAGGCCGGGCTGTCCGAGGCGAAGAACGCCCTTGAGAAGACCCTGGCCGAGCTGCTGCTGGAGCGCCGCGAGAGGGAGCGCGCCCACGGCGAGCGCGAGGCGGCCCTCAAGAAGGTCGAGGAGCTCAACAGTCACGTGGGCGAGCTCTCCCGCATCTGGGAGGAGGAGCGCGCCCAGTGGCGCGAGCTCTGGGACCGGGAGCGCTCCTCCTGGGAGACCCGGCGCCAGGAGCTCGCGCATTGGGAGGAGAACCTCCGCGCCGAGCGCGAGGCCTGGCACGCCGAGCTCCAGGCCAAGGAGAAGGCCCACGTCGAGCTCACCGAGAGCCTCTCCGGCAAGATCCGGGAGACCGCGGGGGCGGCGGAGCGCATGTCGGGCCTCCTTCAGGCTTTCGACGAGAAGGCCGCCGGGGAGTCCTCCCGCGCGGCGC
>MGUL01000177.1:4100-6151 GCA_001800005.1 Elusimicrobia bacterium RBG_16_66_12 | reverse complement strand
GCACGTCGTGCCCGATCGCCTTGATGTCCTCGGGGGTCACATAGCCCCGGCCGTTGATGAAGGCGAAGGCCTTGGCGGCCTGGGCCAGGCAGATGGTCGCGCGCGGGCTGGCGCCGTAGGCGATCAGGTGCTTGTGCGAGGCGAGACGGTGCTTTTCCGGCTCACGGGTGGCGTAGACCAGGTCGACGATGTAGTCCTTGATCTTCTCGTCGAGGTAGATCGAGGCGGCCACTTGCCGCGCGCGCAGGATCTGCTCGGGGGAGGTCACCGCGGCGCAGGCGGGGCGCTTGACCGAGGTCATGCGCTCCAGGATGGACTTTTCCTCGGCTTTGCTCGGATAGCCGAGGCGGATCTTCATCATGAAGCGGTCCACCTGCGCCTCGGGCAGAGGGTAGGTCCCCTCCTGCTCGATGGGGTTCTGCGTGGCGAACACGAGGAACGGGTCGGGCAGGTCGTGGGTCTTGGGCCCGATGGTCACGCAGTGCTCCTGCATGGCCTCGAGCAGCGCGCTCTGGACCTTGGCCGGTGCGCGGTTGATCTCGTCGGCCAGCACCAGGTTGGCGAACAACGGGCCGAGGCGGGGCTTGAACTCGGAGGTCTTCGGGTCAAGGATGAGCGTGCCCGTCAGGTCGGCCGGCAGCAGGTCGGGCGTGAACTGCACGCGCGAGAACGTCGCCTTGACGCCGTGCGCCAGGGTCTTGATGATCAGCGTCTTGGCCAGGCCGGGCACGCCTTCGAGCAGCACGTGGCCGCCGGCGACCAGCGCCGTGAGCAGGCGGTCCAGGGTCTCGTCCTGGCCCACGATGACCTTGCCCATCTCGCGCTTGAGCTCGGCGATGAACAGGCTCTCCTCGCCGACCTTCCGGTTGAGTTCCTTGATGCCGTTGGTTTCCATCGTTGAAAGCCTCCTTAGCGGCGGGCGGCCGCTCGCTTTTGGGCGTCCTCGTAGTCCTTGCGCAGCTTGTCGGCCAACGCGCGGAAGTCGGCTTTGCGCTTCTCTTGGAAGCGTCCCAGGGTCTGGAGCGCCGCGACCTTCACTTCCGCTTCGGGGTCCTTGAGCAGGGCCGTGACCCATGTGGACACCGACGGATCTCCGATGTCTCCGAGGGCGTTGAGCGAGGCGAGGCGCACGGTCTTGTCGATATCGCGCAGGCCCTTGACCAGGCCTCCCAGCAGGGCCAGGTCCTCTTGTCCTTTCATGAGCCCCACGATTTTGACGCGCAGGTCCGCGTCGGGGTCCTCGGCGATGAGCCTCTCGATCAGCACCCCCGCCTGGGGATCTCGGATGCTGTAGAGGAGCTGGATCGCGGCCCAGCGGACCTCGGGGTCCGCGTCCTGGAGGGACTGCCGGACCTTCAGGAGATCGCTCTCGGAGAAGACGGGCAGGATGTCCTTGGACGGATCGGTCATGGGCGGGGGAGGCGGAGGCGATTGAGCTGGACGCGAGTAATCCCACGCCAGATATCCCGCGGCGGCCAGGAAGACGATCAGCGCGAGGGGTCGGGACACGGGCTATTTCTTCTGCGCGGCGGTCGCCGCCTGCTGCTTCTCGAGTTCGTAGCGCTGGCGGGCGTCCTCGATCTCCTTCTGTCTTTTGTCCTGAAGGCTGTTGAGCGTCCTCATGGCCTGGAGGCGGTCCTGTTCTTCCTGATCGCGGATCGGACCGTCGGCGATGGCGCCGGCGATGGAGAAATCCCCGATCCTCTCAAGGGCGCGAAGCGAGGCGAGCCTCACCTCAGGCTCCTGGTCCTTCATCGCGGCGAGCAGGGCCTCCAGGACCGCGGGGTTGTTCCGGGAACTCAGCAGGTCGATGACCTTGATGCGCACCGACGGCTCCGGGTCGCGCCGGAGCATCTCGCGCATCAGGGGCATCGCTTGGGTCGCCTTGATCTTATCGAGGAAGAGGACCGCTTCCCAACGGACGTCGGGTTCTGGATCCTGCGCGGACTTGAGGACTTTCTGGAGCTCGGCTTCGTTGATGACCGGAGCGGGCTCGCTGAGGATGGCGGGCGGCGGGGGCGGCGGGGGCGGCGGGGGCGGCGCGGGCTGGA
>MGUL01000177.1:1074-4034 GCA_001800005.1 Elusimicrobia bacterium RBG_16_66_12 | reverse complement strand
TCATGTTCGGGAAACCTCCGGGACGGGTCCGAGAGGGCTGGCGAGGTCGAGCCTGCGTCGGCGTACCTCGACGGTCCCCTCCTTCGGCACGGCTGAGATCGTTTCAGGCGGGACGAGGCGGATCCACTCGCCGGAGTCGGCCCCCTCGCTGGCCAGCGCGAATCGCCGCCCGCGCAACGTGTAGCTCATCACCGACCAGGGCTGGTCGCCGTGGCAGATGCCGTGCGCCGCCAGGCCGCGGCGCGAGGCGTGGCAGAGGGCGTAGACTCCCTTGCCGTCGCTGGCGACGGCGTTGAGGGAGGTGTAGGGCGTGTCGGCGTCCGGATAGGAGGCGCGGCAGTCTTCCCACAGGCGCCAATCTTCGTTCACGCATGCCTCGAAAGCCCGCGAAGGGTCTCCCGTCGCCGCCAGATGTTTGAGGAACTGCTGGAAATAGGCCTCGCTGTCGCTGTCGGTCTTGAGGCGGGACTTGCGTGGGCCCAGCGCCCGCGCGACTTCGCGCTGGATCGTGAGCGTTCCGTTGTGCGCGAAGACCCATCCCTCGTCTTCGAAGGGGTGCGCGTGCGCGTCATCGCGGTGAGGGTTGGAGGCCGCCCGGATGTGTCCGAGGATCGCCGTGGAGACGGCCTCGTCCGCCGTTCTTATGAAGCGTTCGCGCTCGCTCGCCGCGGGGCGTCCGCTCTTGGTCACGCGGGGAAGTCCGTCGGCGTCGAACCAGGCCAGGCCCCAGCCGTCCTTCTGCGGGTTGGCTGGATCGAAGTCGGCCTGCCGCAGCAGCGAGAAGTCGGAATCCACGAGGAGGTCGCGCGCTCTCTCGGGCCGGGTGGAGACCTGCGCGAAAAGGCGGCACATATCAGCCCCCCTTCGGGGTTTCCAACGCCAAGGTCTCCAGGATGGTCAGGGCCTTGTCCGTGTTCTGGGCGTTGATGAGGATCCTCGCCGTCTTGGCTCCGCCGACCGAGGTCCCATAGACCGTGGTGATGTTGATCTTCCCGTCGGCGAGGGCCGCGGTCACGCGCAGGAGCTGTCCGGGCTGGTCGTCGACTTCGACGGAGATCACGCTGGTCTCCACGCTCGAGAAGCCCGCCTGGGAGAGGACCGAGGAGACGTCGGCGTCCTGCGGCAGCGCGATGCGCACCAGCCCGGAGTCGTCGCGGACCTCCGAGGCGATGCCCAGGATGTTGATGTTCTTCTCCGCGAACAGGGCCGCGAGGCGGCTGAGTACCCCGGGCTTGTTCGGCATGAAGATGCTGAACTGCTTGAGCTTCTCGACCCTCACGGGCCTATCGTAGCGTTTACCCGTGCGTCACGGCAAGTGGACTGAGCCGCTCCCGAGTCGGGCGACGTCGGCGCGGGCCTTCTCGAGAGATCGGTTCGAGAACGGGCCTCCGATCTCCTTGAAGAGCCCGTCGCCCTGCAGGAAGTAGATGCCCTTGCCTTGGGAGTCCTTGATGGGGGTCTGGACGCGCCACGCCAGCTGCGCCATCATGGCGGCCACGGGGTTGTCGGTCGTGCCCACGTTGACGACGCTCGTGTCCGGGATCGCGGCCTCCATCGTGTATTTGTAGCCCCAGGCCACCTCGACGAGGAGCGGCTCCACGGTCACGGCCGTGAGGTATTTCCCCTTGCCCTTGTACGACCCGCCGAAGGTTCTCAAGACCTGATAGCGGACGTTGATGACCGGCACGCCGTAGACGTTCTTGGCGCTCAGGCCGTAGATGACGCCTTTGGGCGGTTGCCAGCCTCCCATGGAGTCCCAGCGCGTGGCGCCCTTAGGCAGGGCCGTCGCGTACTGGTTGCGGACGTCCACCACCGGCTTGTTGTCCGCGATGATCTTCCAGATCTTCTGGCCGATGTTGATGATCTGGTCGAGGATGACGGTCGGGTCCTGCCCCCCCTCTCCGCCGGGCGATTTGATCACGGTCGGGCTGACGGTGGGGCCGAGTTTCTCGATGCGCAGGCTGGACTCATCGAGCGTGAAAGCGCCCGGGTCCTTCTTGGCGGCGTCGTATTCCTTCTTCGAGAACTGCGACCAGGCGGGGGCGGCGGCGAGGATGAGCGTCAGGGCGACGGGGACTCGGCGGGACATCGTTACCTCCACGGAATCTCGAAGAGGATGCGCCGTGAGGCCTATGAAAAAAAGAGCCCTAGGACCCATGTTGTCTTGGGTCCTAGGGCCTAGGCGCGCCGCGGCTTACTTGGAGCCGGGCTCGCGGCTGACCTTATCGAGGCGGCGGGTCAAGTAGAGGTAGTAGATCCCCAGCGGGATCAGCGCCGCCGCGATCCAGATGAAGGGCGTGAAGCCCTCCGTGCCCTTGAAGAGGTATTTGAGGGCCAGCAGGCCGATCGTGCTCGCCGCGAGAGAGGCCGAGCCGAAGAAGCCCATCGCGTCGGCCATCTGGCCCTCCGGCACCTTGGATTGGAAGAAGGAGCGGAGCTTGACCGTGCTGATGACCTGCGCGATGCCGAAGGGGATCAGGGCCAGGGCCGGCAGGGTAAGGCTCCCCGCCCAGGAGAGGAAGGAGGGCAGGGCGACCAAGGCCCCGAGCGGCGCGATCGGGACGGCCATGCTGGCGACGGCCAGGAGGCCGGGGATGCCCCACTTCATCCACTTGAGCATGGAACCGCGCAGATGCTCGGACTCCTCCGCGTCGGACATGCCGTCTTTCTTGCGGTCGTTGATCGTCTTCTGCTCGCGCATCATCATGAAGCCGCCCAGAAGGCCGCCAAGGGAGTAGAGGCCGGTCAGCAGGCCGTAGACCTCGGCCATTTTGTCGGCCCCGACGAGGCGGATGCCGTAGGCCGGCGCCAGCATCGTGTACAGGAAGGGATTGATCATCATGTACGCCGTGTAGGCGAGGAAGGACGTCTTCAGCATCGGGGCGTGCCAGACCATCTTGGCGCCTCGGGCGACGCGGCTGAAGAACTCCTTGAAGATGCCGCCGACGCTGGGCTGATGC
>MGUL01000177.1:0-1021 GCA_001800005.1 Elusimicrobia bacterium RBG_16_66_12 | reverse complement strand
CTTGGCCGGGATGCGCAGGGTGAAGAACAGGATGGCCAGAGCGATCGTGAAGGCGACCGGGAAGGCGATCAGCGCGGGCAGGAAGCCCATGCTGGTCACGAGGGCGCCGGTGGCGATGGGGCCGGCCACGCCGATGATCTCGAGCAGGGTCTGCTCCCAGGTCCAGAACTTCTCGATCTTGGCCTGGTTTTGGCCGATCAGGGCGGGCGGGATGCTGGATTCGGCGGTCAGGGTGACGCCGCCGATGAGGCCGTTGATGGAGTAGAAGACCATCATCAGCGGCAGGGTCATATGGCCGGTGGCCAGCAGCGCGCTCAGGACGGAGATGGAGACGATGCGCGTCGCGGTGCCGGCCAGGTAGGTCTTGCGCAGGCCCCACTTCTGGATGACCATCGGCCCGAGCTGGCGGCCGACGATGCCGGCGATGGAGGCGAATATCCCGAGCTCGGCGACGACGGTGAAGTCGCCGAAGGTCTTCTGGACCAGGGCCGGCATCGCAGCACCCAGGGACTCGACGCCGATCTGGGCCACGATGAGGGAGAGGATGAAGAATACAGCCGCCTTGCCGAGGCCGAACCAGCTTTTGCCGCCGGCGTCTTCCGGACCGCTCGGGGGATCCGGAGGGGCGCGCCCGCCGCCCGACTGCGGCTTCAGGCTCTCGGGCGCGGCGGGCTTCAGGCCGCTTCCGGTGGAGTAGGCGGCGGCCTCGTCGACCGCGACGGCTGGCGAGTCGCTGGGCGCGGCGTCGACGGACTGGGCGGACTTGCGGCCGAAGAAGTTCTTGAGCTCGGCGAAGCGGGCGGCGGCGCGGCGGCCGGTGGCGGCGGTCTTGGGGCCGGTCTCGAGAGCGGTTTTATCGGGAACCTCGGGGGCGGAGGCCGGGGCCCGGGAGGCGGCGGAGCGGGCCGGGAGGGCGGCGGCGGCAATGATCGCAGCGGGAATGGCGGCGGCGTTCACGGCCGAGACCGGCAAGGAGGGGATGGCGGACGGGGCGGACATGAACATCGGGTTGGCGGAGATC
>MGUL01000176.1:21583-21952 GCA_001800005.1 Elusimicrobia bacterium RBG_16_66_12 | reverse complement strand
TACGGACTGCTCGCCCGAATCGGAGATCGCGTCTATGTCTTATTGGGGGACCTCCCGGAAGACGAGCTGGCGCGCATGGCCCTGTCGGTGGAGGAGGGGCGGTGAACGCCGCTTCGGAGCGCCCGCGAGAGAAGCTGGCGCGCCGGGGCCCTGAGGCCCTGAGCGACGCGGAGCTCGTCGCCCTCCTGCTGCGTACCGGCACCTCCGGACGTTCGGCCCTGGAGGTGGCCGAGGCCCTCCTGCGCGAGCTGCCGGAAGGCGCCGGCTCGGGTTTCGCGCGCCTGCGCCGCGTGCGCGGCGTGGGGCCGGTTCGCGCGGGCGTGCTCTGCGCCGCGGCGGAGCTGGGGCGGCGCCCGCGCCCCGACCCTC
>MGUL01000176.1:18617-21545 GCA_001800005.1 Elusimicrobia bacterium RBG_16_66_12 | reverse complement strand
CTGGTGCCCGCGGCGATGCGCGCGGCGCGCAAGGAGGACTTCGTGGTCTTCTGCCTCAACGCTCGGCGCCAGCTCGTCCACCAGGAGACGGTCTCGGTGGGCACGCTGTCGGCCAGCCTCGTCCATCCGCGCGAGTTCTTCACCCCCGCCATCGCGCACGCGGCCGCGGCGGTGGTGGCGGTGCATAACCACCCATCGGGCGATCCGGCGCCTTCGGCCGAGGACCGAGAGGTGACGAGGCGGCTGTCGCGAGCCGGAGAGCTTTTGGGCATCCCTCTCGCAGATCATCTTGTCGTCTGCGACGGGGGCTGGTTCAGCTTCCGCGAGCAAGGACTGCTATAATCGCGACGGGCATGATGGCGAAAATCAGAGTTGTGCTCGTGGTCGCGGCCTTGGCAACGGGCTGCGACACCTACCGCTTCCTCTCCGGCACCATCCACGAGGACGCCGGGCGCCCGGTCAAGGCCATCCGGCAGTACGAGGCCTTCCTGGCTGGCCGGCCCAAGGACCCGAGAGCCTGCGAGGTGCGCCTGCGCGCTGCCGAGCTCTACCGCACCTTCTTCCTGCGCTGCTCCGACGCCCAGCATCATTACGAAACCGCCGCGCGCGACTTCCCGCATATGACCGCCTGCGCGGATCTGGCCAAGGCGGGCCTGCTCAAGTGCCCCGACTACTTCCCCCTCGAGGTGGGGCGCACCTGGGTCTACGTGGACAGCGACACGAAGGGCAAGTCGATGCGCCTGGACTGGGAGCTGCGCAAGTCGTCGGGCGCGGCCGGCGGGGTGATCATCACGGCGCTCTACGCCGGCAACAAGCGCATCCGCGAGAGCCGCGAGATCTACCTCAAGGAGAACTGGGCGCTCTGGCGCATCGACGGTCCTCAGCGCGAGCCGTTGCTGCGCTACCCGTACGGGTCGGGCCAGACCTGGAAGGCCGGGGGCGCCAAGGGCAAGGAGTGGTCGGTGGTGGCCTCGAGCGTGGCGGTCACGGTCGCGGCCGGGGCCTTCGCGGAATGCCTGAAGGTCAAGGAACACGACCTGCGCTACGGCAAATCCTGGCGCTACGACTACTACTGCCCGGGGGTGGGCCGCGTGAAGACCACCGTCGGAGGTCCGGGCTTCGAGAACCCGAACACCGAGCTGTCCCGCTTCGGCCAGGCCGACTAGAGTTTCCTCAGCCTCTTTGCCATCTGCTGATAGACCTCGTCGTCGCGGCGATAGCCGATCTTGAGCACGAGAACCGTGACGATGTTCTTGCGAACCTCGTAGATCACGCGATATTCACCGACGCGGAGCTTCCAGTAGCCGTGGAGCTCGGCGCGCAGGCGCTCGCCGTAGGCTTCCGGGTCCACGGCCCTTCAGCCTCTGGGCGCGGCGGTGGGCCTCGTCGGCCAGCATGAGGTCGGAGACCTCTTCCAGGGCGCGCTCCATGGCCTCGAAGCGTTCGGGGTCCACGAGGACGGCGACGGACTTGCCGTGCTTCTCGAGGGAGACGGGGGTCTCCTTGAGCTGGGCCAGGATGGCGTCCATCCCGGTCCGCAGCTCGGAGACTGCGGCGAAGGCGCTGGGGCGGCGGATGACTTTCATAGGCATAGTGTAGCCGGAGGACATTGTTTTGTCAATAGAAAAGTCACTAACAAAGACAAAATAATGACGAATATAGCCCTGGGGGCAGGGGATGGGCTTGGGCCATGATTTGGTAAACTACCGTCGGTGAAGCTCCCGCGTCCCCTGTCGCATTCCTCGATCACGCTCTACGGCGAGTGCCCGCAGAAGTACAAGTTCCGTTACGTCGACGAGATCCCCGAGAAGCCGCGGCACTTCTTCTCCTACGGCCAGAGCGTGCACTCCGCTCTGGAGTTCTTCTACGGCGCGAAATCGCCGGTCCCCCCGACTCTCGAACAGCTGCTCGCGAGCTACAAGGAGACCTGGGTGGCCAAGGGCTACCGCAGCCAGGACGAGGAGGCCGAGTATTTCGACCAGGGCAAGGCCCTGCTCAAGCTTTTCCACGGCAAGCACGCCAAGGACTTCAAGCCGCCGCTGCACGTCGAGTACGAGTTCGCCCTGGAGGTCGAGGGCGTGCCGGTGCGGGGCTTCATCGACCGGGTGGACAAGCTGCCCGACGGCCGGCTGGCGGTGGTGGACTACAAGACGGGCAAGAAGCTAGCCACCAGCCGCATCGACATAGACCCCCAGCTCACCATGTACCAACTGGCCTGCGAGAGTCAGCTCGGCGCGGAAGTCGCCGAACTGATCTTCTATCATCTTCCGTCCCTCAAAGAGCACCGTGCCCTGCGCCGTGCCCTGCCGCTGGTGGACGAGCTGCGCCGGCGCGTCGTGGACACGGCCGAGGCGATCACCAAAGAGAAGTTCGACCCGAAGCCGATGGACACGGTGTGCAAGTGGTGCGACTACAAGCCGCTCTGCCCGATCTTCAAGAACCAGTACGCCGACGTGCCGATGGCTCCGGCCAAGGCCTCGGGCGAGCCGGAGCTGGCGGTGCTCGTCGATCGGTACGGCGCGGCTCTGGCCGAAGCTGAGAAGGCGGGGGCGGAGCTCGGCAAGGCGCTCAAGAAGAAGGGATACGTGCGCGCCTTCGGCGTGAAGTACGAGGCGACGCTAAACCCGGCGGTCAGATGGGAGTTCCTCGACAAGAAGAAGGTCCTGGAGCACATCAAAAAGGCGGGGTTGTATGAGAAGGTCCTGGCGCCGTCGACGCCTCTGGTGAACAAGCTGATGGAAGACCCGGCGACGGACCCGGCCTTGAAGGCGGACCTGGCGGGCTTGGGCGAGCGGGTCGACGCTCCGGAGCTGAAGATAAAGCCGCTATGAGATCCCGAGAGCTGCTCCTGGCGCTGGATCAGGGCTCCTCCTCGTCGCGCGCGGTGTTGTTCGATCTGAAGGGCAAGCTGGTGGCGTTGGCTCAGCG
>MGUL01000176.1:12044-18602 GCA_001800005.1 Elusimicrobia bacterium RBG_16_66_12 | reverse complement strand
GGCGGGCTGGGTGGAGCACGACCCGCTCGACCTGGCGGTGTCGCTCGAGACGGCGCTCGACGCGGTGCTCTCGAAGCTGAGCGCCAAGGACAAGGTGTTGGGCGCGGGCCTGGCGGTGCAGCGCTCGACGATCGTGTTCTGCGAGAAGAGCAGCTTCAAGCCGGCCGCGCCTGCGCCCAGCTGGATGGACGGGCGGGCCTCCGAATTCTCGGCTCCTCTGCAAGAGCGGCAGGGCGAGATCCACGGGCTCTCCGGTCTGTACGCGACCCCCTACTACTCGGCGCCGAAGATCCGCTGGTTCCTGGACCACGATAAAAAAGTCCGCGCGCTGGCCGATGCGGGGCGTCTCTTGTGCGCGCCGGTGTCCACGTTCATCGCGGCGCGGCTGACGAAGGGCGCGGTCGTGGCGGTCGATCCGACCTGCGCTCAGCGCACGCTGCTGATGAACCTGGACACGCAGGCCTGGGACGAAGGTCTGCTGGCTCTGTTCGGGCTTTCGGCGGAGCTTCTGCCGTCCATCCTCTCGTCGGCGGGCGACTGGGGCGTCATCGAGCGCAAAGGGAGGAAGTTCCCCCTCTTGGCCACGGTCGGCGACCAGCAGTCGGCGGCGATGGGGCTGGGGGCTTCGAGCGAGGGCTCGGCGGTGGCCAACTACGGCACGGGGGCGTTCATCCTGCGCCACACGGGGTCCTCCCCCTCCCGGGCGCCGGGCCTGCTGGCTTCGGCCGGAGCGACGTTCGGGAACCTGCGCAGCTATTACCTGGAGGGTACGGTCCATGCGGCGGGGACGTCCTTCGAGTGGCTGCGGGACAATCTGGGCTTGATGAAGGACGTGAAGGCGGTCGATGCTGCGTTCAAGGCTTCCCAAAGACGCGTCCTCGTTTTGCCGGCCATCGGCGGCTTGGGCGCGCCGCGCTGGGATTATAAGACGAAGACGGCTTTCTTCGGGCTGGATTCTCAGACGCGTGCTTGCGATCTGGTGAGAGGCACGGCCGAGGGACTGTGCATGCTCCTGGCCGACGCTGCCGCGGTGATGGCGTCCTCGGGCTTCGGGGTGACGCGGGCGCGGGTGGCCGGAGGCTTGTCCCGGTCCGGCGCGATGATGGCGTTTCAGGCCGAGGCGCTGGGGGCGGCGCTGGAGAGGCGCAAGGAAGTCGAGGCGACCGCTCTTGGCGCGGCCATCCTGGCAGGCAAGGCGTTGGGGCTTCGCGACCCGGAGAAGATGGCCGACGCTCGGGTGGAGAAGACCTTCACGCCGCGTTCAACCGAGACGGAGAGGGCCCGGCGGCGCGCGGAGTGGACGGCCTTCGTCGAGTCGACTCAGCGCCTGAGCCGAGAGATCAGCTTCTCGTAGCTCAGACCTGAAAAGCTGACCAGCTCGAAGTCCGCGATGGAGAGGTCCTGACCGTCGTTGCTGCCGTTGCGGTACGCGGCGGCCTTCAGCCCCGCGCGCTTGGCGGCGAGCAGACCGATCGAGGAGTCCTCGATGGCCAGACACTCCGAGGTCGGCACCTCGATGCGCGAGGCGACCTCGAGATAGATGTCGGGCGCGGGCTTGGTCTTGCCCCCCACGTCGTCGGCGCAGACCACGGCGTCGAGCAGCGGCGTGAGGCTGAAGCGCTCGACGACCATGCGCACCCAGCGCTCCGGCGAGGACGAGGCGATGGCCGTCTTGATCCCCTTGTGCTTGAGCTCGCGGGCCAGGTCCAGGAAACCCTCGGCGCAATCCACCCGCTCCCGGTAGACCTTGCGGGCCGTCACATCGCAGTGCTCCAAGAACTCCTGCTTGTCGAGGTCGATCTCGAACTCCGACACCAGAAACCGGTGAAGGTCTTCCACCCCCAGTCCCACCGCCCGCTCATCGTGTTCCGCAGTCCAGGCGGGCGCTAGCGTGCGGAAGTACTTCGCCTCCATGATCTTCCACTGCGCCTCGCTGTCGACGATGACCCCGTCCATGTCGAAGACGACCGCTTTCACTGAGGCGCCTCGAGCTGCTGGTAGCGGTGCAACGTCGCATACACACCGTTCTTGCCCAGCAGCGCGGAGTGCGACCCCATCTCCTCGATGCGCCCATGCCGCATCACCACGATCCGGTCCGCCTTCTGCACGGTCGAGAGCCGGTGCGCGATCATGATGACCGTTCTTCCAGGGAAGAGCCGCTCCATCGCCGCCTGCACCGCCCGCTCGCTGCCCGCGTCCAGGTTCGAGGTCGCCTCGTCGAGCACCAGCAGCTTCGGGTCCTTGAGCACCGCCCGCGCGATCGCCAGCCGCTGACGCTGGCCCCCGGAGAGCCTCGCGCCCCGGTCCCCCAGGGGGGTGTCCATCCCCTGGGCGAACTGCTTGACGAAATCCGTCGCGTCGGCCACCTTCAGGGCCTCTTCGACTTCGAGACGAGTCGCCCCTTCGCGCCCGACGGCCACATTGCCGAACACCGTGTCGTTGAAGAGGATCGTTTCCTGGCTCACCAGCCCGACCTTCTCGCGCAGGTCGTGAGACGACATCTCGCGCAGGTCCACCCCGTCGATCTCGATCTTCCCCTCGGTCGGGTCGAACAGGCGCAGAAGAAGATGGACTAAAGTCGTTTTACCCGACCCAGAGGGACCTGCGATGGCTACGACCTCGCCGGGGTTGATGGTGAGGCTGACATCTTTCAACGCCCAGTTGTCTCGGCTGGGATAACGGAAGGAGACCTTGTCAAAGACGATCCCGTGCGTGAGGGCTGGGAAGCGGCGTGGAGAGAGGGGCTCGACCACGGACGGCTTCTCATCGAGGATGGAGAAGATGCGCTCGGCCGAGGCCAGCGCCAGCTGCAGGGTCGCGTTCATCTGCGCCAGGTTCTTGATCGGCCCGTAGGCCGTGAAGAAGCAGCCCAGGAACACCGCGAACTCCCCGGGCGTCATCTCGCCCGCCCCGATGGCCCGCCCGCCCTGCCAGATGATGGCCGCGATGACGAGGCTCCCCAGGAACTCCATCAGAGGCCCCGACAGCGCCGTCGCCCGGAAGTAGCGCATCATCTGATGGAAGAACTCGTCGTTCTCCTTGCGGAACTTCGCGATGGCCCCCTTCTCGTAGTTGAAGGACTTCACCACCAGCATGCCCTGCAGGCTTTCCTGGAAACGGTGGTAGATCTCCCCCATCACCTCTTGGCCGCGTTTGCCGGCGCTCCTCAGCTTGCGGCCGAGGATGCCGAGCACGCCCGCCGCCATCGGGATCGCGAGCAGGGCCACCAGCGCGAACTTCGCGTCGGTCATGATCATCACGGCGAGCATCACGATGATGGTCAGGGAGTCGCGGACGGCGTAGAGCGGCACGAACTGCAGGCCCGACTGCAGGGCCGTCATGTCGTTGGTCAGCTTCGAGAGGACCTCTCCGCCCTTGCTCTTCCAGAAGAAGTCCATCGACAGGGCGTGCAGATGGGTGAACAGGTCCTCGCGGATCTCCTGAGTGATGCGCTGGCCCAGCCAGCTCATCAGGTAGCTCTGCGTGTACTGGAAGATGAGCTTCAGGAAGAACACCGCCGGGATGAGCAGGGCCGCCCTCTTCAACTCCTCGGGATTCGAGGAGTTGAAGAGACTATTCGTGATGGGCCCCAGGACCTTGACCAAGGCCCCGTTCAGGGCCGCCACCACCGTCATCACGGCGCAGGCCTGGATGAAGCGCCCCCGGTGGGGCTTCAGGTACGGCAGTAGCCGGCGCAGCGAGGCGCCGGTGGTCACTTCGCGGGCGCCGCGGCGATCTTGGGCAGATGCTCGGAGATCGACTGCAGCGCCGTCTCGATGTTCTCGACCGAGTTCGCGTAGGAGAAGCGGAGATAGCCCTCACCATAAGCCCCGAAGGAAGTTCCCGGGAGACAGGCCACTCCCGCTTCGCTGAGCAAAGCGTCCGCGAGGGCTTTGGACTTCATCCCAGTGCCTTTGATGCTCGGAAACACGTAAAATGCCGCTTTGGGAGTTTTGCAGGTGATCCCGGGGATCGCATTGAGTCCTTTCACGATCACGTCCCTGCGACGGCGGAACTCGGCCACCATTTTCACGACCGAGTCCTGCGGTCCGGTCAGGGCTTCGATGGCGGCCATCTGGGAGAACGAGGCCGTGCAGGAGTGGTCGTTGGTGGAGAGCTTGGCCATCGCGTCGATGAGCCATTTCGGGCCCACGCCGTAGCCCAGGCGCCAGCCGGTCATCGCCCAGGTCTTGGAGAAGCCGTCAAGCAGGATGGTGCGCTCCTTCATGCCGGGCAATGAGAGCAGGGACGCGTGCTTGCCTTCGTACAGGATGCGCGAGTAGATCTCGTCGGAGAGCAGCATCGCGTTCGGGAACTTCGCCAGGGCCTTGGCTACGCGCTCCATGGTGGAGGCGGACATCACGCCGCCGGTCGGGTTGGCGGGCGAGTTCAGGATGACGAGCTTCGTCTTCGGGGTGAGGAGCTTCTCGAACTCCACGGGGTCGAAATCGAAATCATTCTCTTCCCTGATCGGCAGCGGCACGGCTTTCCCCCCGGCATAGTTGATCATCGATTCGTAGATCGGGAAGCCGGGGTTCGGGTAGATCACCTCGTCGCCCGCGTCGATCAGGGCGAGGATGGTGAAGAAGATGATGGGCTTGCCGCCGGGGACGATCAGGGTCTCCTCAGGGAGGACGGGGACGCCGCGGGTCTTGGAGACGTACTCCGCGACCGCCTTGCGGGTCTCGGGCAGGCCGGCCGAGGGGCCGTAATGCGTGTAGCCCTGATCGAGGGCCTTCTTGGCGGCCTCGCGGATGTTGGCCGGGGTGTCGAAGTCGGGCTCGCCGATCTCCAGATGCACGATCTTGCGGCCCTGCGCCTCCAGGGCGCGGGCGCGGGCGAGGACTTCAAAGGCGGTCTCGGTTCCCAGCCGGGAATAGCTTTGCGCGAGTTTCATGAGTCAATTCTACTCTTTTTGGGTTTAGACGGCTCGGCCGTAGAGCCGACGCTGAGTCGTTTCGTCGAGACGCATGAATCGCCCCTTGGCCTGGGCGTAGATCGTCCCGTCCGGTCCGAGCAGGTCGCCTTCCACCAGGGCCAAGCGGCCGCGGGTCGACAGGACCCGCGTTTCGAGGAGGAGCTTGGCGTCGAGCGGCACGCCCACGCGGAACGCGGTCTCCAAGCGCACCGTCACCGACGGGATCCCCGCCACCCAGGCGGCGGCGCCCAG
Organism: Elusimicrobia bacterium RBG_16_66_12; assembly: GCA_001800005.1. Classification (GTDB taxonomy): domain Bacteria; phylum Elusimicrobiota; class Elusimicrobia; order UBA1565; family UBA9628; genus GWA2-66-18. Next base: position 13,432 of record MGUL01000176.1, on the reverse strand, counting down.
GGCCTCGTCGAGGGCGGTGAGGATGGCTCCGCCGTGGACCAGGCCCGGGGTGCCCTCCGCCAAGGGCCCGAACTGCGTCGCGGCGACCAGCACCCCGTCGGGCCTGCGGAAGTAGCGCAGGACAAGGAGCCCTTCCTGGGAGGTCAGGCCCGCGAAGGCCTTGCGGGCCTCGGAAAACGGAAACGGACGCACCGGCGTCCAGTCCGGCGCGGGCCAAGGGTGCGGGGCCTTCTTGGGGTTCACGGTCAGAAATTAACAAATATTGTTTAATGAGGCACGATGAACGCCACGCCTGAAGTCCTGATCGAGAAAGACGGCCCCGTCGGGATCGCGACGCTCTCGCGGCCCAAGGCCTTGAACGCCTTGTCCCAGCCGCTGATAAAGGAGCTCCTAGCGGCGCTGGAGGCCTTCGACGCCGACCCCGCCGTTCGCGTGATGCTGGTGACCGGCTCCGAGCGCGCCTTCGCGGCCGGGGCGGACATCAACGAGATGAAGGACCTCCCCGATTCGAAAGCGGCGGAAGATGCCATGGCGGAGCATCTGGCACGATGGGACCGCATCGCGCAGCTGAAGAAGCCCGTCATCGCCGCGGTCTCCGGTTTCGCGCTGGGCGGCGGCTGCGAGCTGGCGATGGCCTGCGACATGATCGTGGCCTCCGAGACGGCGCAGTTCGGCCAGCCGGAGACGCTGATCGGCGTCATCCCCGGCGCGGGCGGCACCCAACGACTGACCAAGGCCGTGGGCCAGGCTTTGGCCATGGACCTGTGCCTCACCGGACGGCGGCTCAACGCGCGCGAGGCGCTGGCCGCGGGGCTGGTCTCTCGGGTCTTCGCGCCCGAGGTATTCCTCGCCGAGGCCAAGAAGCTGGCCCACGAGGTCGCCAAGATGGCCCCCCTCGCCGCCCAGGCGGCCAAGCGCGCCGTGCGCAAGGCTCTTGATGTCGACACACCGGCCGGACTGCGCGCCGAACGTCAGGACTTCTACCTGCTCTTCGACTCGAAGGACCAGAAGGAAGGCATGAAGGCCTTCGTCGAGAAGCGCCCCCCGAAGTTCGCGGGCGACTGACGCCGTCAGATCCGCACGATGCGGGGGATCTTGGCGAAGTGGGCGTCGCCGGAGAGCAGCAGAAGGTCGTGCTGGACCACCAGCGCGGCGATCCACAGATCGTTGGTCGGAATCGGCGTGCCCTGGCGCCTGAGGTCGGCGAAGAGCGCGGCGTAATGGTGGGTCGTCTGCTCATCGGCGTAGGTGACGGCGACGCGCGGGGAGTTGAGGAACTCGGTGAGCTTCGCTTCGTTCCGGAGGCCCTTCGTCCCTGCGGCGAATCCCGCACGCAGTTCGCCGAGAACGACGAACGGCAGGCGGACTTCCTCGGCGCGGCGCAGGAT
>MGUL01000176.1:1577-12018 GCA_001800005.1 Elusimicrobia bacterium RBG_16_66_12 | reverse complement strand
TCTTGTGAGGGCGACCCTCACCAGAGCCCCTCGTCGATCCGGCGCTGATCCGCCAGGGCCTTGTCCACTGCCGCGTCCGCGACCCAGGACCCGAAGAAGCCGTCCAGATCATGATAGCGCTCCTGAACGCCGGCCCCGTCGGAAAGGGCTTCCAGGGCCACCTGGTTGAGGCTCTTGTTCTGGCGCCGGGCCTTTTCGCGCAGGAGCGCGTCGATGGACGCAGGCACGCTCCTGATCGTGTACTGTCTGTATGCCTTCTTCATATGCCTACAGTGTAGTCTTAATATGCCTGCACCGCAAGGCCCAGGGAGGCCTACGGTCAGGCCTTGAGGCTGACCTTGGTGTTCTTGGGCGTGGCGTTCCAGAGCGTGGTCATCAGGAGGGCTCCGACCGCCGAGAACGGGATGATCATGTAGGTCCAGAGGCCCCAGCCGTACTTGTCGAGGAGCGCGCCGAGGAAGATCCCGGTCAGGCCCGAGGCCACGTACTGGACGCCGTCGAGCAGGCCCGTGACGGTGGCCGCGGCCTTGGTGCCGCCGAAGTCCATCGAGGCCGTCCCGGAGAGCATGCCGTGCACGCCGAAGATCCACATGCACGAGAAGCCGATCAGGAAGGCGGCGGCCTGGGGATTGCGGGTCATGCCCAAGGCCGCGAGCGAGGCGATCTGGCCCAAATAGAAGATGAAGGCCACGGGCGGGCGCCGGCTCTGGAAGAGATGGTCCGAGATGTAGCCGCAGAGGAGCCCGCCGCAGATCCCGCCCACGGTGATGCCGCCCGTGGCCAGGGAGAAGAGGCTGGTGCCGTGATGGATGCCGTGCACTTCCTTCAGGAACGGCACGAACCACAAGAGCAGGCCCTGTCTCACGAAGCCGGTGCAGAACTCGGCCGCGGCCAGGGTCAGGATGACCTTGTTCTTGAAGACGTGCGTGATCAGGTAGGCCAGGTCGATGGGCTTGTGCTTGTCCGCGTGCTGGCTGGTCGCGTCGCCGGTGTCGAAGTCCGAGTGGCCCGCGTGCCGAGGAGTGTCGGCGATCAGGAAGTAGTCGACGACCATCATGGTGAACACGGCCGCCGACGGGATCAGGAAGACCATGTACCAGGGCAGGGTCGCCAGGATCCAGCCGCCGACCGTCATGGCCAGGAAGTAGCCCGAGCTGATCATGATGCCGAAGATGCCGCCGAACACGCCGCGCTCGCGCACGTGGAACCAGGTCGAGTTGACCTTCACGACCGAGAGGGCGCCGAAGGACTGGAAGTACTGGTTGACCGCGTACAGCAGCGACATTCCCACCAGGATCTTGGTGTGCCAGCCGGAGAGGAAGAGCAGGCCGATGACCAGGTTGAGCAGGGAGGTGCCGGCCGCCGCGATCAGGATCGCGCGGCGCCCGCCGAAGCGGTCGGTGAGCGGGCCGTTGAACATCACGGCCAGCGCGTAGGTCCAGAAGCCCGCGGTGGCGATGATGCCGAACTGAGCCTTCGTGAAGTCGAAGCGCGTCATGATCTCGGTGGAGGCCACGTTCAGGTTGTAGCGGCCCATGTAGAAGGTCGCGTAGGTCAGGCCGAGCGGGAACCAGTTCATGAACCGGCGCCGGCGGTAGTCGGCGGAGTGGACGGGGGCGGGACCGTGTCCCGAGGAGGCGTGTGCGCTCATGGTGGAGAGATTCTACCTCAACGGCGGGGTTTGGGATAGGCCTTCGAGGCGTCCTGCAGGGGCGCGGCGTAGGCCGAGTCCCAGAGGCGCTTCTGCACGGCGGCCGCGCGCGCGGCCAGGGCCTCGTCCTTGACGACGAGTTCCAGGTTGCGCGAATCGTCGTAGTAGCCGCCGCGCCAGTTGCTGGTGCCCAGCCACAGGGTCTTGCCGTCGACGACCATATACTTGGAGTGCGCGACGCGGGAGAAGGGGATGGGGCCCTCCCCTGCCTCGGGGATGGAGATCACGCGCGCCGAAACGCCGGGCAGCACGGCCAGGCTCTGCAGGTGCTTGATCCCCGGCTCCTCCGTGGTCCAGTGCGAGACCAGCAGCTTGATCTTGACGCCGCGCACGGCGGCCGCGCGCAGCGCGTTGTCGATGACGGGATAGAATCGGGGCGGGCGGGCGTAGGTCAGCGGCAGGTACTCCATGTTCTGGACCAGGATCTCTTCACGCGCCTCGCCGATGACGCGGACCAGCTCCGACTCGGAGTCCCCCACCCCCGCGGGATTGCGCCGCCAGGGGCTGGCGACCAGATATGATCTGCCGGAACGGTCGGCCTCGGGGCTCGCCGCCTCGCCCCGTGTCAGAGGCTCGGGCGCAAAGCCTTTCTCGTAGACCTTGGTGTCGGCTTCGTTCCAGTCGTGGTCGAAGACGGACTGGACCTGGCGGACGACCGGAGCGTCGTCCACCGCCAGTCCCATCTCGTGGATGTGCTTGAGGGACCTCCAGTCGAAGTTCATGCTGCCGACAAAGGCGCGCGTCGAATCCACGATGAAGAACTTGGCGTGGACGATCCCCGAGCCCTGGATGCGGGACCATTCGAGGATGCGCAGCTCGAGGCCCGGGATCGTCTCGAGGCGCGCGATGCCGTCGAGGGAGTTCTTCTCGAACTTCTTCTCGAGCAGGAACCGGATCTTCACGCCGCGGGCCGCCGCTCTCTCGAGAGCTTGGAGAGAGGCTTCGAGAGGCTCGCCGGTGGAGGGGGCGATGTAGAACTGCTCGATGTCGATGGTCTTCTCGGCCCGGTCGAACATCTCGGGCCATACGTCCTGCGCCAGCCTCATGTCGGGCTCGTTCAAGGTCGTCTCGACGGGATAGGAATACACCAACTCGTAGCCGGGCACGGTGAAGGCCGCGTGCGCGGGAGCGGCGGCCAGAACGACGAAGGCGAGCAGTCTCATTTCGATCCTCCGAAATATCTCAGCAGGGCATGTCCCACGGACTTGGTCACGGCGTGTTCGTCGACGGGCTTTCCCAGGACCTCGTGCATCGTGGTCATGGAGTCGGACTCGAGGCGGCAGGGGTGGATGAGGCGGAAAGGGGCGAGGGCGACATTCATGTTCAACGCGAAGCCGTGATAGGACACTCCCCCGCGCACGGCCACGCCGATCGAAGCGAGCTTGCGCCGGCCGACCCAAAGCCCGGTGAAGCCGGCGAGGGCGGAGGCCTCCACGCCGAAGGGCTTGACCGCTTCGATGAGGACCGCCTCCAGCGCACGGAGATACGAGCGGGGCTTCAGGCCCAGGTCCGTCAGCTTCAGGATGGGGTAGCCCACCAACTGTCCCGGTCCGTGGAAGGTGAGGTCTCCCCCGCGCTCGACCTTGCGGACCGGATAAGGCAGCCCCTTCGGGACGGCCTGCTTGCTCGAGCGTCCGATGGTGTAGACCGGGCGATGCTGGCAGAGCAGGACCGTGTCGGAGATCTCCCCGGAGCCGCGCTCGAAGACGAGCCGGCGCTGAAGGTCCCAGACCTCGTCGTACTCCTTGAGACCGAGGTCGCGGACCAGCATCTGTCTACGACGCGAAGCTCGGCGCCGCGCGCTTGACGGCGAGGGTGTGGAGCGGGTGTCCAAGCGCGGCCTCGCAGGCCTCCGCGAAGGCCTCGTTGAGGGTCGGGTGCGGGTGGATGGTGGCCGCGACCTGCTCCAGGGTCACGCAGGCCGAGACGGCCAGGCAGGCCTCGCCGATGAGGTCCGAGGCGTGGGGGCCGGTGAAGCCCGCGCCGAGGATGCGGTGGGTCTCCTTGTCGGCCACGACCTTGCAGAAGCCGGAGGTCTCGCCCACGGCCTGGGCGCGGCCCGAGGCCGCGAACGGGAACTTTCCCACGACCGTGTGGAAGCCCTCGGCCTTGGCCTGTTCGTCGGTCAGACCGACCCAGGAGATCTCCGGGTCCGTGAAGACGGCCCACGGCACATGCCCGCGGGGCTCCAGCGGTTTGCCGGCGATCGACTGCGCGGCGAGGACGGCCTCGCGCGAGGCCTTGTGCGCCAGGTAGGGAGGCCCGACGGCGTCGCCGATCGCGTAGATGTTGTCGACGGAGGTGAGCATTTCCGTGTCGACGAGGATGTGGCCGTGGTCGTCAAGCTCCACGCCGAGCTTCTCCAGGCCGAGGCCCTTGGTCCGGGGGGCGCGGCCCACCGCGACGAGGATCTTGTCGCAGACGATGCGCTTCTCGCCCTCCGGGGTCGCGGCGACGACCTCCAGGCGCTTGCCCTTCTTCGACCAGGACTTCGCTTTCGAGGAGGTGAAGACGTCCACGCCAAGCTTCGCCAGGTTGCGGACGACGGGGACCGCCATATCCTTCTCGATGACCGGCAGGACCGCGTCGAGGAACTCGACGACGGTCACCTTGCTGCCGAGCTTGGCGAAGATGGTCCCGATCTCCAGGCCGATCACGCCGCCGCCGATGACGACCATCGCGTGCGGGACCCGAGCCAGGTCCAGGGATTCCTTGGAGCCGAGCACGTTCGCGCCGTCGATGTCGAAGCCGGGGATCGAGAGGGCCTGCGAGCCGACGGCCACGATGGCCTGCTCGAACTCGACGGTCTCCGTGCCGCCGCCCGACTTCTCGACGACGGCCGTGTGCGGGGAGGTGATGCTGGCGGCGCCGATGAGGATATCGCCCTTGTTGCCCTTGATGAGGGCGGCGATGTTCTTGCCGAAGCCGCCGATCATCTCGCCCTTCCAGGCCACGACCTTCTCCCAGTCGATCTCGGAGACTCCTGCGCCGGGCGCCGGCTTCTTCGACTTGTGGTCGTTGTTGGCGGCGGCGATCAGGGCCTTGGACGGGATGCAGCCGTAGTTGAGGCACTCGCCGCCCAGCTTGTCGCGGTCGACGACCAGGACCTTCTTGCCGAGCTGGAGCAGCTTGATGGCGGCGACGTAGCCGCCGGGTCCGCCTCCGATCACGAGGACGTCGGTCTTGATGGACATGGGGGCCTCTTAAAGGAGCGTGCGGGGATTCTCGAGATGACGGATGAGGGTGTTCATGAAGCGGGCGGCGTCCGAGCCGTCGACGACGCGGTGGTCGAAGGAGAGGCAGAGGTTCATCATGTCGCGGACCACGACCCGCCCGTCGCGGACGACCGGGCGCTTCTGCAGCTTCATCAGGCCCAGGATCGCGACTTCCGGGTGGTTCACGATGGGGTTGGCGTAGAGGCCGCCGATGGGCCCGATGTTCGTGATCGTGATGGTGCCTCCCTGGAGCGACGCGACGTCGATCTTGTTGGCGCGCACCTTTTCGGCCAACGCGGCGACCTCGGCGGCCAGTCCAAATATATCTTTGCTGTCGGCGTTCTTGATGTTAGGGACGACCAGACCCTGAGGCGCGGCCACGGCGATGCCGACGTTGTAGTCGCGCTTGATCACGAGCTCGCCGGCGGCCTCGTCGAGCGAGGAGTTGAAGTTCGGGAACTCCTGGAGGGTCTTGGTCAGGGCCTTGAGGATGAAGGGCAGGAAGGTGAGCTTGAAGCCGAGCTTGGCGGCCTTGGGCTTGAGCTCGTCGCGCAAAGCGAGGAGGGCGGTCATGTCGCATTCGTCGACATGTGTCACGTCGGCGACCGTGTGCTTGGACTGGGACATCTTCTCGGCGATCTTGCGGCGGATGCCGACGAAGGGCGTGCGGATCTCTCCAGCCGTGGTCGCGCCGGGCTTGGCTGGAGACTTCGGCGCCGTGCGGACGTCGGTCTCGGCAATGCGGCCCCCGGGGCCGGTGGGCTTGACGCGCGAGAGATCCACTCCGAGCGAGGCGGCCAGCGCCCGCACGGCCGGCGTCGCCTTGACGCCGGCGTCGGACGGGGAGGCTTCGAGGTCGGAGGCCAGCACGCGGCCCTGCGGGCCGGTGCCGGAGACCCGCGAGATGTCGAGACCCTTGTCTTTGGCGAGCTTGCGGACATGAGGTGCGGCGAGGACCTCTCGGGAGGTTCCGGACGACTTCACGGCGGCGACCGGGACCGCTGTGGCGACGGCGGCGGCCTTCGCGGCGGGAGCGGATACGTCGCCGGAGACTTCGATGAGGACGAGAGGGCTGTGGACCTTGACCTTCTCGCCGGGCTTGCCGAAGAGCTGGACGATCTTGCCCGCCTTGGGGCTGGGAACCTCGACCTCGGCCTTGTCGGTGAGGACCGCGGCCAAGGGGTCGTTCTCGCGGACGGCGTCACCGACTTTGACGAACCACTTCACGATCTCGCCTTCGACGAGGCCTTCGCCGATGTCGGGGAGCTTGAATTCGAAGTTCATAGATGTCCCTTCGGGAAGAGCTCCGCGGCCCGGTAGGAGGAGCGCACGAAGGGGGCGGATGCGACGTAAGGAAAACCATGAGATCGAGCCATCTCCGCGAGGCGGTCGAACTCCTCGGGCGGCAGGAAGCGGGCGACGGGCAGGTGATGCTTCGACCCGGTCGGGCGGAGGTATTGACCGAGTGTGAGTATCTCCACCCCAGTCGAACGGATATCCTCGAACGCTCGGAATATCTCATCTGCGGTCTCTCCGAGGCCCAACATCAACGAGGTTTTGGTCGGGGTCTTGGGGAGATATGATTTCGCATGAGCAAGGATTCTCAGAGATTGATGATAACTCGCCTTGGCGTCCCTGACCGAGGAGGTGAGACTCTCCACGCACTCCACGTTGTGGGCCACGACGTCGGGGCCGGCGTCCAAGACCTGCTCGAGCAAATCAGTCTCGCCTCTGAAATCCTGAAGGAGCATCTCGACCTTGAGCCCGGGATTGAACTGCTTCACTTCCCGGATGCAGGCGGCCAGGTGGGCTGCGCCTTGATCGGCGAGATCGTCGCGGCAGACCGTGGTCAGGACGGCGTAATCGACCGCCATCTCCTTGAGGGTGAGCGCCAGTTTCGAGGGTTCCTCGGGATCGGGGAGCGGCGGGCGAGCGGCCGTCGCGACGGAGCAGAATCGGCAACCACGGGTACATGTGTCTCCCATGACCATGAAGGTCGCGGTCCCACCGCCCCAGCACTCGCCCATGTTGGGACAGCGGGCCTCCTCGCAGACGGTGGCCAGTCCCCGCGAGCGGGAGGCCTCCTTGAGGCGCGCGACGACGGGACCCGCCGGGAGGCGGACCTTCAGCCAGGGCGGCAGGGCGCTCGGGGCGGCCGTCGGAGCCATGATCAGTGGAGGCCCTGCTCCGCCAGCCAGCGCTCGGCTTCGAGCGCGGCCTTGCAGCCGTTGCCCGCCGCGGTGATGGCCTGGCGGTAGCGGGCGTCCATCACGTCTCCGGCGGCGAACACGCCCGAAACCGAGGTGCGGGTGCGGTCGTCGGTCGCGATGTAGCCGTTTTCGTCGAGTTTCAGCTGGCCGCCGAGAAAGGCGGTCGTGGGCGCATGTCCGATGGCCATGAAGAGCCCGTCGCACTTGACGTCGGTCTTGGCCCCGGTCTTCACGTTCTTGAGGCGCGCGCCCGATACGTGGTCGTCGCCCAGCACCTCGTCGACGACCGAGTCCCATATGAAGGCGATCTTCGGGTTCTTCTTCGCCCGGTCCTGCATGATCTGTGAGCCGCGCAGCGCGTCGCGGCGGTGGACGATCGTGACCTTGGAGGCGAAGTTGGTCAGGAAGACGGCCTCTTCAAGCGCGGTGTCGCCTCCGCCGACGACGAGGACCTCCTTCTTCTTGAAGAAGAAGCCGTCGCAGGTCGCGCAGGCCGACACACCATGTCCTTGCAGTCGCTTCTCGCTCTCGATGCCGAGCCACTTGGCGTTGGCGCCGGTGGCCACGATGACGGCCTGCGCGGAGGCGGCCGTGCCCTCCGTGGTCTCGACATGGAACGGGCGGCGGGAGAAGTCCACTTTGGCCGCGTATTCGTTGATGATGGTCACGCCCAGGCGCTCGACCTGTTTTTTCATTCGCTCCATCAGCTCGGGGCCGTTGATCGGTTCAGGAAAGCCGGGGAAGTTCTCCACGTCCGAGGTGATCATCAGCTGGCCGCCCAAGGCGACCCCGCCGAAGACGAGCGGGTCCATGTTGGCGCGGGCGGCGTAGATGGCGGCCGTGTAGGCGGCGGCGCCGGAGCCGATGATGACGATCTTCTTGGATTGGGCCATGCCCGGGGATTATAACATTTCGCCCTTCCGGGTCCGAATGCTAGACTTGCGGTCATGATCATCCGCAAGCTCTACCGCTTCGAGGCCTCTCATATCGTGCGGAACTGCTCCTCGGACCGCTGCAAGTATTCGGTGCACGGCCACAGCTTCCGCTGCGAGCTGTTCCTGTCGGCCGACCGCCTGGACCGCGGCCAGATGGTCTACGATTTCGGCCTGCTCAAGACCCACATCAAGGACTTCCTGGACGGCTTCGACCACGCGACCCTCTTCTGGGAGAAGGACTCCCCCGCCTACATCAAGTCGATGAAGGAGCAGTCCAAGCGCTGGGTCTGCCTGCCCGTCTCCCCCACCGCCGAGCAGCTCACGCGACTGATCTTCGTGGCCTGCCAGGCCATGCTGGACGCCACGGACCGCGCCAACGGCGACGAGGCCGCGCGCGTGCACTCCGTGATCCTGCATGAGACCGAGACCGGTTACGCGCAGTGCTCCCGCGAGGACGCGTACAACGAGGACATGGGGCGCATCACGCTGTCGCGCGTCGTCTTCTCCGAGCCGGTGAAGGCCGAGTGGACCGACCCCAAGATGTGGGACAAGCTGCTCGCCGGCAAGCGCTTCTCGAACCCCGTCCCCGAGATCCAGGTGCCGGGAGACTTCCCCCCGAAGCGCCGGCCTTCCTCGATGCGCTAGGAGCCGGTCCCGTCGTTCCAGGCGTGTAGGATGGCTCGGACCGAGCGGGTCATCTCGATCATGAACGAGGCTCCTATCTTCCTCTGGTAGACCCGCCAGAGGAATTCAGCAGTGCTGGCTTGCGGCTGCCCGGTTTTGGCGAGATCCTCCATCGTCTGGCGGTAGAGCCGCTCGAAATCCGGCCGCTCGAAATGTCGGTAGCGATCCTGGGAGATGATGAAGCTTTCCTCGAATCGGGGACGCAGAGGTTTCGTTTTCTGTTCCTGCGTTGGATATCCGAGGCAGAGCAACGTGATTAGGATCCGAGTCCGAGCGATTCCGCGGCGATGACGGCGGTCTGAGCCGCGATCAGCGCGTCGCAGCAGGCCAGGAAGACCTCCCCCTCCGCCGGCGTGCGCATGGAGGAGCCTTCGCGATGAAGGGCTGGTTGTCGCATGTTTCCGCCAGGGTCTTCTTCACCTCGGGTTTGGTGACCTCGATGATGGAATAGAGCATCATGTTCCCGGCGGTCGGAGCGCGCATCGCCGCCCGAAGCACTTGGGCCCGGACATCGGGCTCGACGGGCTTGTCCAGAAAGGCGCGGACGGATCTCCGTCGATGGATCAAGTCCAAGCTCGGATTCATCGTCGGACTCCTTTGAAGTAGGACTTCGAGGGCGCATTCCAATGTGCAATTTCACATCAAACTCGCTCCGGAGCGAGTTCCCATGTCCCCGAAGACATGTCGGACGCGGCTATTAGGCGATCAGCCGTCCGCCGTCGACGGTCAGTTCGGCTCCCGTCGAGTAGTCGGCCGCCTGGGCGAGGTACAGGCAGGCGCGCGCCACCGCCTCGGGCGTGCCGGAGCGCTTCAGCAGCGTCGCGTCGGCCATCTTCTTCATGTGCGCCTCGGTCTCGCCCTCGGCGGCCAGCACGGGGCCGGGCAGGACGGTGTTGACGCGGATCTCGGGGGCCAAGGCCCGGGCGAGGATCTTGTTGACGCACAGCAGCGCCGCCTTCGACGCGCAGTACATCCCCCAGTCCGCGTAGGGCCGGTGGGCGGACCAGTCGGCGATGTTGATCACGATGCCCTCTCCCGAGCGCCGCAGGTAGGGCGCGCAGGCCTGGGCCAGGAAGAAGGGCGCGCGGGCGTTGACCGCCATGTGCCGGTCCCAGTCCTCGGGCGTGGCCAGCGCGAAAGGCGTTTTCTCGTAGAGCGAGGCGGAGTTGACCAGGATGTCGATGCCGCCGAAGCGCCGCGCGACCGCGTCGGCGAGCTTCTCCGGCCCCCTGGCCTCGGCGAGGTTGGCGCGGAAGACGTCGGCTTGGGCGCCGGAGATGGATTTGACCGCGTCCACCACGCGCCGCGCGTCGACGACCGAGGTGTGGTAGTGGACCGCCAGGCGCGCGCCTTTGGCCGCGAAGGCCAGGGCCACGGTCCGGCCGATCCGCTTCGCGGCCCCCGTCACGAGCACGACTTTGCCTTGGAGGCTCATTTCTTGACCTCTTTCTTGGAGGGCGGCGGGGCCGTCCTGCCGGCGGACATCATCCGCATCGTCATCTGCTGGATCTGTGCCGTCCTCCTGGCCTGTTCCGTCTCGGAGAGTCTCGGCGCCCCTGGCTGCATCTGCGCCTGCAGGTCCTTCATCAAGGCCAGAAGCGTCTGCATGTCCGCCTTCTGGGCGGGCGACATGTTCTTGGCCGCCGCCGCGTTGTCGAGCATCGGGGTGATGGCGCCCAGCATCGC
>MGUL01000176.1:1139-1431 GCA_001800005.1 Elusimicrobia bacterium RBG_16_66_12 | reverse complement strand
CGATTGGACGGCTTGGATCCGACGCAGAAGATTGTCGTTCGACTTGACCGCCGAAGCCGCAGCCTGCGTCAGGGCATAGGCCTGGCCGGCGCGCTCGATGAAGACCCTCCCCGCGAACTGGAGCCCGATCGCGACGAGCGCCAGCAGGGCGCAGGCCGCGCGCGCGGGGAAGGGCCTCGCCTTGAAGAGTCCCTCGAGGGCCCCCGCCGCGGCCCATGCGGCCAGCAGGGCCGGCAACGCCCAGACGACCGCCAACCAGTTGCACAGCGCCTGAAGCGGCGCGATCAGCGAG
>MGUL01000176.1:0-944 GCA_001800005.1 Elusimicrobia bacterium RBG_16_66_12 | reverse complement strand
GTCAGGTTCACGGCGAGGGCCGCCGCGCCCGCGGCCAAGGCCAGACCCGCGGCGGCGCCGAAGGAGGGCGAGGGGCGCAGGGCGGCGGCGGCGAACGCGGACGGACCGCGCGCCAGCGCCAGCAGGGACTGCTCGAAGAGTTCCGCCATTCCCGGAGCGGAGGCGGGCGGCGCGGGCGGTGCGGCGGCGGGGCTTTCTTCGGCCATGTCGGTCTCCTTTCGGTCTAAGCTCTGCGTCCCGCCCAGGTGGATTCCTCGTTGCGGATCTTCGGCAGTTCCTTGTCGATGGGGATCTCGAGCAGCGCGGCCGTGTAGCCGCCCTTGCTCTTGAGCCTGAGGCTGCCGCCGACGCGCTCCAGAAAACGGCGCGACATGGACAGCCCCAGGCCCAGTCCGTGCGCGCCCGCGCGCGCTGCCGCGAAGGGTTCGAAGACCATAGGTTTGATCGTTTCGGGGATGCCTCCGCCGTCGTCCGAGACTTCGACCTCGACGACGGCCTCCGCCCGCTGGATCAGGACCATGACCGCTCCCCCCCCGCGCGCGGCGCAGGCCTCGAGGGAGTTCTGCAGCACGGAGAGAAGGGACAGTTCGACGGCGCGTCGGTCCGAGCGCACGGGCGGGACCTCTCCCCGGACCAAGATGTCGACCGCCACGCCGGAGGGCGCGAAAGAGGCCAGGGCCTCGGCGCGGACGGCGCGCGCGAGGGCCGGGAGGTCGACCGCGGTCTGGGTCGGCGGCGCGGTCGCGGTGAGAGCGGACTTGTCTCCGAGCAGGCGCGCGAGCTTGCCGTTGAACTCTTCGACGGTGCGCCGGAGGCGTTCCACGCGTTCGGCCAGCTTCCCGTCCTCCTTCGGCGCGCAGAGGGCGAGAGCCTGCGAGACCGAGGAGAGGGTGCTGGCGTAGTCGCGCAGCTGGAACATGACGAAGGAGAGGTACTCGCCCACC
>MGUL01000175.1:8538-8623 GCA_001800005.1 Elusimicrobia bacterium RBG_16_66_12 | reverse complement strand
CCGATCTGATCGACCACCCGGCGCGCCAGGTCCCCGGCCACCGCGCCGTCTTGGGTGCGCGCGCCGAACCAGCAGAAGGTCCCCT
>MGUL01000175.1:2985-8529 GCA_001800005.1 Elusimicrobia bacterium RBG_16_66_12 | reverse complement strand
TGCAGCGGAAGGCGACCACCTCCAGCTCGCCGGAGATCTGCAGATAAGTCCCGGCCGATCCGAACAACTCGTCCAGCGATCCCTGTTCGAGGCGCGGCGCGTCGGGGAGCAAGGACACGCCCTGGGTCGGGGTCGGTCCTGCCGGGCCGTTGCAGGCCGCCAGGGCTGCCAGCAGCAGGCCAACCGCGACCACCATGAGCCGATGGGCTCCGACCCGCGAAGGCCTTGCGTTCTGCTTTGGAAGCACACGCGTCATGGTGATCCTCCCTCCGGGACGGTTGCAGGGTCGAGCGTCTCATAGGTGGCCTCGGACACGTCCACCCCGGTCGAGCTGGCGCTGCCAATGCGCGGCACCAGCCACGGCCAGTCGGCCTCATAGCCCGCCAGCGAGAGCCCGAATATCGCCCCGCGCATGTGGTCCCTGGCCTCCCGCCCGGCTTCCTCCTGCGTGCCGCCGAAATCGGTGCCGTAGAAGGCTTCCTCCAGGAAGCTCAGGGCATTGGCCCAGCGCCAGCCGCGGTAGGCAGGCGTGTCCTCGTAGCCCGAATCCCGCATCTGGTTGATCGTATCATCAACCGCCCCGCCGACGACATGGTAGTAGTCGAAGCCAAGTCCGGGGCCGCCCGTGTCGGCCCTGCCAGTCGCACCGTAGTAGGCGGTCGCCGCCTCCAGGAAGTAGTGGTACCAGTCCCCTTCGTCATACCTGCCCAGCGCGGTGGGCGAGAAGAACCGGTAGAACAGCGACGGCTGGCCGCGTGAACCGGTCGTGGCGGCGTCGGGATGCAGCGGCAGCTCCGCAGCGTTCACTTCCTGGCCCTCGAAGAGATACACCAGCGGCTGCTCGGAGGTCTTCTCCCATGGAATCGGCGACCGCCCGCGTGCCATGGCCTTGAGCACGTTGTGGCACAGGATCAGGGCGGTCCCCGGGTCATCGGTATGCGCCAGCGCCTGCTGGTAGAGCTCCTGCGGCGTCAGCGGGGCTCCACCGGCCTGCACGTGGTCGATCAGGTCGTTGATCATGGCGGTTTGCGCCGCCATCATCGCCGGATCCGTCAGGTACCTCTGCAGCACATCGGCCGGGATGTCGGAGTCGTCTTCGTACTGGCTGAAGAAGATCGAGAGTTCGGTCTGGCTGACTCGCTCGAGCGTCGCCACCCCGGAGGGAGGTCCGATCGGGCCGAACTCCGGCGGCGGCTCGACCGTGACAATCTCGAGCGGGGAGAGGTTCGGCCCGCCCCAGCAGCCGCCGAGCAGGGCGGCCGTCAGGAGGAGGGCCGATGCCCTGGTCCAGAATGGCTTGCAGGTCACGCTCGCCATGCCTTCTCCGAGGTTCACACGCGGGGCTGCCGGTCACCGGCCGACTGCGGAGTCAATGTATGCTTCAGGGCGGGAAGTGTCAAGGGCCGGATGAGCAGAGCCCCATCCCCCAAGATCGGGTGATGGGGCTCTGCTGGTAATCAGGTGGACTCGCCGTGGCTTGCCAGTGAAAGGCTAGTTAATGCTGGGTGAGGGAACCTCGACGCCCAACTGGCTGAGGACGCCCATGACGCCCCCGCCAACGGTGGCCGCGGTGCTGAGCGACGTGAACTTGCCGTCGGAGCCGGTGAGGGTGATCTCCTCGCGTGGGAGCTTGATGGCCTTGCCGGTCGCTGGGACGTTGGGCATACCCAAAGCCGACAAGTCTAGCTCGCCCTTGTGTGTGCCGGTGATTTGCAGGACGCCACGGACCTTGCCGCCTTCTTCGCGCAGATTGCTCGCGTTGAATTTCCAATCTGGGAACGCTTTGCTGAGACTCTGGTGCATGGCCAGCCATTCGCCCCCGCTGACGGGCTGGGGGACTGGGCCACTGAAGGTGAAATCGTCGGAAAGGTATTTCGCGGCTGCGATCATGTCTTTGGCTTCGATTGCCTGGAACAGTTTGCTTGCCATTTCGAGGGCGCTCATTCGGGTGTTGCTCCTTTTAGTGTTAGTTGTTACGCGGATTTGCTGCCGACATCTGGTGACTATGGGGGCCTGCTGACAATCCACCTCATTCCTGATCTATCGGACCTATTATATCATGTTGCCCCGGAGACCCTGACCGCTGGTCCGGTCGCCCCTGGAGTCGCTCGAGCCGCTCGCTCGCATGTAGCCCCTCGAACCACGGCTGGCGCCAAACGAACCAATAGAAGCCTGCCAAGCCCCGGTATGCGACGCAGAAAGCCCCCAAAAAGTCACTGTACCTAGGTCACATTGTTGAGCCAAGTTGCCCGGAGGATATTGGGGGGTGATTCCTGGGCGAGGGGCGCCTCATGATCGGACAACTCTTTGAACAGGAAATCCGCCGCCGCAGGGCGCTCGCTACCGCCCTCAGTCCTTCACATAGGCCATCCCCAGCGCCCGCGGCATGCGGCTGCGGCCGGCCAGGCCGATGTACACGGCCAGGGTGAGCAGATACGGGAAGGCCAGGGCCAGCTGATACGGAATGCCGACGTTCAAGGCCTGGATCCGCAGGCCAACCGCCTCCGCCGCGCCGAACATCAACGCCGCCAGCGCCGCCCGGGTCGGCGACCAGTTGGCCACGATCACCACCGCCAGGACGATGAAGCCCCGGCCGCCGGTCATGCCCTCGATGAACGTGTGGAGCTGCCCCAGCGAGAAGAAGGTCCCCGCCATCCCGGCCAGCAGCCCGCAGGCGATCACGGTCAGGTAGCGAACCCGGCTGACGCCGATGCCGACGCTGTCGGCCGCCCGCGGATGCTCGCCGACCGCCTGCACCTCCAGTCCCCAGCGGGTGCGCCCGATGAAGATCGCCGCGGCGATCACCAGGCCGTAGGTCAGGTACACCAGTGGAATCTGGTTGAAGAAGACCGGACCCAGAACCGGGATCTTGCTGAGCACGGGCACCGCCACCGGCTCGAAGTGTGCGACGATGGGCCGCTCCTCGATTCCGTAGACCGCCCGGTAGATGAAGTTGGTCAGGCCCAACATGGCGATGTTGAGGGCCGCCCCGGAGACCACCTGGTCGGCGGCCAGGGTGATCACCACGAAGGCGTGAATGGCGGCGACGATGGCGCCGGCGGCCATCCCGCACAGCAATCCCAACCACGGGTCGTCCAGGTAGTAGGCGCCCATCATGCTGCCGAGGGCACCGGCCAGCATCATGCCTTCCAGGCCGATGTTCACGATTCCGCTGCGCTCGGAGATGATCTCGCCTACCGAGGCGCTGGCCAGCGGCATGGCGAAACGAACCGAGGCGGCCAGGAAGTCAATCGAGAAGAACAGCTGGCTGAGCGTGACCCACACGACGAGCCGTCCTCCGCTTGCGAAGCCAGCGGATCAGGGCCGGGGATTGCCCGGCGATCATGAAGAGCAGGATCAGACCCTGCAGGGAAAGCGCGATCCCCATCGGGATGCCCACCGAGCGCTGGGCGTTGTTCACGCCGTTCAACAGTCCGCCGAAGAACAGGCCGGCAAACACGACCCCGACAGGCGAGGTCCGGCCAACCAGGGCCACCGCGATGGCGGTGAACCCGTACCCCGCCGAGAAGAAGTCGCTCAGCCGGTACTGCACGCCCAGGATCACCGAAGTCCCGGCCAGTCCGGCCAGCCCACCGCCGATGAACATCGACAGCACCGTGCTGCGGCCGACCCGGATGCCGGCGAAGCGAGCCGTCTGGGCCCCCGCTCCGACGGCGCGCATTTCGAACCCAGGCACGCTGTGCCACAGCAAGTAGTGGGCGACGCAGGCCGCCAGCAGGGCCACGACGATGCCCAGGTGGATCCGCGCCTCCGGCAGGATGATCGGCAGCTGGGCCGTGACCGGCACCTTCATCGTCCACGAGTAGCCGTAGCTTTCAGGATCCTTCAGCGGGCCATGCACCAGGTAGCTCACGATCCAGAAACCGATGTAGTTCAGCATGATGGTGACGATGATTTCGCTCAAGCCGCGGGAGGCCCGCAGGAACCCCGGGATAGCGCCCCAGATCCCTCCCCCAATGAAGCCGGCCAGCAGCGCCAGCGGCAGGTGGACGGCCAGCGGCAGGCCATGCAGGCCGAGCCCGACCAGGGTGGCGAACAGCGCGCCGACGTAGATCTGCCCCTCGCCGCCGATGTTGAGCAGCCCGCAGCGGAACGGGAGGGCGACCCCCAGCCCGGCCAGGATCAAGGGGATGGCGTTCGTGACCGACACACCCAGCCCCTGGGGAGTGCCCACGGCCGCCACCGCCATGGAAGCGTAGATCTCCAGGGGCTTGAAGCCGGCCAGGGCGATCATGACGCTGCCGACGCCCAGCGCGGCCAACACCGCGGCCACCGGCAGAATCACGGCTTGGATCCGGCCGGATCGCGGCGCAAACGCCTGACGCAACAGCTCACGGACCCTCAAGCGCCCTCCGGCATGGACAGGGGTGTTCCGGTCATCATCAGGCCCAGGCGGATTCGATCGGCCGCCTCCGCCGGGACCACCCCCATGATCCGGCCGGCGTGCATGACGGCGATCCGATCGCTCAGACTCAACACCTCCTCGAGGTCGCTGGAGATGAGCAGCACTCCGGCGCCCCGATCGCGGCCCTCCAGCACGCGCCGGTAGGTGTACTCGGTCGCGCCCACGTCCAGGCCGCGGGTGGCGTTCGCCACGATCAGGACTTCCGGATCGTGGTGGAGCTCGCGGGCCAGGATCACCTTCTGCTGATTGCCGCCGGACAGGTTCTCCACCGCCAGTTCAATGCCCGGCGTGCGCACATCGAACTCGGCCACCAGCCGCCGGGCGAAGTCGCCGATGGCTCGTCCGTGCAGGATGCCAAACCGCGACAAGGGCCGCCGGGCGTACTGCTCCAGTATCAGGTTCTCTTTGATCGAAAGCGGAGGCAGCAGCCCCATGGTGGCCCGGTCTTCCGGGATGCGTCCGACATTCAGGGCGGCGATCTGGCGCGGCGAGGCCTCCGTGACATCCACACCCAGCAGGCGCACTCGACCACGGCTGGCCCGGCTCAGGCCGCACAGGACTTCCAGCAGGGCCCCCTGCCCGTTGCCGTCGATCCCGGCGACGCCGAGGATCTCACCCGCCTCCACGTGCAGCGAGACACCGTCCAACCGGTCCCGCCCGTGCTCGCGTTCGACCGAGACCTGCTCGATCTCGATCACACGTCGTCCGGTGGGCCGCGCAGGCGTCCTGGCGACCTCCAGCACGACCGGGCGGCCCACCATCATCTGGGCCAGGCTGGGCTTGGTGGCCTCTCCGGTCGGGAGCGTGGCGACGTTGTGGCCGTCGCGCAGCACGGTGATGCGGTGGCTGATCGCCAGGACTTCTTCCAGCTTGTGGCTGATGAAGACCGTCGCATGCCCCTGGGTGGCCAGGCGCCGCAGCACCTCGAACAGCGCCTCCACCTCGGGCGGCGTCAGCACGGCCGTCGGCTCGTCCAGGATGAGCAGCTCGGCTCCCCGGTACAGCGCCTTGAGGATCTCCAGCCGCTGGCGCATGCCCACGGCCATGTCCTGAACCACTGCGTCCAGGTCGACCTCTAGCCCGTACTGATCGGCCAGGGCTCGGACGCGGCTGGCGGC
>MGUL01000175.1:1617-2974 GCA_001800005.1 Elusimicrobia bacterium RBG_16_66_12 | reverse complement strand
CCGCCCCAGGTTCAGCCAGACCCGGCGCTCCGAGCCCGCCCCCAGGATGACGTTCTGCAGGGCGGTGAAGCGGGGGACCAGCATGAAGTGCTGGTGCACCATGCCGATCCCCAGCCGCATGGCCTGGGCTGAGCTGTGGATCCGAACCGGGGCACTCTTCCATAGGATCGTGCCATCGTCGGGGGCGGTCAGGCCGTACAGGATGTTGACCAGCGTGGTCTTGCCGGCGCCGTTCTCACCGAGCAGGGCGTGGATCTCCCCCTGGGAGACTTCGAGGTCGACGTGGTCGTTGGCGACCACGCCCGGGTAGATCTTGGTGATGCCGTGCATGGACAGCAGCGCAGGCATGTGCGGGTCCTGCCCGGGGTGGGCCTCAGGGAACTGATGAGATCAGGAGCCCGGCGTGATCCCGGGCTCCTGATCGTACCAGCACCTTACCCCGACGGCACCGGGATGAAGGGGACTTCGAGCTCGCCGCTCAAGATCTGCTGCTGGACCGCTTCGACCTGCTGGGCGACGTCGTCGGGCACCAGTCCGTGGTAGTCGGAAAGGCCGGTCACGCCGGTGTCCAGCCCGAAGAAGCGCACCGTCCCGTCGAAGTTGCCCTCCTGGATGTCTTGCACCTCCAGATACATCATCCGGGCGGTATCGACGATCTCACTGGTGATCACGGTTTCCGGCGCGATCGAGTTCTGGTCCAGCCCCCAGCCGATGGCGTAGACGCCCTGCTCCTGAGCCGCCTGGATCACCCCCACCCCGGCGGCGTCGGCGATGTGGTAGACGATGTCGGCGCCGCTGCTGATCTGCGCCAGGGCGGCTTCCTTGGCCTTGGCCACATCCTCAAAGGTGCCGATGTAGACGATCGTGACTTCCGCCTCGGGATTGGCTGCGATCGCTCCCAGCTTGAAGGCCTCCATCTGAGCCACGATGACCGGGAAGTCGAACCCGGCCACTGCGCCGAGCTTGTTGCTCTCGGTCGTCAGGCCCGCCAGGTAACCGGCCAGGTAGGCGGCGTCCTTGGAGTTCGGCTGCACCGAGGATACGTTGGCGGCGGCCGCCTCGGGGTTGTTGGTCACGACGAAGTAGATCTCCGGGTACTCGGGGGCGATCTCCAGGGCCACCTCGCCGAACTCGAAGCCGTGGCCGATGATCACATCGTAGCCCTGATCGCCGTAGCTGCGGTACACCTGCTGGAAGTCGGCCACCGGCGTGTTCTCGGAAAAGGCGGTTTCGGCTCCCAGCTCGCTCTCGATCATCAGCAGGCCTTCGTAGGCGCTCTGGTTGAAGCCCTTGTCGCTGATCGAGCCGGGCAGCACCAGGGCCACCCGGATGGCCTCCTCGGCCGGCGGCTCGGTGG
>MGUL01000175.1:0-1585 GCA_001800005.1 Elusimicrobia bacterium RBG_16_66_12 | reverse complement strand
GGGGCCTCTGTCGGGGCGACCTCGGAGGGGGCGCACCCGAGGGTCAGCCCCACGATCAGTAGAGCGGTGGTGAACAGTTGCAGTGAAGTGAATGGCTTGCGCATCTCTGCTTTCCTCCTCGACGGGAAGTTGGGATTGGTATCGGGCAGCTCCCCCGTGAACGAAGCTAGTGGGTCTGTGGTCGGGTCACCTCCTTGCCGGACAGGTGCTCCTCGAGCACGGCCAACGCCTCCGGCAGGATCAAGGGCGTGGCGCCGCCGCCCCCGGAGGCGAAAACCGCTCGCACGCGGGCCGGCGTCATGCGCCGGTCGGCGCTCAGGCGTCGCGCCAGGGCAGACCGGATCCGGTCGAATTCCTCCGGGCTGGGCACCACCTGCACCAACCCGGGCTGGCGATCGTTCACCCCGATCAGGGCCACGCTCCCCCCGCTAACCCGCTTGGAAACCGGGATGCCGTTGGCCCGCTTCTCAAAGCGATCGGTCAGGAAGCTGCGATGGGTCAGCTTGGGACTCACATAGCCGACGAACCGTTGATAGGAGGGTTTGAACTTCGTCAGCAGCCCGGCGATAAGGTCGCTCAGCCGGTTGTGGACCTCGGCGTAGGCGGCGCGTTCGTTCGGTCCCCAACGGTATTTGCCCTCGCCGATCTCGACCGCGGTGTTGTCCGGCCGCCACAGCCCGACCGCCGTGCCGCGCTGCTCGAAGAGCCCGGGGTCATCATAGCGGGCCGAGATGGAGAGCCGGCCGTGCCAGTGGTAGATGTACTCGTAGGGGACCAGGCCCATCGGCTCGGAGATCACGATGCGGTGGACGAACAGGTCGCCACGCCGGAGCAGCCCGTTGTGCAGCAGCTCGCCCGGATAGTCCGCCGGCAGCGCGGCGAGGAGCGCCTCGGGATAGTCGGGCTCGCCGATCGGCCGGAACCCGCGCCCGAGTAAGAACCGGTTGATCTCCAGGTGTTCCTTGCTCAGCGAATAGGGCTTGGCCTTGGTGCAGGGCAGCAGCAGGGCCACCAGCCTCCCGGTCACGCTCGGGGGCGCGTACTCGCTGCGCAGGTGCGCGTGGAAGGCGCGCACATCCGGATGATCCAGGGCCTCCACATTCTCCTGCGGGCAATAGAAGGTCAGGGTCGGGTCGAGGGTGTAGGGCGGGATCGGCTTCTGCTTGGAGATGGGAAGCCAGGCTGCCCGGTCTCTAAGGTCGCGCATGCTTCCATTCCTTCTGCACGATGTCCTTCTGGAAGGCGGTGAAGCGGGTGATCGCATCCGCCACCTCGGGAGGGACCGGGCCTCGGAACGGTCGGCCGGCCGCCACTTCCGCGGCTTCCTGCAAGATCGCCTGCTCATCGAAGGCCTCGATGCGACCTTCGTGCATGACCACCCGGCCGTCGACTACCACACTGCGCACCGAGGCGCCGGACTCGCAAAAGGCCATCTGCCGGATCGGATCGTTGAGCGGCGACAGATGCGGGCTGTCCAGGTCCAGCAAGACGATATCGGCCAGATACCCGCGCCGCAGATCGCCCACCTGCTCGGCCAGGCCCAGCACGCGGGCTCCGCCCACGGTGGCCATCCGCCAGGCCTCCC
>MGUL01000174.1:23088-39361 GCA_001800005.1 Elusimicrobia bacterium RBG_16_66_12 | reverse complement strand
TGGGGACCAGCCAGAAGGGCTATGACGCCTCGGACCGACCGACAGGGGACTTCTCCACGGAGGACCTGGCCCTCTCTCTGGGCGGCGCCCGACGCTTTGAGCTCCTCCCCAACCGCGCCTATGAAGACGAGCGCACCCTACGCGCCGGCGCGGCTCTCAAGCTGATCCGTCAGGGCGTGCCCGGCGCGCAGACCTCAGGTGTGGCTGCCGATCTCGGCCTTCAAGGCGCGGCCTTCGAAAATGCCGGCAACGCGGTCAGACTAGGCCTATCCTTGCTCAACATGGGCCCGGGAATGGGCACCTCGGGTGCCCGCGCCCCCCTGCCGATGAGTGCGAACCTGGGCGTCGCCTACGAGCGCCGCCCCTCCGGGCTCATGCTCGCCGCCGAGCTGACCCGCCCCAACGATGGCGAGACCGACCTGCGCCTGGGCCTGGAGTGGCGCCCCATGGCCTTTGCCGCCTTCCGCGCCGGCTTCTCCTCAGCCCGCCCCACCGGCGGCCCCTTGGACTCCCTGAGCCTCGGCGGGGGCCTATCCTTCAAGTCCCTCGAGTTCGGCGTCTCTTTCGTCGGCCACGCCGACCTGGGCCGCACCCTGCTCTTCGACCTTAAGTGGCGGTGGTGATCGAGCCCCCTCTCTGGAAAGAAAATCTTACTGGCGATCCAGGGCCTTCCGTATTACTTGCCACGCATCGCGCATTCCGTCAGCGTTGTTGGAATACCACTGATGCTCGGCGAATTTCGCATCCAACCAAGCAGCAAGTTCAGGCAGTGCCGAAGTTGCAACCTCCCCTGATTTCAAGAGAATGGCTGCGGCCTGATCGCGACAATGGGCTTTGGAAAGAAGTCTAATGACATCGGCAAGAATGGCTGAAGGAAGATCTTCCGCATAATATGCCATCGCGGTGGCTAATTCACTCGCGCCATCGCTGCCACCTTCGATCCAGAACAGAAGTTCGGCCAGTTGGCGCTCATTCTCTAAGGCGAGGAACACCGAGGCAAACGCCAGCTCGCCCCGAACAACGGGGGCATTTTCCGTCTTTAGCTGCTGCAGGAGCATACGGACAATCGGCTTAGGCTCGTTTGGCCAGCAACGGAAGATGCAGGCAGCTGCCCCGCGGACATCCTTGTCGTCCGACACAAGTAGCGCGGAAAGCGCAGACAAGGCAACCTCAACATGTTGCTTTAAGCGAAAAAGAGCTTCGGCACTCATCAAGCGAACATTAACGTCCTCATCAGTTAAACGCGTAAGGATGTAATCCGCGTATCTTGATCCAATTTTCCCCAACGTCCTAATGGCCGAGGCATGATGAGTGAACTCCCCATCAATGAGCAAGCTATGGATGGTATCCTCAGCTTTGAGGCCGGCTTCGCCCAGCCCTCCGATCGTTCGTATTGCTTCGATGGAATCCAACCTCGCGCCCGCCTCTAGCGCAGATAGAGCGGAAGCTGCCGCGTCACCTGCCTCGCCAAGAATGCGGCTGATCTCATCCGCTACACCTATGTTCTTTGTCTGCTCGAGCTCAACAATCAAAGAGGGCAAATACGCGCCGAGTGCTTCCTTATTCTTTCCCATCAGGCGCAAAGCAAGAATCAACCCCCACTCATAATGGTGGAGGTTTGAACCTTTCTTCTTCTCGAAATACTGGCAGGCCTCACGGAACAGCACCTCAGAACCAACACGATCCGCTGACAGTACCTGAAGCGCAAAATCCATATACTCGCGGCCAACCCTATCCGCAAACTTGAATATGCGGGGAAGGTGATCCGCCTGAATGGCTTCGCCAAAAGCTGGAAGAGCACGCTGCAATCTCATAAGTGCCTTCGTCTTATACTTATGCATTGTGGTGCTACTGACTTTGAGTATCTGGGATATTTCCCGATTCTGCAGACGCGACCCCGAAGGTGGGTGCATCAAGCGAAGCGCCTTAAGAAGATCCGCTCCGACTTTTTCAGCGATTTTATCCTGAATGCCAAGAGCATCCATAAACGTCAGGTATACTTCTGGACTAAATTCAGGCCGAGTCATATCTATCCTCTGATTGTTCCACTCAGTGTCAGCAGCACCCAAGCCTTTATAGCCCCAAGAAGAAACCGCGTCAAGGCCTGTTTCTCGACGACGCAGAGGCAGTCTTGGCCAGCAGATGGAGATGGACGGTCAGTAGGTGGGCCTTGCCGTCGCGGAAGAGACAGGCAAGCACATGCTCGCACAGACTGCCGCCCAGGATAGAGAGTTCCACCTTTTGCGCTCCGGCGGGACAGGTGCAGTAATGAGCGTCTGGGCCCGCGAGATCGAGGAATACCAGCCAATCCTCGTCCACGATGTAGAGGGCCTCGGTCGATGTCTCGGCCAGCTTCTCAATATCGAAGCCATAGCGAGTGCCACGAAACTCCGCAAGCTGACGCCGGAACAGCCACGGGTCGAAGGGCTGAGCCCCCTTCCACGCACCTTGGATGATCCGGCGTGTGACGTCGAAACCGATCATGCCCCCTCCTTAGGCCGTCAAATCGACACGCGTAAGACCCGCCGCGACGGCTCCCTCCGCGATCCGCTCGTCTTTGGTCAGGATGATGAACTGCCAGCCCAGGCTCTCCGGACTCTGCGCCAGGCACTTGAGGGCGTTCGCGGCGCGCTCGGAGTCGAGAGTGTGGAAAGGCTCATCCAGGACGAGGAAGGCCGGATCCGGGAAGGCCTGCCGCGCAAAGCTGACGCGCAGGGCAAGCCACAGGAGGTCGCACGCCCCCGTGCTCATCCACGGAAACGGCTTCCAGCCGTGCGTGGCGTGCTCGACCTCGATGCCGTCGTCGCCGATATCCGAACCTTCCTTCAAGCGAAGACCTTTGTAAGCCCCGCCGCTCATCGCCGAGAAGAGCGGCCCGGCCTTCGCGACGCAGTCGCGCACCTGCCCCTCCACGCCGGTGGAGAATTGTTCTAGCCCCTCTTTCGCCATGCGACCGGCCTCGCGCCACGCCTGAAGATCAGCAAGTAAAGATTCGCAGCGGATCTTGTCCCGATGGACTTCGACCAGCGAGCCCCCGATCTTTCCCTTCAGAATGCCTTTCTCCTGGCTGAGTTGTTGAAGGCGCTGACCAAGCTCCTGAAGCTCCGACTCCAGATTGCGCTTCTTGGACTGGCAGGCGGAGACGCGCTCATCGAGCGCGGCATCCCCCAACTCCACCAGCGACGGGTCAGCCTCCCCCGAGTTCTGCCGCAACTGTTGGATGCGCACCCGCAGAAGCGTCTGAGCGGCTTCAAGGGTGCCCGCCTTCTGCCCCAGCTGGGCCTCGGCCTCCTTGATTCCGGCCGTCAGCGCCGTGCGAGCATGGTCCAGACGCGCCAGACGCTCAGCGCACTCATCCAGACTCGCCACGCCCAGCCGGCCTAGCAGCTCCTTGAGCTTAGCCGCATGATCCTGCGCGCCCGATTCCGCAGCACGTACCTCGCCGTCGTGCTTCTGTTTGCCGGCACGATCGCCATCCAATTGCCGGACTCCCTGTTCGATCTCCAGACCGATGGTTTGAGAACGGCGCTCGAGTTCGCCCAAGCGCTTCTCGGCATCGTCAGGCGAACGGCCTCGCCAATCTTCCCCCATGTCGTCGATGACCCCGCGCAGACGCGCCGCGCTCTCCCGAGAGTCCACCGCGGCAACGGGCTTGGCTCCCGCGAATTGCCCGGCAAGAAAGAAACCTGCAGCCGCGCCGATGACCGCACCAATAAATGCGAGACCGGCATTCTTGGTGAAGAACCAGACGACTCCCCCGACAATCACGGCTCCCAGGGCAGCGAACGCCGCACGGAGAACCCCGGTTTGATCTGTTTGGCCGGCCGACGCGGCCTGCTCCGCGATTTTCCTCTCATCGAGTTTCATCTTCAAGAGAGCCCGCTTCTCTCCGCTGGGCAGGCGCGCTTGCTCGTCGCGCGAGGCCTGAAGTCGCCGTTCGATCTCACTGACGCGTCCGGCCGTCTGCGTCGCCAGCGCGCGAGCCACCGAGACCTGATTGGCGCAGGCGGCACGCTTCTCCTCGTGGGCAAGAGCCTCTTGATGCAGCGTTTTGTCGAACGCCCCCGCGCCCCTGATGGCGGCATCGGTCTGCTCCAAAGCGGCGAGACGACCCTCGAACAATCCCACCTTGCGGCGGTCCCGCGCTTTGGTGAGAGCCTCCTCAGCGGCGCGCTCCCGGTTGACCGATTCGGTCAGGGCCTGAGCGCGCGCTTGGGTCTGCGTTTCCTGCTTGGTGACAGCTTCCAATTCCGCGGCCGAGCCCAAGCGCCCTTCGAGCGCGATGATCTTTTGGGACAGGATGTCCTCGAGCTTGGAAAGCCGGGCCGCCTTCGTCTTTCCGACGAAGGTCGCAAGCGTGTCCACGGCATCCTCAAGGGAGACGGCGCTGCCCCCGGACACCTTCGCGATGAAGGCCGGCAGGAAGTCCATGGATCCAGCAAGTGCCGTCTCGCCGGCGCGCAGGATCAACACCGCACGCGCCAAAGAGGACTCTGCGAGCGTCCCGCCCGCTGGGCGCTCCGAGGAAGACGCCGTGGGCGCACCTGAGGACGTGACCATCTCGACGCGCGAAGGCGCCGGAGCTTCCCCATAGCGGGCGACCCAGGCCCGGTCTGACGCATTTCGGGGACCTTTTGGTCGCTCGCCATAGAGGGCGTCGAGCAGGGAGTCGATGAAGCTGGTCTTGCCGGCCTCGTTGCGGCCATAGAGCACGACAGAACGCTTGTCCAGGTCGATTGTCCGTCCGCTCAGGACGCCGAAACCGCCCACGATCAGCTTGAGAAGCTTCATTCGGCCCCCTCACTCAGCTTCTTTTCCAGCTGGGAGAACCATTTGCCACCGCCCGCCAGCGCGAACCAACCCAATGTGGCAGCCCGCGAGACCAGCCTTGGATCCGGCCCTCCGGGCTCGGTGGCTCGAGCCTTGAGCGCCGCCAGTAGGTCCTCGTAGGCGCGCGCGACCGGAGAACCCTTCACACTGCCGATATCATCGAGATGATGGGTCTTCACGACCGGCGGCAGCTCGAAGTTCGCCTGGAATCGCGCCTCGAGCTTGTCCTTGGCGGCATCCAGCTTCTTTCGATCCGCCAAGCCCTCGAAATAGACCGCGGCGTAGACCTCGCGGGGCTGGCCAGAAAGGAACTTCTCCGCCTCGGCGATGGCGGTCTCCTCCTCGCCAGGCGTCACCCAGATCACAGCGCGCTTCGCCCGGACGGTCGAAAGCGGCAGGACCTTCACGGTCGCCGCTACGCCGGGCTCCAGGACGACCTCCAGCACACCGCGCTCCTCTTCCTCCTTGACCCGCATAGCACAGGGCGAACCCGGGTAACCGCCCTCGCCGCCCCCCTTGATGCGCCAGCGATGGGGCTTATGGATGTGACCCAGGGCCGCGTAGGCAAAACCGGCCGAGGCCAGGTCGCGATCGAAAAGGAGCAGGTTGCCTCCCTCTTCCTCGCTGTCTTCCTCGTATGCCGCGGGCGCCACGCCCGAGTCCGCCGCGGTCCCATGCAGGACCCCCACGCGGAGCTCGCCGGCAGCGGGCGCCGGCAGTCCCTTGAACAGATCCAGCGTGGTCGCCCCCGCGGCGAACGGGAAAGCGTAGAAAGCGACGCCGGCGATGTCCACCCGCTCGAACGGCGGCTTGAAGACGCAGCGCACGTTGCCCAGCCGCCGTAGGGCTGCGGACGCCTCGACAGCGCCTGAGGCGCGCAGTCCCTCATGGTTGCCGGGGATGATGAGGACCACGGTGGGGGCAAGGCCCCCCAGGACCGCCGCGACCTTCTCAGCGAGAGCCGAATCCGTCAGATCGTCATGCGAATCGAACAGGTCCCCCGCCAGCACGAGCGCGTCGGCGCCGCGGGCACGGTCGCAGACCTGTTGGAAGGCAGAAAACCGCGTCTTACCTTCGGCGGAGGCCAGGTCCCGCTTCAAGTGCAGGTCGGATGAATGGATGAATTTCATGAATGTCTCCCTGTCGCGGCCCCTATTTTAAGCATATGTCGTTTACTCCTGCGGAATCTCATCGATCCATCTCAGGCACCGGCTGAGGACCTCGCCTGGGACATGACTCCCCCCGGAACTGGCGATCAGAGCCTGCTTCAGCGAGGCCCTCATGCTCGGGTCCTTCTTTAAGGCCTCCCCCGCCATCTCCTTGAACTCGCTCTCTCCGATTCGGATCCACCCCGCCAGCCAGCGATCTTTTTTCATGGGCACCTCCGCGCGTACTACTGGAACGCGAAGGATTGCCTCGAGGTTGCAGGAGATCCGTTGCAACCTGGGCGCCGATCCTAGGGTTATCTCCGAGAGAGGTATACACCGATGAAACCTTCGATCCTGCCGCTCCTGCTGGGATGGGTCCTTTCCGTATGGCTGCCCGTGCCCGAACTGGTCCGCACCACCGCGCACACGCTGACCTCCGCGGCATTCAATGGCGTCTCTGCCGTCGTCCATACGATCCACCCCCAACGCTAAGGTTTTCATGCCTTAGACTACTCATCACGCAGACGGACATCGAGTATTTCGATGGCCTTGCGCAGATGCTCCGCCTCTCGCGGCAGGCACAGCGGGCAGTTGAAGTGCGCCGCCGCCAGCCGGTCGGGCCACTTGTGGACGCAGATCCCTTTGAGAAGGACAATCAGGTCGGCCTCGGCACGGAGCAGTCTCATGCCGACGGCGGCGCCAAGCCCCATTCCGTCAGGATCGACATTGATCCAGTAATGGGTATCAAGCCATTGCGCCGGACCGCTCCAGGCCCGAAGCGCCACAAGGATGGTGCGATAGAGCGCGTAACGGATCCACTTCATCTTATGCCTCCCGCCTGGATCCGGCTCGTAGACGAGCAGCGTCTGCGTGCGCAAGCCCCTGGCCAGGACCTCGGCGCCGGTCCGGAGACCCGCGTCGTGATTCCATTCCGCACGACGAATCTTGCACATGAGTAGCCGTGCGGCCCACTCTTCCGTTTTGCAGCGCACATCCCAGCTTGGCGTCATCATGCCCCTCAGGAATCTCCGGCATGGAAGCCGACCTTGTCCAGGTTCGGCAGATCGCCGTTGGACTTGGCTTGGGCCTTATATTGCTCGCGCATGACCTGCGTACTGTCGATCAGGTCCTGATCGGTCACCTCGCGCCCGGCATTGAGAGCCTTGAGCAGCGCGCAGACTACGAGCTCCTGGACGAGGGCGTGGGAATAACCCTTGGTCTTCTCGGCCACGCTCAGAATGGCGGCCTCGCCGAAACGGCCCTTGCCGCGCATACGCAGGAGCGTCGTGCGATCCTCCAGCGATGGCGTCTCGAAGTGGAAATACCGGTCGTAACGCCCCGGCCGGCGCGGCGAGAGCGCGGGATCCAGTCGGTCCACGTGATTGGCCGTACTGATCAGCAGCACCCCCTGCTTCTGTCCCGTGCCGATGCCGTCCAGCAGGTTCAGGAGGTGGCTCATGCTGATCTCCGACTTTCCCCCCTCCACGACGCGGTCGAGATCCTCGATGACGCAGACAGACGGTGCCGCGTCGGAAGCAGCGTCCATGAAACGCGTCAGGGTGTAGTCATCCGTCTTGCTCGTGATGGGCAGGACGAAGACGCTGGCCCTGACCTGGGCGGCGATCACCTTGATGGCCGTACTCTTGCCGCAGCCTGGGGGCCCTCCCAGAAGCAGGCCGCGGCGCCAAGGCAGCCCCAGTTCCTGGTACTTCGAACGCGCGTCCACGAAGCTCTCCACCATGCAACGCAGGTCGGTCTTCATCCCATCAGGGATGACCAGGTCGCCCCAACCCAGCGTGCCGCGCGGTACGCGACCGGCATTCCACATATGGATGGTTTCGTAGTCGTGGAGGCTCTGGAAGGCGCGCAGTTCCTTCCAAAAGTCCTCCAGCACCGCGCGCGACTTGGTCGCCGACATGGCCACGGTCTCTTCGATGTAGCGCCCCTCATAAGTCAGGATGAAGAAGTGCAGTTCATGGCCGCGCCAATCCAGGCGCAGTTCCCCGTCGAAGTCCTCGTCACTGAGACCCGCATCGTGCCGCAGATGCGGCGCCTCGGTCAGCACACGCCGGGCGATGTGCCCCGGCTCGTAGCGCAGGGTCGAATATCCCTTTTCAAGGAGCATACGCGCGCCCAGCTGTTCCCCCTTGAGGCGCACGAAGAGCGGGATGAGCGGGACCGCCAGATTCGTCATATTGTCGCTCAGGCGGTTGACCACCCAACCCTCGCCGGCGGGATGAAGACGGATGAACGGCTCGAACATTTCGGCGATGATCATACTCACTCCTTGTTGCTGAAGATCTTCTCGCAGTCTCCGGCCGTCCTCATGGCCCGGCGGTCGGAACGCACGTGGTCGAAGAATTCGGAGAACAGGTCTTTCTTATAGAGGCCCATGTAAGGCGCCTCGAAGAGGACCACGACGCCCTTCTCGGCCTTTTCATACCAGGCCCGGCAGACCAGCAGCTTGGCGTTGAGCTCGTTCATGAACTCGGCCATCTCGGGGCTGGGCTCCCGGTTCGAATGGATCCCGATGGTCAGCAGGACGAAATACGGCGCCTGCTGGACGATGCGGTATGTCCCGTGCTCCTCGCTCCTGGCGACGTAGTACGACGGGGCCCCTTCCTTTTTCGACTCCCGTCTCTCGATCTGGAAGCCGAAATACTCCATATGTTTGGCGATCTGCTCGGCGAGCATGTCCATGGCACCTCCTATCCTCGCCATATAAAACCTCCCGCGAGGTCCCCAGGTTGCATCCCCAACTACCGCCCAACTCTCCCCTCCAGGGAAGCGAGCTCCTTTGCCAATGACTCCCAGTCGATCATGAGCCGGGCGGAGGGATTCCCCGCGTCCGGCGGCAGCAACTGAGCGAAACGCCGGATATTCTGCGCGACTTCGTCCGTCGCCAGCGTCAGGCGCAGGCCGATCTTCTTGCTACAGCAGACGAGCGGAGACTTGCCGCAGCCCCGGCAGGACACATCGAAGCTCCACCATCCCTGAACGAACCAGAGCAGCTCGCATTCGGAAGGAGCTCCGGCATCCTTCAATTCATGATTGAACTGCGCAAATACACTGCTCGGGCCGATACCCGAGATCTCAATATCGTCGCCGCCGCACCTGGTGCACTGGAAAGTGACTGCTCTTTCGTTATCCATAATTCGTCTCCGCTTGCCTCTGTCTCTCCAACAGTGAACCAGTGCGGAATGCCCCAGGTTGCAGGCTCAGGAGGACTGAATCACGCAACCTGGCCGCCGCCGGCAGGGTTACCGTATATGAGGTTTCCGGATGCCGGGACAGGAGGAGACATGAAGGATGACAAGAGCCCCGAGAAACGCTACGGACCGCAGCTGGCCAATCTCCTCAACTCGATCGCCGCAAGGCTTCTACCCATGAATGGAGGACCCTCCCTGCACATCGATTGCGACTTCACTTATCGGACCCTTGAGGCTGGGGGCAAAAGCATTGATTTCAAGGTGACCCCCGACTGCAGCCCCGATGACCGGCAGGTCTTGAGCGCGGTCTTCACCCAGTTCTCCCTGGCCATCCAGAAAGAAAGCAGCGCCTGCGGGGTGCGCATCCTCTGCGGGTTCGACTACAGCCGCCCGGATGCCGCCAAGCCTGGGAAAGGAAACGCCCACATCAAGACGCGCGTCACCTCCGACGCCCTCAACGAGCGCTTAGGCGACGGGGCCCTGCGGCCCCGTGGGACGCAGCTGGCCTGGGACGCCGCCCGGCGCCTTCGAGATGCCTTACGCACAATCACCATCGGCAGGAGAGTGTCATGAGCCGGAGCCGGATCATCCCCCACATATCCTGGTCGGGCCCCTGCCCGGACCGCGAGGACCACGCCTACCTACTGGCGATGCTGTTGCGCATCCACAGCTCCGGACTGGACTTCGAGGACGAGACCAAACGAGACACTCTCATGCACCCCTCCGTGCTGACGACCAAGAACCTGAGCATGATCGCCATGATGTACTCCTTCTATAAGCAGCAGCTGGAAGAAGCAGGAGTCAGGAACACGGAGGACATGCTCAAGCTGGTCAAGACGACCGAGGAAGACGCAGTCGCGCGGTGGGTCGGCGTCAACGCCGAGGCCATCCACAAGGCGGAGGAAGAGCTGATCGAATATGTGGAAACGCCGGCCTGCGCAGGCTTCAGGTGCTTCGGCTGAGTGCCGATATCATTATGGAAGAACAACGTCCCATTCCCCCGGTTCTGGCGGATGTCCTCAAAGCGGAAGCGGCGCGTGTCCAACGCAACACGGAACGCATCGTCCGGCGATTTCTGAATCGCTGGGGCTACGACATCTTCGATGAGGACAAAGCGGCGCTCGCATCCAGCCCGACCAAACCACTCATCCTTGTCGTCGATCTGTCCGTCGACGTCTGCGAGCTCCACAAGATGGGACTCGAAAAGGCAGGCTATCTCGTCGCCACGACCCAGTCCGGCCGAGTGATGCTGGCCAAGAACCAAGTCCTGCGACCCTGCCTTATCGTGACGGGGATCAACGTCCTGCATTTCTATCCGCCGGCCTACGCCTGGATGATCGCGAATCTGGAGCGAGCCGATGCCGTGCCGATGTTGTTCGTGACCGCCGCCTCCGGATGGCGTATCCCGCGCGAGGTCCCGAAGTCACCGAAGGCCCGAACGATTTCAAAGCCGACGGATTTCAAGGAACTGCTGAGAAATGTGGAAGACATGCTGGAGGCATGAACATGTTGACGCCTCTCCATCGCCGTGCGATAATGCCCAACAACTTAAAGGAGGACAGCCATGAGGGAATATAACGGCGATTTACTGTTCTCCGCCTCCGACATCGTCAATTTCCTCGCCTGCCGGTCGCTGACGGCCTTGGATTGCGTGAACCTCAATGCACGCCTTCCAACGGGCGACGACGATGCCATGGCCAAGTTGCTCCAGGACAAAGGCTTCGCGCATGAAAGCGCGTTCCTAAAGAAACTCCGCGACGAAGGCAAGAGAATCGTCGAGATCCCAGCAAGCCCCCCGCTGGAAGAGCGGTCACGCTTGACGACAGAGGCCATGCAGTCCGGCGCCGATGTCATTTTTCAGGGCGTATTTCTTCAGAGTCCCTGGTTCGGCAACGCCGATTTCCTTGTGCGCTGTGAGACGCCCTCAGCTCTCGGCGCCTTCGGCTACGAGGTGTACGACACGAAGCTCGCGCGTCAGGTCTCCCCCCGGTACCTGGTACAGCTCGGCCTCTACAATCGCCTTCTCGCAAGCATTCAAGGACGACTCGGCCAAAAGGTCCATGTCGTGTTAGGGAGCAACACCATCGAGAGCTTCGTCGCCACCGAGATCGACGGCTATCTCGCGATGACGATGCAGCGATTCTCAAACCATGTCGCGGGACTCCGGGGCCTCTCCACCCTTGATTCAGCATGGCAACATCCCGGACTGCCTTACCCAGCCCCCTGCGACAAGTGCGGGACATGCCGTTGGGCGGAGATCTGCGAGGCAAAGAGACTGGCCGATGATCATCTCAGCCAAGTGGCCGGAATCCGCAAGACTCAGATCGCGAAGCTGGCGGGTGCCGGAATTGATACGCTCGCAAAGCTGGCAGCGCTTCAGGCATCTACGCCCTTGCGCATCACCGGCATGCCCCAGGCAATCCAAGAGAGATTGACCCACCAGGCGGCCCTACAGCAGGCCGAGAAGACTTCCGGTAAGCAGAGCTTCGTCCTCCTGCATCCATTCAAGCCGGAAGCACCCACGGACGCCGTGGAGAAGACGGGCCTGCTCCTGCTTCCCAAGCCCGATCCCGGGGATATGTTCTTCGACATGGAAGGCAATCCCCTGGAAGACGGCGGCCTGGAGTATCTTTTCGGCGTGGTCTTTGATGCGAGCGGAAAGAAGGAGTTCAAGGCCTTCTGGGCGCACACCCGAGCGGACGAGAAGGTCGCTTTCGAACAGTTCATCGACTGGGTCCTCGCCAGGATCAAGAAGTTCCCCACGGCCCACATCTATCATTACGCCGCTTACGAAGTCTCCGCGATGCGCCGCTTGGCGACTCTCCACGCCACACGCGAGGTGGAAGTCGACGACCTGCTCCGGCAGAGACGCTTCGTGGATCTTTTCCGCGTGGTCCGTGAATCCATCCTCATCTCGAAGGGCAGCTACTCCATCAAGAAAGTCGAGGAGTTCTACCGCGAGAAGCGCGCGGGAGACGTCAAGAAGGCCGACGAGAGCATCGTCGTTTACGAAGAGTGGAAGGTCTCTCAAGATCCCGGCCTCTTAAAGAGCATCGAGGACTACAACCGAGAGGACTGTTTCTCCACCCTGCAGCTGAGGGATTGGCTGCTGGGATTGGCTCCGGACTGGATCCCCGCAAAGGCCGCCGACGGCGGATGCGTCCCGATTCTTGCGGACGAGGAGCCGCGCGCCCGCTCGGAGCACTCCCTGGCGGAAGAAGCCGAGCGCGTCCCAATCGAACGCCGCCTACAGGCCTTCGCCACGGGCAAACAGACATCACCGCTGGCGGATGGCTCCGTCTTCGCGCTCATCTCGCAGCTGCTCGCCTTCTACCTAAGAGAGAGCAAGCCGATGTGGTGGTCTATCTTCGAGCGGCAGGGCGCTGAGCTGGAAGACCTCCTGCGCGATGAAGACATCGTCGCGGCTTGTGAAGTCCTATCCAAGGAGAAAGACGGCAAGAAGCACAGTGTGCGGTTCAAATACCCGGAGCAGGATTTCAAGATCGACGTCGGGACAAAGGTCAAGACGCTGCTCTTCTCAAGAACGGCACGGTGACCGCCCTCGATGAAGAAAAGCGCATCATCACGGTCGGCTTCAGCGGCGAAGTGGACTATGCCCCGAAAGAACACCTCGTGCAGTGCGGAGATGTCCCGACCGCGACCCTCAGGAAGGCGGTCATCCGGTTCGCGCTCTCGCTGCTGGCCGGCGCCAAGGCCTATAAACCTCTGCTGGACTACCTCAATCGCCGCCACCCGGACATCCGTGGAGTCAAACCTGGGACGGACCTTCTGGCGGGCAAGCCCACGACGACCGACAACATCTGGGACGTCGTCAGCCGCATGAACGACACGACCCTCTACATTCAGGGCCCTCCTGGCGCCGGAAAGACGTATACCGGCGCCCACCTGATTGCGCGCCTCGTGAAGGCGGGCAAGAAGGTCGCCATCTGCTCGAACAGCCACAAGGCAGTGAACCACCTCATGATCGCGGCACACGAGCTGCTCTGCGAAGCCCGGCACAAGCATCTTGCCTTCAAGAAGTTCTCGGATGATGACCACAAGTGCGATCGACCCGGGATCTCGGACGTCAAAGACGACGGGAAGATCGTCTCGGCTATAGCGCACCTCAGTCTTGCCGGGGGAGTGGTCTGGACGTTCTGCAAAGAGGATCTCGACCAGGAGTTCGATTACCTGTTCGTCGATGAAGCCGGCCAGGTCTCACTGGCGAATCTCATCGCCATGGGGGTGTGCGCGCGGAACATCGTCCTCCTGGGCGATCAGATGCAGCTGGGGCAACCGATACAGGCCGCGCACCCGGGCCGCAGCGGCGAATCCGCGTTGGATTACCTGCTGGACGGCAAGGCGACGATCGAGCCTTCCCGCGGGATCTTCCTGGACAAGACCTTCCGCATGCATCCCGAGGTGTGCAGCTTCATCTCGGATTGCTTCTATGAAGGTAGGCTCAAGCCCGAGGCCCGCACGGCCGGGCAGCGGCTGGTGCTCTCAGGCACGCCTCATCCCGCGCTGAAGCCCACGGGAATCGTCCTCCACGAAGTCCCGCACCAGGACAATAGCCAGCGCAGCAAGGAAGAGGCGGCCGAAGCAAAGAGTCTGATTGAGTCACTGCTGAAACAGCGTTACATCGATCATGCAGGGAAAGAGCATCCAATGACGCTCAACGACATCCTGGTCGTGGCGCCCTACAACGCCCAGGTCAGCCTGCTCAAGAAGACCCTCCCCAAGGGCAGCCGCGTGGGGACGGTGGACAAGTTCCAGGGTCAAGAAGCCCAGGCCGTCATCGTGTCCATGAGCAGCTCCAACGCAGACGATTCCCCGCGCGGGATGGGCTTTCTGCTCGATCGCAATCGGCTGAACGTAGCCGTCTCACGCGCCAAGTGCCTTTCAATCATCGTCTGCAGCCCACACTTACTCGAAAGCACGGCGAAGACTGTCGAAGACATCACCCGGCTGAATGTTCTGGGCCGCGCCAAGATGGCTACACTGTTTCAGTAACAGTGTATCGCCATCGGCTTGAATTAGGCTCCAAGGAGAACGTATTTGGAACGAAGTGAAAAGATTCGCCGAATACTGTCAGGGCAACCGAGCCTAATGTTATCAGCACTAAGCGACAGGGCTCCGGAACAAGGGGCCGCGGACGCTTTAGACCGCTCGGCTACGGCACCCGAACAAGTTCTCAAAAAATACAAGTCCCTTGCCGATGCATACGAAGCCTGTGTAAGTGAGCTTAATTCCCTGGAGACATTCGCGCAGCAACTCATGCGCGATAGTCGCATTCGCAAGCTACGAAAAGGACTAGCGCATAAACATTGCCCTCGACCCGATTCGGACAATGAAAACCCGCTGATTTCCTGTCTCGACACACTGACTGGCGAGGAATTGCGCGCCGAACTGTTCGAGATTTCCAATCAAATCTCAGCTCTCGAGGGCCGATTACTGCGATACCTGGATCAGGTACTGGTCGACCACATTCGCGCCAAGTCAGATATCAACGCAATAGCGGCCTGGTCAGCCTCACCCACGGCGTGCATGGCAACATGGTCAAGATACTCGGAGTTTTTTGTGGAAAGGCGGTTCTGGCCGAGACTCCTCGAGAAAATCGAATCGTTTCCGAAATGCGCCACGCATGGACTACCAACTCTCAAGACCATCGCGGGAAGATCCGACATTGACATACACTCTGTCGGCGATGACCACATTTCATTTTCAAGCCACAATTACCAGTACGTTGAAATTACCAATGTGTCCAGAGATGTTGTCCGAGACGTCTGGCGCAAAATCCTTGTTTACGGCGAAGTGGATTTCGATGAAGAAACCGGCAGCATCAGAACAGGCGGCAGCTGGGACTCAAAAAGGACCCGCTCGCGGCTTCTGGCGGCCATCTTACACAGTGCTGCGGACGAATATATCGAGACTGCGAATACTGGGAAGCCCATACTTAGGCTTATTCGCCATCCAGTTACTGACGGGCATCTAGGCAATCGGACCGTCTAAGACGCATCAGGATCTTCGATCCCATATCCAGGATCCCGATTGTCTGGGGAGCTAGCTCCTTTCTCCGAATTCCCATACGGATCGCCCCCACGAGCGATCCGGGCATTCCGCCTCCGATCGATCTCAGCCCACTCGGCCTGCTGCGCGGCATTCTGCTCTCTTAACCTCAATTTTCGATAGAACTCTTGAGACGCTTTTCTTGCAGCGGCCTCCTTTTGCCATACCACGATGCGCCCCTTGAGCGTTTCTCGCGCGCATTGCGAGATCTCCGTGCGTGTGATGAGATCCGCTGCCTCGCCACCCTGCGCATTTCCCACAAGTCGCTTCACCTCATCCGCGAGGATTTCCAAGAGGAGTGACTCTCGGATGCTCTCAGACAACTCTGAGACGTGGGCTTG
Source organism: Elusimicrobia bacterium RBG_16_66_12 (assembly GCA_001800005.1). Taxonomy (GTDB): domain Bacteria; phylum Elusimicrobiota; class Elusimicrobia; order UBA1565; family UBA9628; genus GWA2-66-18. The sequence goes on along the minus strand of MGUL01000174.1, from coordinate 23,764 downwards.
GATAAACGTCTGACCTGCCGCGAAGCCTTGCCGCTGAACAAAGTGCCCCACCCGCGTTCTAATCAAGTGAAGTTTCAACTCGTCCACGGGTTGAGGGAATTGTGTGCCTGAACCCTGAGCGAGAGCGCGCGCCTCATCCGCTCTCTCCTGCGCGATCAACAGGGAAATCGAGTCTTTGATAGAGGATAGCTCCCGTTTTCGAGCATCGACTTCCATCCGCTCCAGCTGCAGCAAGAAGCCGGCCTTGAGCGCCTCCGGAAGACGCGTATTGGCGGCCAGGACGTCTTTCGCTAAGGAGAATTTTTCTGTTGAGGCGAAGTGTTCGCGCGCGGCACGGCCATGATCCTCGAGCCACCGCTGCTTCTCATCCGAATCGTTCAAGCCCGCAATCCGGTCCCATTCATCTTCATAGTTCATGGCGGTCCCCTAGCGACTCAATCATCAGTAATTTATAGCTCCAGGATCCAAGAACTGCAAGGACCAGTTAGAAACACCAGCCGGAATCCTTAGCACTCCCCCCCACGGCGGCTTGCCTTCTCCCGAGAGGCACCAGAGGGCCGGATACTCACGCGGCGCGCGCTCAGGATAGGCGCCCTCACCATCTGTGAGGTAGAGGAGGGCGTCCGGACGCTGTCCCGTGCGGCGCAGATGGTCGAAGACGGGCCGGAAGTCGGTG
>MGUL01000174.1:0-23082 GCA_001800005.1 Elusimicrobia bacterium RBG_16_66_12 | reverse complement strand
CCGCCGGTCAGGTTCAGGGACCTAAGTCGGGAGGAGAACGCCTCGAGCCGGATCGTCTCGTGGACCTGGGCATCGCAGGTCAGGAGGAGGATTTCGGAGCAGAGTCCAGCGAGGGCGGAGAGCTCCGCAGAGAAAACCTCCAATTGCGCGGCGGTGATGGAGTCGGATGTATCCACGGCCACGACCAGGCGCGGACGCGCGCCTTGCGAGACGGACGGGAGGTAGCGGTCCTCCCAGAGATGCCGCCGGTTGGGCGGCAGAAAGGACTGATCCTCGCGAGAGAGGGCTGTATGAAGGAAACGGTGGAGTATGCGCTGCCAGGGCACGCGTGAACGGCCAATACCGGCTACCCAGCGGGCAAGGCCCGCAGGAAGTTTCCCCGGCGCAGCGGCGGCAGCGGTCAGGATGCGCCCCTGGACCTCCTCCTTGGCCCCAGCCGGCATGGGCAGGAGCTCGTCCAGACATACACAGGACGAGTCAGGCAGGCGGTCGTAGATCTGCTCGGCGAAGAGCCCCTTGAAGGCCGGACTGCGCAGCGCCCCCTTCGGAAGGGAGAATCCCCATTGAGCGAGCTCTTGGTTGATGGCGAAATCGCAGGCCACGTTCCATTTATGGGAATGTCGCGCTCCCCGGCGAGATGTGTCGCAGTGCAGATAGCAGATGTGCAGGAGCTCATGAGCCAGGACAGCGACGGTCTCCGTCCCAGTGAGCCCCTCGAGGAAGTTGGGGTTGTAGAGGATGCGCTCACCGTTCGTCGCCAAAGTGCGCACAGCCGGCTGGGCGATAAGGGGCGTCATCGCCAGCAAGGTGCCGAAGAAGGGCTGATCGAAAGCCAGGCGCGTAAGCGCCGAGGAGAGCTTCGAAGAGACGGCGTTAGGCGCCAACATAATCCAGGACCAGTTGGGCCGCGCTCTTTCGCAAAGCAGGATGTACGGAAAGTTTGGCGACCAGCTCGGCCGGCAGACTCTTGAACAGCAGCACCCGCAGCTCCGGCGTCACCGCCTCCAGAAGTCCCGCCAGGCCCTTTGCCTCCCCATCCGCCAGCCCCGACTTCTCCAGCCTCGCCGCCACGGCCAGGACGATAGCGTAACGCAGGCTGGCGTCGTTGTCGGAGAAGGTCGGGATCTTGCCGGCCAGGATTTCAGACACGTCCACCCCGCGGTAGAGCTTCGCCCACGATGAAAACTCCGCGGCCGTTCCCCCGCCCACGGCGGCGGCGACCAGGGCCGGGCCCTCGCCGTTCCTGGCTGAGGCCAGCAGGCACGAGGCCGCCTCCCAGGAGCGCGGCGACGGGAAGGCATGCTCCCCGGTCTGTTTGTAAAGCAGTTCCGGCCGGAAGCGCAGGAAGGCGCACAGGTCGGTATGGATACCGTGGTCCCGCGCCCAGGACAGCCAGGTGTCCAGGTCGACATCCACCTCGACATGTAGCAGGCGGTTGGCCAAAGCCGAGCCAAGCGGCGCGGAGAAGGAATTATCCTCCTCTCGGTTGCCGGCACAGACCAGCCGCCAGCCCTCGGGCAGGCGGTAGTCACCCAGGCGACGCTCCAGGACAAGTTGAAGGGCCGCGTTCTTGACCAAAGCGGGAGCCTTGTCGATCTCGTCAAGAAAGAGGATGCCCTCCCCCTCCCGCGGCAGGAAAGAGGGCGAATACCAGTCCACCCGCCGCGTCTCGCGGTCGGGGACCGGGATGCCGCGCAGATCGGTGGCGTCCAGCTGGGCCAGACGCACGTCCTCCATGCGCAGGCCTCTGGCCTGGGCGGCGGCCGCCACCAGTGAGCTCTTACCGACCCCGGGCGGCCCCCACAGCATGATGGGTAGGCGCAGGTCCAGCGCCCGCTCCAGGATCTTCATCGTCTCGTTCAGATTCATGACACCCTCAATGCGTTTGCGTCAATAAGGACAGCAACAGCTCCTGGCGACCCTCTTTGAGCACGGCCGCGACGATGTGCCGACAGAACGTGTCCACGATGCTCACACGACGGGAGAACAAGCTCCAGGGGCTGAAATCTCGGCAGGTGCAGTGATGGCGCCCCTTGCCGGCCAGGTCCAGGTACAGGAAATACTGCCGGTCGTGATGGAAGGCGCGCATGGACACTTCGCTGGCGTCACGCCGCATCACCTCAAGGCGCACCGGGTCCTTGTTGGGTTCGCGGATCCAGACGGAGGCCGAGCGACGGCTGCGGCTTTCTTGCGTCCTCATGATGTCCTCCTAACGCTTGGGAAAGAACGCGCCCAAGCTCACGTCGGCGGCTAAATAGAATTTGCGGTCGTGGAACGCGGAATAAGAGTCATTTGCGAAGGTGAACTTGGGGAATTGGGCCTCCACCATACCCACGCGCATGCCGACCGCGGGACCAAGATGGATCAGGGCCCCGAAGTCCATGACGGAACCAGTCGGGATGCCCTTGTTGTCGCTGCTTTCGGAGAGGCCATCGATGCTGGGCAGGGCCCAGAAGCAAAAGCTGGAGTAAAGCTGGAGGCTGGCGACGAACTCGTTCTCACCCAGGTGATAGGCGTGGGCGATGGGTGTGAGGTAGAGCTTAATCGGGAAGATGCTCACCATGTCGAAGCCGACGCGCGCGGGCGGATTGGGAGAAGACGTCTGGTACCAGGAGACCGCGACGGGGGTCCGGGTCGTCTTCCAGTCCCGCACGCGCGTCGTCTCGACGAGGCTGGTCCCCAAGCCCAGCGTGGAAGAGAAGCCGTAGGCGGTCACTTCCAGAAACCGCAGATTGCGGTACTCGCCGTTGAAGGCGGCTCCGAAGATATTCAAGTAACGCATCCCGTCGGGACGATCCAGCGAGGGCGGCTTGGGCAGGGACAGCCTCGGGGCATGGAAAGGCTCCGGGACAGCGGCGGCGACAGGCAGGGCCCCGGTGACGGAGGCGGTCGCGCGCGGATTAACGAGCACCTTCCACTCGCGCGGCTCGCGCCCTTCTTTCTCCGCGCGGACCGAATGAGGGCCCGCCGCGACCGGCGAGAGACGCAGGGCCCGCCCGACCAGGGAGTCGCCGACATGGACGCCGTCGAGCAGGAGGCGTACACCCGCGGGCTCCACGACCATGGACAAAGCACCGTCCTCCTTGGTCAGTTCTGGGTCCAGGGAGGTGGTCTTCTCGTATTCGATCTCCACGGATTGGCTCCAGGGCTTATGGTCGCGCAGTTCCAGGGAAACCTCGTGTCGACCTGTGGGGATCTCGCCGAGGCGTGAGGGCGTGGTGCCCGTGATCTTGCCGTCGAGTCGGATGCGCGCGCCCTCGGGCAGAGAGTGGAGGCTCAGCGTGCCGGTCTGACGGCGTAGCGTGATCCGCACCATCGGCCGGGAGCCTTCCTCCACCAGCACCTCCTTGGCATCGGGGACATAACCATCCAGACGCAGCTGGATCGTCCGCGGGCCCGGCTCGATGCCCAGGATGTCGGCAGGAGTGGGACCGCGCGAGACTCCGTCCACGTATATCTCGGCCCCAGGAGGCTCGCTGCGCACGGAGACCGAACCATGCGCGCGCCGCGGGGCGGCTTCGTCGGGCTTGGAGAAGAAGTTGTTCGCTTCATCATCGTCGTCAGTCATCCAGAGAGGATCGACAGCATCAAGGGAAAGTCGGACGGCCCGTGCGGCCACGATGCGACCGGCCTTGTCCGCGGCCTTAGCCGAGACCTCGACCTGGCCCGCCTGCCAGAAGTCGCCAGAGACGACGAGATCGGCCTGGCTGGACCCGGTCACGTTCAGGCCCTTCGCGCTCAAGCAGGAGCGCAGTCCATCTTCAAGGATGCGTGAGAACGGCCGCCGCTGTTGGCTGCTGGCCTCCTTGAAGCTGGCCACGCGCACGACCGCGCCAGGGCGCGCGCTGGAGAGCTTCTCGGCCAGGCCCTGGCAGAGGGCGTCCTGGCGCTCGGCCAGCTCGCGGTCGGCCTGCTCCAGACGCTCGCGTTCGCGGCGGACCTCGGCCAGAGGATATTCAAGGAGGACGGCGACGCGATGATGGGACCGGGCTCCGCGCTTCTCGCGCGGGAGTTCCTCTTCGAAGCGGTCGGTGACGCGCGCGCCGCGCAGGCGGCTATGAGAGGAGGAACGGATCTCGCTGCTGATGCGGCTTTCCAGAGTGGTGCGGCGCGAGAGGACCCGCCCCGAGACCCGGCTTCCGATGAAGGCGGCGACCTGTGCCGCGGCGTCCTTGAAGGCCGACTCGCGGCCGGCGTCCAGGGTGGGCGCCTCCGAATCCTGGCCGACGAAGTAAGCGTGAGTGGCCGAGTTCTCCGGAACCCGCGTCAGCCAGGCGGGCCTCTCGCGCGCCGCGGCGGATACGGGGGCCGCCAGCAGGCCGGCGGCCCCCAGGATCCGCATGACGCGCCTCAAGGCGGTCACGTCATCCTCCTAGCGCTTCTCTTCGACAGCGACGACGGCCGGAGCGCCGCCTTCGAGCTTCAGACGGGCCTCGTTGAGGAACGCCTCCGCCTTGGTGTTCTTCTCCTCGCGTGCCTTGGCGATGGCGCCGCTCAGGGCAGTACGCCGGGCCTCCAGGTAGTCCGCCTTGGAGACGCTCACCAGGGCGTAGCAGTCCCAGATGTAGCGCACGCCGGTCGGGGTCTGCTCCTCCAGCTTCTGGACGAACTGCTCGCGGAGCTTCGCGCCGGAGATCTGGATGTTCTCCGAGACCTTGACGACCAAGTCGTAGACGTGGTTGCCCAGGCCGCCGTCCGCGTTCTCCCCCTTGACCATGGAGCCGAACTCGGTGCGGATGCGCTGCTTGACCTCCTCGGCCAGGTTCTTCTCCGCCTCGGCGCGCGCCTCGCGCACGCCCAGCGCCATGTCCGTGCGGCCGCTGACCGCGCCGCGGTAGAAGAGACTGCCGTTCTCCTCGTAGAAGGCCTTCCCGGCCCACGCAGGGGTCTTCTCCGGCAGGCTGAAGACCGGCGTCTGCTTGCCGATCAGGCGCTTGTCCGCCGTGCCGCAGGCCGCCAACCCCAGGGCCGCCAGTCCCATCCCCAACATCATCCATCGCGTATCCATATCCCCTCCATGATCTACCCGTCTGTGCCGGCCCCGGACCGGGCTTCATCATATGGAACCCCCGGAAGCGCCTGGGGGTTGCAGGGATGCTTGACGTAATACTTGACGAAAACTAGACGTAACGCTATACTCAGAGCATGTACCGCCCGAAACTGCAGATCTCGCCCGATCTCCTGCGACTGCTGACGGATGCGACCGAACTCAAGTCCTGGATCGCCCAGGCCGTGCTGGACGTGCCCTGGCTGCCGGCCCTCCAGAGAGATACCGCCGCCCGTCTGGCGCACTCCTCCACCGCGATCGAGGGCAATCCCCTGGCCCTACCCGAGGTGGAGGCCCTCGCCCGCGGCGAGACCACCGGGGCCGCGAATCAGGCGGCTCAGGAGGTCAAGAACTACCTGAGCGCCATGCGCTGGATTTGGAGTCGGGAGTCAGGCTCCGCGATCACCGAGAAGGACCTTTTGCACCTCCATAGCCTGCTGACCCTCAAACTCCTCCCACCGGAGCAGTCAGGGCGCTACAAGGCCAAGGCGAACCGCGTCGTGGATCCCAAGGGACGGACCGTCTACACCCCGCCGGGTCCCGAGCAGGTCAAAGCGTTGACGCAGGAACTGCTCGCCTGGATCGGCGGACCTGAGGCGCAGAAACTCCACCCGGTCATCGTCAACGCGGTGGCCCATCACCGCCTCGTGTCCATCCATCCCTTCGCCGACGGCAACGGCCGCATCTCCCGCGCGCTGGGCGTCTGGCTGCTCTATACCCGCGGATTCGACACGCAGCACCTCTTCGCCCTCGACGAGTTCTACGAGGCCGACCGCCAGCTCTACTACGACAAGATCCAGCAGGCTCGCGATCTGGACGACGACCTCAGTTTCTGGCTCGAGTATTCAGCCGAGGCCGTGGTGGGAACGCTCAAGAAGACCCGGGAAAGGATCATGTCCCTCAACGTCACCGCCCAAGCCCCGCGCATGCGCCTGACGAAGCGCCAGGAGGAGGTCCTGCGGTTCTTGCGGGACAAGGGACGGGCGAAAGCGCCGGACATCGAGGCGGCGTTCCATCTCACCCGCGCCCGGGTCGGACAGATCATCAAGCCCCTGGTGGACGCCGGCCTTGTGATCCGCGAGGGGCAGACCCGCGCGACAAGCTACCGCTTGGCGTGAGCGGCGGTCTTTAAGCCGCGCCGATGAGCTTGAAGCCGGCCCAGTAGTACGGGTGGGAGTGTTTGGCCAGGACTTCCAGCATGGCGCGGCGTAGGGCGGAGGACTTCGGCTGGCCCTCGTTGAGATGCTTGTAGAAGGAGACCACGAGCTGACGCGTGACGGCATCCTCGATGTCCCAGAGAGTGGCGACCACGGAGCGCGCGCCGGCTGTCAGGAAGGCCCTGTGAACCCCCTCGAACTCATCGCCCGCACGGTAGCGGCCATGGGCGCTCTTGCAGCAGGACAGGAAGGCCAGGTCCACGCCGCCCAGCGGCAGGGCGCCGATCTCCCCCACGCCCAGGACGCCGTCGTCATGGGCGTCGGCGGCCAGGATCAGTCGGGATCCCCGGGCATCGCCGACCGCATACTGGCCATGGCAGGCGATGTGCAGGTGCGTGGTCCCTTTGATATCAGCCAGGAGTTGTTTGGTCGCCTTCTCGCCGACGACGACATTCGCTTCCGGGAAGGTCCGGGCGACCTCGGCGGCTTCGTCTTCGGCGTTCCAGAGGTCTAAAGTGGGATTAGCCAGGACCAGGAGCTTGCGAGCTGAAACCTTGGGAGTCAGGGCGGCGCGAGGCGGCAGAAGTGCTGCGCTCGGCAGGTCCACGAGCTCCCACTTCTCGATGGCAAGGCCCCCGGTCGGGAGTGGAAGCGCGCTGAAGGGGAGGTAGGACAGGAGCCCGCTGGGCACGATGTAGAGACGACAGATAGATTCGAGCGCGCCCAACACGGGAAGAAGCAGGACCTGGGCGAGATCCCTGAGCGTCGCGCTCAGGTAGAACTCGGTGTTCTCCGTGGGAACCTGCCGCATGAGGGAGAGGAAGTCCTCGACGCGCGCCTCCACGCTGGCGCGGTCGCAGATGATACGCGCCGTCGTCAAACCTTTGGACGTCAGCAGGAAGATCGAAAGCCCGTGACGGCCGAGATGGTACTCGATGAGCGCCTCGCCGTCGCCCAGCTGCTTCGCCAGATCAGACGCCGTCTTGCCGGGGCCCCCAAGGACGGGCTTGCCCTCGGCCTGGCGGCCCAGCAGCTTCTCGAGGAAGCTCCGGGCCTTGCAGCTTTGCGAGAGCTCGAAACCCAGGTCGGACTGACCCAATTCGTGCGCGAGGTAGATGGCCAGGTCGTAGACGACAAGCTTCTCCGACATCCACTCGATGCGGTGCCCTTCCTCGGCGTATTCCTGCCGCCCCGATTCGAGGAGACGCACACCCTTCATGCAAGCGCTCAAGGCCTCCGAAGTGCGGCCCATGTCCCGGAGGGCCTTGGCCAGATGGTATTGGTTCCAATGACTGTCGTCACCGGCCTGGGTGTAGAGGTCCACGGCCTTCTCGGCAGCTTGGAGCGCCGCCTTCAGGATCAGGAATGCCGCGTCCGAATCCGTCGGCTTGAGCATCGCCGCCAAGGCACGGCGGGTCCGAGACAGCTCCCGATAGGTCTTCCCCTTGGACTTGGCGCTGTCCTTGGCGGTTTGGGTCGCCGTGATCCTTTCGAAGAAGGCGATGGCCTTCGTGAAGTGGTCCTCGCTGAGGCGAAGCGTCTCGATGGTCCGAGGCCGAGAACGCCCGTAGGCCGACCCGAGAGCCCGGTCGAAGAGCGCCCGGTAGCGGTGGTATTGGTCGGGGTCGGACTCGCGTATGGGCAGGAGTTCCAGGAATTCTCGGCCGCGGTGAGCGCTGCGGATGCACTCCTCAGCCGTCGCGCTGTTCTCCGCGAGACCGCGCAGGCTTTTCATGATGATCGTCAGACGGTCGGTCTTGTCCTTCTCCGCCGTGACGCGGCAATGCTCGAGGAGCTCGAGAGAGCGCCGACTCGTCTCGTTGGATTGGCTCCGCCGTCCGAGCAGGCCGGAAACGAGGGAGAGCCCGTTGAGAGCCTTCGCCTGACGGAAGTCGTCCTTCCGCGCTTCAAAAAGCGCGCTCGCATCCGTGAAAAGGGCATACGCCCTCTCGATATCGGATTGCATGGCCGCATCGAGACGGACGGCATGGTAGAGGCTCCAGCCGACGCGGTACGCCGTCCAGGCGTGATCGCCCGCGAAAGCGGCAAGGGGCGCAGCGAAGGCCTCCGCTCGGCGCGCGAGGATCGACGCATCCCTCTGGGATATCTTGCTCAAGGCTGGCGTATCCGGTTCATAACTCTGCGGCGTACGCTCGCCACATACTGCTCGCGCTCCCTGGGAGTCAGCCCGCGAGTGCGCCCGCCGGGAGCGGCGCACGTCCCGATACGAAGGGCCGCCGCCACCTTTATCGGTTCCATGCCGAAATGGGAAGCCAACTTCCCAAGAAGAGCTGAATCCAGCTGTTCGGGCCCGACGCTGCCGGCCAGGATGCGGATCAGCGCCGGCCGCTGCAGGCCGAGGGCATGGGCCGTGGCATCGAGGCCGTCCTTCTGGATGCGCGGCCCCGTCAGTTCGCCAAATCCCTTGGGCGGCTCGATGCCATCGCAGGAATAGGCCAGCATGATCGCCACCTGGCAGAGAGCGGCCAACTCGCCATCCGCGGCGGAAGGCTCCGGACCTCCGCGCACCTGAGCGAGGGGCTCGGGATAGGCAGCTAGCATCCCGCCCACTTCGCTCCAGAGCCAGGCGTCGAGGCCGGGACCATCAGCGCTTGGCACGGCGACCACGGCCCGGCGGACCTTGGCCTGGGAGAGTGCGACGATCGCGGCCTGAAGCGTCTTTTTCGTCGCCGTGGCACTCAGCCCCATCAGCTCACCCATCCGAGAGATGGTCATCTCCGGCAGGACCGAGAGGCGCAGGGCCTCGCGCTGACGCTCGTCGGCGATGAGGGCCAGATCCCGCTCCTCCAACAACGGCTGTGCGACGACTTGTCTCAGGCCCTTGAGCGAGACGTCCTTGTAGCCCTCATGCTGGTTGATGTAAGCCAGGATATCGAGCGAGATCCGGCGAAAGTGACTCGTGCTGGTGTCCGGCTTGAGCCCATAGAGCTCAAGGAGCTCATCCTCGTCCTTACCCAGGAAAGCGCGCGCGGTCCAGACCTCGACACCGGGGCGCGGGCCGACTGAACGCAAGCCCTCCAGGATGAGATTGAGGACCTCCCGGTCGCAGAGACTGCCCTCCGAATCTTCTCGCACCCCCGGCTCGTGCCCCACCATCGCTTCCAGGGACTCGACAAGGTGTTTGGCTGTACTCTCACCGCGCCTGGCGAGGGAGTCAGCATCGGCAGGTTCCTCGGCGTCTTTCTTAGCGTCGGGCCGCTCCTTCTTCGACTTCTTGTAATTGAGCGAGTCGAGGAAGATGTTGTTGGCGATGGTCAGGACCCAGGCTTTGAAATGTCCCTCGTCCGTGTATTTGCCCGCCTCAAGCTCAGAGAAGATCTTGCATTGGAGATCCTGGAGCAGATCGTTCTCATCCATGTTGGACGGCACACCCGAAAGGCTCTGCCGCGACCTGCGGACCTTGTCGCCCAACAGTGCGAACGCCAGCGCCGTGACGACCTCGAAAATCTCGTCGGCTATCGGCTCGGTTTCTGTCCTGGGTTTACCCGCTTTCGCCGCCTTCTGGTAGCGGACAGACAGCTCCCCGCCTCGGAGGTTGAGTTCCTGATAGTACTTCGTCTTGGCATCATCCTTAGGCATGCTCCCTCTTATATAACCCCGCTATCAGCCACGGTCAAGGCCCGGTTTCCGCTCGTGCCGAGCCAGATATTCCTTGATCCGCTCGACGTCCACCACCCACCGGTCGCCAGACTTGGAGATAAAGTCCTTTATCTCGGATAGGCTCAGAAGATTGGTCCCCATGGCGTCACCGAAGCGTTCGCGCAGCTTTCTGGGCCTAACGGCGCGGTCATCAAGAAACATTTGGAGCGCCTCGGAGAACTGGGCCTGGCTGACACCGAACTGCGACAGGTCATTCTCCGGAGAGACCGCACGCCCTTTGAGCGGCCTAAAGATCTTGACCTTGGGCAGATACCGCTGGAAGAGGTCGGCCGTGATCCCGCAGTCATCGAACAAGACCTCCGTCCCATGATCTTCAGCGGCAAACAGTTTTGAAATGTAAAGCCGATGGGCCGGATGGAGGCCCGGGGGCAAACGGCGGGCATCCAGATCGTCGAGCTCGGGACTTAAGAAGAGCACGTCATAGACGACCCCAAGCTCCTTTAACTCAGCCGCCGTGGCCTTCACGTTTTCCGGAGACGTCGTCCGGGAGGTGACGACCAGAACCCTGTGCCCGTCGCGCTTGAGCGCAACGCTCAGCCACCGAAAGAACTCGGGTGCTGCGTCAATGGTGCCGTCAATGTCGATTTGGACGACCATGGGAAACTCCTTGTTCGTGCCGCAGTTCGCGTTCAAGATCAGCCACCGCTCTTACGGTCAGCTTCAACACATATGAGTCGGGGGAGGGCCTTGCCCGTTCCCGCTTGATATACAGTTTTGTCTTTCGAATCACTTTGAGAAGGGTAGGCAGGACCAGGGGCACACAACCCCACCTGATGGCGGAATGAAGCAATGCCTTGGAGAAATCCAGCAATCGGCGGCGCCACTTTAGATTTTGCTCGGAGCCGTCCACAGCGGCATCAAGCGCGGATGTCATCCTTCTGTACTGGGGTTCCCGAAGCGAATAGAAAGACGATCTTATGTAGCCGGCCAGCAACCGGCGGCACGGACCACCATGTGCGATTTGGCTATCGATGAAGTCGAAGACCTTACCTCTCTTGGGAGCTCGCTGATCCACAAGACTCGAAAAGCGCTCCCTCAGGCGCTCTTCCTCCCCCCAATCGTGCCCACGCGGCAAGGAACGCGCCAAACGGTCGAAGTCCCGCCTGAATTGAGCCCGAGCACTCCGATAGCGAGCGCGGTACATGCGGGTCACGCGGACGCTCGCCTTGATTACCAGGAGATCGGCGGCCGCGCACATGTAGCAGTATCGGGCGATCTTGCCGGAGACCTCGACATCGGCTGCCGAGGTGAGACCGCACTTGCCGCAGACGAAGGAATGCACCGGCGTGCTCAAGAGCATTCGCTTAAAGAAGATCACCTGGCTCTCATGGTGATTCGGGCATCTCGACGCCCCTCGTCGGCTGTGGGGAATCTGGAGCCAGCCGATCTTCTTCTCTATTGCGAGCTGGATGCAGTCAAGACAGAACCAGTAGCCCTCGGTCAGACCGCGGAAGTCGATATGCGGCAGTTTAGGAATCATCATGTATCTCACTCCGGCACTCCACGGAAGGCCCCGGCACGGCCCCATGAGACCAAGAGCGCGCGTGCTTCCCGACAGTGGCCCCAGTCAAGGACAGCGATGCTCAGAAGATCGGCGATTTCGATCAGCGGCCCGATGGTCATGAGCGCCAGTTTCGCCACGAACCGCGCTGGAAGCCTCACGCCCTCCGTGCGAACAAGCTGCCGCCGATGATGCTTGACGCACTCAGACCACGGATAACCCATGTGACGCCCGAACCACCAGTTCTCCAGCGGTCCGTTGTCGAACTCGAATATCAAGGCCAGCAACCTGAGAAACACCATGGGCATACTCATGACCAGAACAGACCGCAGGTGAGCCGCCCAGGAGAACATCGACCTTTCGGTATTGGTCATCGCGCAGGCTCCTTTCCGTAGCACAGGTCTGCCCACCTGCCGTAGAAGATGATCCGCAGCCTAAACGTCCATGTGTCGTAAAACTCCAGAAGGCACCTGCGGCGCAGAACGTATTGGTCGATCTTCCAGGCCACCTTCATCGGCAGGCACGGGCTCAATAGATATCCCATCAGATGATAGAGCCTCCAGTAGACGATCATGCGCCACCAGTCACGGCCGTATTTCGTCATGGCGCACTCGGATCCGGAGCCGACCCAGCCTGTGACTGCAATCGCTGGATACCTCGTCTTGGCATGGTTCATCACCGAGTCCCAGTCTCCCATCTCGCCCACGTGATACGCGCTCTCCAATTCCCGGATCGCGCGCCAAGCCGCAGTGAGGTCGTTGATGAACTTCTGCGCATGCTCTAAATCGACCGCAAACTGGTCGAATTCTCGCATCACGCCGCGCATGGTCTTGACATAAGCGGGATCTTTCCGCGTCTCATCGTCTTCTCTGACCCTCACGGTCTGGAACACGGCGCCTGACATCCAGAGGGCGCAGTCGATGTGAAAGGTTCCCGATGGCTCCACCTCGGCCGCACAGAAGACAGCATCATCGGCCGTATGGAACGTGCCGCACCAGCCGGGCGCGAACTCGCCTCTGTGAACAACGATGTCTCTGACCAGATGAGCCTGGATCAGGCCGTAGGGGTCGCCGCCCTCGAACGAGGTAGGCAGGGCATAGATGTCGGGGCCGATCTCATAGGCAAGCCTCCCATTGAACGACCTAGTCTTGTCCGACATCCTGATTAAGTAATCGTCCGGTTTTAGTGTCTGCAGGTCGGCCTGGGTATCAAGGGTGATGAGATTTAACTCGTAGCGCCTGACTCCGGTCTTTCTGAATACGAACACGATGTTCTGCTGGGTCGTTTCGGAGATGATCACGCCGATGAATGAGGATCTAACTTTCCTATATGTCGAAATCAACCAAGGCAGCGCCTTGTGGGGCGCCCTGTGCAACGTGCCAAGGTCCACGACCTTCGACGGGATGAGATATTCGCGCAGATAGGCCAGGAATTGGTCAGTAAGGACCAGATCGATCTGGCTGTTCGCGACAATGATCTTCTCAATCGTCTTTGACATAGACACTCTTCACAACCTACCCCATGGGAGGCGAGTAGAACTTGGCGAAGGCCCCCCCGATGACACGATCCCCGCCCGTCGACTCGTAAACTTGCGCCTCCTGAATGCGAAATCGGACCCGAGGCACGACAACCGCGACCGCTTTGACCTGATTGATGGCGACGACGACCAGGGCATCCTCGGCCCCCGCGGGCCTGGGTGCGATCAGGTTCCCGACATGATCCTGAACGATGATGATCAACTTGGGCTGGACCCAACTGAGAGCATCGATCACGGCGGCGGGCCAGCGTTTCCGTTCAGCCTCGCGCGCTTCACGGCTTGATTCGGCCAGATTCAGGGCCAGGTGACCGAGCGTTTGGCCGGCACTCCGGAAGACCGAAAGGATGCTTTCTGCGCGGAGGGAGTCGACAAGATCGGCGAAGTCCTCAAAGCGCAGGGGCACGGTGCGCTGAAGCCCATCACTGTTCTGGTATCGCAGCTGCGGCGCCTGTTTCCGGGTTCGGGCATATCCCCGGACGACCTCACGCATGGCCCGCTCCGCCTGATCACGGACAAAGCAGTAGTGCCGCAGCTTGCTCGACCGCGGGGCCCGGCCGCCTCCCTGCCCTGGAGTGGTCATCATATTGATTCCTTCAGTAAACGGCATCCGCCGCCTCAGGTTGCGTTCCATGGCAAGTCATTCGCATAAAAATGGCCTCCCTCCCCTAACAACCGGCAGATTGCGCTGGCCGGGTAGCGTACCCTCATCTGCTCGTGATCGAAGAACTCGCGCGGCTCGGCGCGGCCGCGGCCGATCATCTGATAGTCGACGTCCAGCGCGGCCGGCACGTTCGGCGCATAGGACAAGCGGACGAAGCACTCCGTGGCTCCCGACGCGACGGCGCGCACGGCAGCATGCCGGGCAGAATAGGCCGCGATCCGGTCGATGTGGGTCAGATGCTTGCCACTGAGGGCTCCCCCACCCAGTGGCACGCGCGGGCCGTAGTAGTCCACGACAAGCTTGCGGCCGGTCTGACCGTTGTCGCCGTCGCTGCCGCCGTTGATGAGCGGGCCATTTGGGTTGAGCGATAGCTCGACCTCCGCCCATGGGTGGAGCCAACGCGCGTCTTGTTCCTGGAGCGTCGTGTAGGCTGCCCGCAGCGTGGCGTCGATGCCGCCGCAGACCTCAACGAACGTCGCCGCCTGCTTCTGCTGGAGCGTGACCAGTACATGCTCCAGGCTCCAACCCGCCGCGTCCTCGCGCAGGCGCACAAGAAGCTTGCCGTCAGGGCCATGGCCTGCCAGAAGGCCGTCCCGGCATGACCGCGCCAGCGCTTCACGGAAGGTGTGGGCCAGAAAGTGCTCGGGCGGCAGGTAGCGCGTCTTGGGGTCGTAGCCGGCGTAGCCGATCACGATCGCCTGGTCGTTCACCTTGTGCGACCAGATGGTCGGGTCGCCGATGTCCTGGCAGACGGTGTTCGACACCTTGTAGCGCGCGGCGTCCACCCAGTTGCCGCCCGCATAGCCGATCTCGATGCCCGTGGCCACGACGATATCCTTAAGGCTCCGCTTCAGCGGGTGACGCGTGACGATGCCGCCGCTGAGCCAGACCTGATCGGACCAGACCGAGACTTCGACCTGGCAGTAGGCGTCCTCGTCGACCTGATGGCAGGCCGCCACGATGGCGTCCGCTATCTGATCGCAGAACTTGTCCGGATGCCCCGGCAACACCATCTCGCTGAGTCTGATCATGACGGCCTCCTGTCCAACTGTGTGTATGAGATTCCAGCACGCTCGAGAAGCGCCGGGTTGCCGTCGCGCGACACGATCGCGTGGAGCTTCACACCGGCCGCCTTGCGCACGAGCTCGGGCGGAAGCTCCTCGATGAAGCCGTCGGTGATGACGACCGCCGCCGGCGGCCTGGTTTGAGCGAGATGCTCCAGCACGCAGGCCAGGCTCGTCCCTCCCGAGGTCCGAGTCCGGAGCTGCCCCCCCTCGATGACGGCGGGCGCTACCTGGTCGCTGAAGGCCCAGAACGGCGCCTTGATGTGGCGCCGCAAGTGGTTGAGCAGGGCGATGAGCTGTGGCATCTCGGCGCTCATGGAACCGCTCACGTCCAGATAAACCTGGGCCAGACCGGATCTTCGTGGTATGCCCGTCTCCCAGGTAGCCTCCGGCAGGAAACGGTCCCAAAGCGCGCGGATGAAGGCGCGTCGGTCCTTCGAGCTCAGGACCGGCAGGCGATAAGAGGTCTCCCGGATGTCGCTGACGGGCGCGCGCCGGTCGGGGATGAGATGCCGTTTGAGGACCTCGAGCGTCGAGCGCCGCCAGCGGGCCATCGCCTCATCCTTCGCCGTGAACAACGCATCGTAGGCCGGGGCGGCCGTGCCGCGGCTCTTGGGTGAGCGCCAGATCCCAGCGCCATTCATCGCTTTGAGGCAGTCATCAAGCGCCTCCCGCAGGGCCGGAGACAACGGCGCATCGGGGCCGTCATGATCGCCCAATAATTGTCCCAGGCTGATTTGGGGCATGCCCCGGAAGGCCTGCTCGGCCACCTCGCGGATGTCGTCGGCCACCAGCTTCCCCTCGTACAAGGCCTGCCAGGTGCGAACTAATTGGGTCGCTTGGCAACGGGCCTTATGGGGACCCAGGGCACGCTCCTCATCCTGAGTCAGCGGCCTGAGCAGGCGCATGAGGCCGCCGGAGTCCGCGTAGTATGCGCTCATCATCGCGCTGTATTCGGGGCCGAGCTGGCGGTGGATGATGGCGTTGATGACCGCATCGGCCGCCAGATGCTCGCTCAAGGTGATTCGCCCCTCCCCTTCCGTGTGCCGCAGCAGGACGTGGAGGAACTCATGACAGATCACGGCCTTGACCTGCGCGTCGTTGGCGCAGTGCGCCGCGACGAACGCCAGATTCACGAGCAGCCGCGGCCGCTCTTCGCGGGTCACGGCCAGCGTCGGCACGCTGTCGGTAAACTCGATGGCGAGGATCTTCAGCACGGCCCGGATCGCGAGAGGGTTCTCGTCAATCAGCTCGCGGACAATGGCCCGGAATCGTTCTTCGTTCATGAGTAGAAGCCCTCCGGGTCGAACAGCTCCAGCCGCCTTGTGAGGCTGGCCTGCGTCCAGAGGACGGGCCGGCTGGGGTTGTAGAGCGTCGCCGTGCAGAGGCCGAGCATCATCGCCTGAGAAAGGACGTCCATCGCGGGCGCCGATGAAACCACCAGAGGCGGCGCCTTGTCCGGGCGGCAGATCAGGCGCTTGCCGACCGCAGAAACCGTCTCGCGCAATGCTTCGGCATCCGCGAAACCCTCGCTCGCCAGCAGCTCATGAAGCACGGTGATTGGATCGCGCCCCTCGAAGTCGAGACCCCATCGTATCTGATGTGGACAGCGGGCCAGGCCGTCCCCGCCGAGAAGGCTTGAAACCACGTGCTCGACGCGCGTGCGGCTGGACGGACCGCCGGTGTTGCAGTAGAGGATCATCGCTTCGCGGCCTCCCGGATCAGGCTCACGCAGGCCTCGATCTCGCGCTCCAGCGCGGCAGGGTCGCGCGGGACCGTGGCGCTGGCCAGGCACCAGTTGAAGAACTGCCGCGCTCGCTCGAGCCTGGCGCCCTTGAGCCCCGCCAGCACCTTTGCGTACCGCGCAATCTCCGGGTGCTGCGTGTCCTTCTGGTTGAGGCGCTCCTGCCAGGTCACCGTGCCGTCCACCGTCAGGATCGGCCCCGCCACCTTGCCGAGGTCGTTGACGCCCTCAGCACCGACCGGCAGCCTGCCCTGGACGGCGCCCGCGTAGACCGCGAAGGCAAAGGCTGCCGCGCGCTCTTTGGGCTCGCCCGCCAGAAGCTGCTCCACGGCCTGCGTTCCGGAGTCGGGGTCCGGGCAGTGCCGCAGCAGCAGCGCAAGCTTGGCCGATAGGTCTTTCTCCAGATGGAAAGCATGAACCCACTTACGGCCGCCCGTCAGCGTCACGCTGTCCCAGGCGGCTCGGTGGGCGGCCGCCACGGCCTCCGCCGAGACCTCGGCGCCCCAGGTCTCATGGGGCAAGCTGCACATGAGAACCTGGCGGAATACCGCCTCCTCCGTCTTTCCGGCCACGATCGAGGCCGCGAGAAGGCTCCGCGAGAGCAGGCGCGCTCGGCGCGGTGAGATGCGCACCTTGGCGTTGTTGAGTAGTGTGACCGCCGCTGTCGAATAAGCAGTGATGTCTACGGGACAGCTCTCGACCCTCCGCAAGAACTCCCGACGCCAGGCCTCGACCTGCCCGCGAAGGCTGCCGCCGTCGTCCGAGGCCACCCCTTCGCCGGCCGGGTCGGCGATGCTGAGGCGCTCTTCCTGGCCCAGCTCATCCCAGTCGGCCGCGCGGACGAACAGGGCGAAGCGGTCCCCCAGCGCCGGATCGAGCGGCTCGGAGCCCGTGTAATCCTCCACGGATGTCTTGTCTCCGCCGCACGGGTTCATGGCCGCCCAACGAAAGCGCAGCTTCGGCAGGGAGATGCCCTGGATGCGGCGCTCGTGGATCAAGGAGAAGAGCCGGTTCTGGTGCTCGGGCTTGCAGCGGCTGATCTCATCAATAAGGACTGACTCGGCACCCCATACGGTCGCCGGCGTCTCCAGGAACTTCACCGTGGCCTGAGCCTCGTCCGGGAACGGGAAGCCCACCAGGTCGTCGAACGAGATGAGGCTGGCGTTGTAATGCCGGTGCGAGAGGCCCAGCGCCTCGCTCAGTGAGTTGAGCAGGAAGGTCTTCCCGGTCCCCGAGCGCCCGATCAACAGTAACGGGTCTTCCGTCACCAGCGCGGAGAGGATGACCGTCTCCACGCCATCGAAGCCGAACACACCCAGCCGCGCCAACCGTCCCTGAGCGCTCATAGCGACACCGCCTGGGGGATCCCGTTTCGTATGCGCAGGTAGGTGCGCCGCCCGCCGTAATAACGCGAAAGCCCGGCGTCGATATCGATGAGCCGGCCGTCCGGGCTCTGCGTGATGGAGGTTCGCACGCTGTGGCCGAACACCTGGCGGATCTTCCCGGCATCCGCCGAGGCGAACAGTTCCCGCGCATCCTCCCAGAACAAGCCGCCGACGGGGCGGCTGCCGCCGCGCGAGGCGCCGGCCTGGAACATCGGATGTGTGAAGTCCCCGATCTCCACTGCACGCCGCAGCAGCGCGTTGATCTGGTCCGCCAGCGCCGTCTCCGGATCCTCCTCGGACAGCTGCCTTCGCAGGCTCGAGCGCAGCCCGGCATGAGTGAACAAGACGGGCTCTCCCGCAATCTCCGTCCCGGTCTGGAATGCGCCCGAGACGGAACCCGAGAGGATCTCTTCCCTGAGCCGCGCCGCGAACAAGCGGGCCTTCTTCAGGGGCAGCGTCGTCAGATGATAATTACCCTTAAGGAGCTCGAGTTCATGGTTTCCGAGCAGCCGCACGACGCGGCATTCGCTTTCAGCGTTCTCACAAGCCTGGCTCTGCAGGCGCGCCAAAAGCTCCCAGGCCGCCAGCGACCGCGGGCCGCGGTCGATCACGTCGCCGACCTGGACCACCACGAGCCTGCGGCCGATCCAACACCCCTTGGCATCGGTCGCCCCCGCATGGCGCAGGACGGCCTTGAGACCGGATATCTCGCCATGAACGTCGCCGATCGCGATGAGCTCGGGCCTGGCGACAGGCTGAAGCGCCAAAGTCTTGAGCTCTTGGGCCCGGAAGGAACACCGAGAAGCCTCTTCCGTCAGGCCGTGATCCCTAAAGAGCCGCCCGACCGTCTCGACCTGCTTGGGGTCACCCTGAAGCGGCGAGAGCGCTTTGACCCCGTATCGGACCGCCTCTTCGACGCGTCCCAGCTCGAGCAAGAGCCGGATCAACGCGCACAACGCCGCGCCGTCGCCCGGATCCTCTACATGCCGCCACATCAACTCATTCGGCGTCTTCACAGTTCGCCTCCTTTGCGTCAGGGCGAACCGTGAGGTCCACCCGCTTTAGGTCGCCAGTTCATCCCTTTCGGGATCGGTCGGGGCCAAGTTGGACATTAAAGACCCACCGTCCTGCATACATACAACCGACAAACAGCCGCCAGGGTTGCAGCAAAACGAAAAACCCCAGTCCTAATGGGACCAGGGTTCACGTATCGCTTTAGGTCCCGTTAGGCCGGGGCCAAGCTGAACTCAAAGTCCCACCGCCAGGCTTTCACCCAGCACACTGATAGTAACACGACCTCTGGGTTCCATCAAGACCCAAAAAGGACCCACGCAACCTGCTCACAACCATCAGAGTTACATGTTCGACTCACCAAGGAGGTGTCCATGCGTGAATTGTCATTCGTGATACTCATCGCTGCCGCGTCAGCCCTGACGGCTTGCACGGCGACGGTCCAGACCTACGATTCCAGCGAACGCCTGATCGGAAGCTGCAAGGCGCATCGGTGGATCCTGGGGCCGGCTGTCACCTGCTCAGGACGAGCGAACGGCGAGACGCAGAAATAAGGCCGAAGCCGGCGTGCTTGCCAGCTGGCAGGCGCGCCGGCTTCTTCCGTCAGCTAAGCTTGTCGTTCGGACTCAGCGGTTTCCCTGAGCCAGCCCAGCATGACGAGTCTTCGTATCGCTTTGGATCGCGAACCCCGTATTGCCCATCAGCCACTCCGCGACATGGTGGTATTTTACGCCCGGCTTGCCTGCAGTTCCGGACAGCAGCTTGAGAAGGTCCCTGAGCAACGCGGGGTCAAAGGATTTGAAGGTCCGGGGAACGAACCCGGTGAGATCTGGATTTTGCTTCTTCATGGATCGCAGCGCAGCATCCACAGCCTTCGCGAGAGAGAGGTCCGGAGGCATCGCCAGGAGCTGTTCCGTGCGCGTGTTGGGCGGGAAGTAGTATGCGCCTTCAGCTTTGTAGGCGCCGGGGCAATCCGCCAGCGATTTGTCAGCAGCGAGAGCCAGCTTCGCACGCACAGCGGAAGACTTCACCTCAGCGAAGCACAGTAGGAGCAACGTGATGAGCGGTCGCTCGTATTGCGCGACGGTCAGCCCCGCATGAACGCGAAGGCGGTCCACCCCATTCCACAGATTTCGTTCAAACGCATATTTGCTTTTCTTCGAAGATAGGGGCTTCCTCATTTTGATCGCCCTCCGGGGAGTCCTTATATGAAAGCTCCGCAACAATTAAACTGGATTCACGCTCTCCAGGTTGCGACGTTCACCGCCGTGCGGATTGCTTATAAAACGGCACACCATACAACTTCTCCTCAAGTGTCTTCCAGCCCGCGCGCGGAAGCGAACCCGCGGCCGCCAGGCCAAGGAATTCCGCGCGCTTGACCAGGCCCAGGTAGCTGAGCGTGGTGCGGGTACGGCGCTTGAGCTCGATGATGTGGCGCGGTGCGCAGGTGCCCTTGCCCACGCCAAGGTCGCACATCATCCGACTGAAGTCCGCCTCGGGGAAGAGCAGCTCGGCGGCGAAGATCTCCGCGCCGATCTCGATGTGCTCGGACTGGTTGCGCGCGCCGCAGGGGGCTATCGCCACGCCATGGTCGAAGAGGTGGTGCTTGAGCTCGTGGGCTAGGGTGAAAACAAACGGATCATTCGGCAACTTGGCCACCATCACGGTCGGGCCGAGGTGGTCGCGAAAATAGGCGCCGCGGACTTCCTTGAGCTTGTAGGGCCAGATGTCGATGCGCACGCCCTGGTCCTTGTAGATGCGGCGTAGGTCGGATTTACGCACGCAGCAGGACGCAAGGCCGTACTCGGCCCGCACGCGGCGGGCCAGGTCCTTCATGTCATGGTAGTAATCGCTGCGGCTCACGCAGACTTCTGCTTTCGTCCAGGGCGAGGGCGCGGACTCTTGTCCATGCTGCGGGCGCGGCGGTACTCGGCGTACCGCTGAAGTTCCTCTATGTCCTCGGGTGGCAAGTCCTTAGCGGCCCGCATGAGCGCCAAGACAGGGCCGTCGTGGAGCGCCTCCTGCTGCGGGAAGAACTCAAGGATAGAGCGGCCGAAAAAGCGGCTGAGCTTCTCGAGGTCGTTGATGTCGGGCTTGTAAGTGGCTGTCTCCCAACGAGAGACGGTGTTGGGCGTGACATCCAGATGTTTGGCCAGGGCTTCCTGCGACAGCCCCCCTCCACCACCGTAGGCCTGACGCAGTTCGCGGATCCGATTGCCGATATAGCTGAGAAGCTCCATCTTGGGGCGCCCCCTGCCTATCCTGTTTTAGGACAGCATTATCCTATTCATGTTGACATCCATCCTGTCGCTGACTATTATATCCCACTACAGGACACAGATTCAACATCCACAGGATACCCCCCATGAGCAATCTGCCGATTCCGCCGAATTCGCCCGAAGCCGAGATGGCCGTGCTGGGCTCCATGATGATCGAGAAAGAAGCGACCGAACGAGCTCTGGAGATCCTCGATGAGAGCCATTTCCATGTGGCTGCCCACAGGACCATCTTCAGAGTCCTCGAGGCGCTCAACCGCGCCGACAAGGCGATCGATCTTGTCACCGTGGGCGAGGAGCTGAGCCGCATCAAGCAGCTCGACACCATCGGCGGTATGAGCGTCCTGACCGACATGCTCCACAAGGTCGCCACCGCGGCGCACGTCGAGCATTACGCCCGCATCGTGCATGACAAGGCCGTCTTGCGCGAGCTGATCCGGACCGCCTCGAGCATCCTGCAGGACTGCTACTCCGAGAAGGAGCCCACACTCCTTCTTGATGAAGCGCAGGCGCAGATCATGACGGTCGCGCAGCGGCAGACAGCGAACAAGTTCGCGGACACCAAGGAGATGATGCAGAAGGCCATCGAGCACATGGAGCTGCTGCACAAGAACAAGAACTCGGTGACCGGAGTGGCGACCGGCTTCAAGCAGTTCGACTCCATGACCGCGGGGCTTCACCCGGGCAACCTCATCCTGATCGCGGGCCGGCCCGGCCACGGGAAGACCTCACTCGCCATGAACATCGCCGTGAACATCATCATGAAGAGCGCCAACCGCTCGGTCGCTTTCTTCTCGATGGAGATGGACAAGTCGGACATCGCCTGCCGCCTCATCTCCTGCCAGGCGGGGATCAGCATGCAGAAGGTGCGCAGCGGGTATTTCAAACGCGAGCAGTGGGGCGACCTGACGAGTGCTGCGGCCCGCCTGGCCGAGACGTCCCTCTTCGTCGATGACTCAGCAGGGCTCTCGGTCCTGGAAGTCCGAGGCCGCGCGCGGCGACTGGCCAACGACCTCCGCAAGAAAGGCAAGCCGCTGTCTTTGATCATCATCGACTATCTCCAGCTGATGCATGGGTCCTCCCGGCGCACGGAGAACCGACAGCAGGAGGTCGCCGAGATCTCCCGTGGCCTTAAGTTCCTCGCCCGAGACCTGGGCATCCCAGTGATCGCCCTCTCCCAGCTCTCCAGGCGAGTGGAGGACAAGGCGCGCAGCGACGGCAGGCCGCAGTTATCCGACCTGCGGGACTCGGGCTCCCTGGAGCAGGATGCCGACGTGGTCGCCTTCATCTTCCGCGAAGCGGCAAGCCGCGCGCATGACCTCTCGCTGGACCCCAAGAAGGCTGAGATCATCCTCGCCAAGCAACGGCAGGGGCCGACGGGGGTTGTCCACGTCCATTTCGACCCCGAGCTCACGCGGTTCGGCAACCTGGACGCGACCGCCGAAGAGCCTTGGCACGATGAACAGGCCTCATTCACCTAGAATCCATTTTGACGCCTACCGCAGCCGCGAGAATTTCGGGTCATGCTCTTTGAAGTTCTTCATGGCTCGATCGAGCGAGGTGGTGGCGTAGCAGTAGAAGCAGCCGCCCGGGCAGGTGGTATCCATCCCGATATCGACGGTTTTAATACAGCGGCATTGTTCTCGGGAAGGACCCGGCTTTAGCGCCGCGACCTTCTGAAGGATGCTGTCGCCGTACGGGGAAAATAATTCGGCTCCGCAGCATTGCGCCAAAGCGAATTTACCGGAATACTCCTGATTACAGCAGACGCGCAATTGGATCCCATGCGCCTCCGAGACAGCCTCCAAATCAAGGAGCAACGCCATCTCGGCGGCACCCACACTACGGAGGTCAGGATATCTCTGATATGTCGTCTCGCGTTGCTGGGCAGACTGACGCCAGGAGATGCTGTGCCCGGGAGGCACCTTGGAGACAGCTTTTAGATAGGGCTCGGTAAAGCTCACATTCACGACGTTCGTATGACCTGCCAGGCGAGAAGCGATCTCCTCGAAATTCGG
>MGUL01000173.1:23133-23797 GCA_001800005.1 Elusimicrobia bacterium RBG_16_66_12 | reverse complement strand
CACCGTTGCCCCTCAGGGCGATGCTCTCCTCGGAGACGCGGGGTATTCTATTTCTTGGGTGGCGGGTCTGTCAGTCTTGTCCGAGGATCAGGGTTGATTCGCCCCCTTGAATCTTCGACGCGTTCCTGTTATAGTAAAGTGATGCTGCGCCGGAGCTTCGCCGTCCTCTTCGGGTGCGCGGTGGCCCTCTCCTGGGTCGCTCCGCTCTGCGCGCTGGCCGCGACGTCGAACTCGGCGCACGCCTGCTGCCGGACGCCCGCTGACTCCAAAGACGCACCCAAGCCCTGCTGCTGCCGCCCGCTGGATTCCGCCGCTCCGCATCCCGAAGTCCTCGTCTCGTCGTCCTCAGACGTGCTGTTGCCCGGCGCAGCCGTCGTCGTCCGCTCGTCCGTCCTCGTGCGCGACATCGTTCTGGACGCCGCGCTGTTGCGTCTGGACGCCTCGCCTCCTGCCCCCACGGGGCTGTCGCCTCCCGCCTCCGACTGATCCCGCCTCGAAGCCGTCGCCCCTTCGTTCCAGGGGCCTCGTCCGATGCGTTCGTGTCCGGAGGCCGTCTTGCATCCCCTATTCTTCTCGTCGTTCGTCTCGTGTCTGTTCCTCATCTCGGCGCCCCTCTTCGCGGCTGAGACCGTCGCGGCCTCGTCCGGAACGTTCAGCCTGACCC
>MGUL01000173.1:11655-23108 GCA_001800005.1 Elusimicrobia bacterium RBG_16_66_12 | reverse complement strand
GCCGCGACAACCCGGAGATCCGGGTCGCGCTGAAACGCTGGCACGCGGCGCGCAAGCGCGTGTCCTCCGAAGCGACGCCCGACAAGCCGCGTCTCGACATCGAGAGGATGTACGCCCCTTCCGGGAAGACCCCGCTGAACGGGGCGGAGGAGAAGGCGCTCTCCTTGACCCAGGAGTTCCCGTTCCCGACCACGCTCTACCTGCGGGGCAGCCGCGCCGCAAAAACAGCCGAGGCCGCCGAGCAGGTCTATCGCGCCAAGGTCCGCGAGGTGCTGGCGAAGACGCGGACCGCCTACGCGATGCTGTACCTTTCCTTTAAGAGCCGCAAGCTCCTGGATGAGAACATCGAGCTGATGCGCCGCTTCGCCAAGGTGGCGGAATCCAAGTACGCGGGGGGAACGGCGAGCGAGTCGGACGCCCTGAAGGCCCAGGTCGAGCTGACGAAGATGCTGAACATGGGCGTGGTCGTCGACGAGGAGCGTGAGCTGGCTTCCGCCATGCTCGACGCCTTGATGGGGCGTTCGGCGGGCGAACCCCTCGGCGCTCCCGCCGACATCGAGCCGGGTCGTCTGGTGAAGGCCCGCGAGCAGCTTGAAGCCGTGGCGTTCGCGCGCCGGCCCGAGCTGCGTCAGGCGGCGCTCGCGGCCGAACTCGCCGGAACCTCGCTATCGCTGGCTAAGTCGGAGTTCCTCCCCGACATCATGCTGTCCTACCGCCGTCGCAGCGACCCGATGCGCGGCCGCACCAGCGACGCCGTGCTGGGGCTGTCGCTGCCTCTGTGGTTCTGGAAGCCGGCGGCCATGATCGCGGAGGCCTCGGCCGAGAAGGAGATGGCCGAAGCGGAGCTGGAGGCGTCCCGCCTGATGACCGCGGCGGACCTGCGGACGGCGTTCGTGCGGGCGCAGACCGCCCAGAGGCTCGCCGAGAGCTACAAGACGAGCCTCCTGCCTCAGGCCGAGTCGGCCCTGAAAGTGGCCGAGTCGGGCTATCAGTCGGGACGGGCGAGCTTCCTGGACCTCCTCGACGCACAGCGTTCTCTTTTGAGCTTCAAGCTCGAGTACTACCGATACCTGGCGGACTATGAACAGCGTGCCGCGGAGCTCGAGCGCGTGATCGGGGAGGAGTTATGAATCTGATGAAAAGAAATATTTTATTGATCGGCCTTCTCGTCGTCTTGGGCGGCTCCTTCACCGGCTACTGGCTCTATCGCCGCGGCCATTCTTCGCATGCCGCGCACCAGCAGACGCGGTACCAATGTCCGATGCACCCCAGCTACACATCGGACAAACAGGGCGACTGCCCCATCTGCGGCATGAAGCTCGTCGAGATCGAGCCGACGGAGTCAGCTCCTCAAGATGCCGCCAAGCCCGGCAAGCTCCTCTACTACCGCAATCCGATGAACCCTCAGGCGACTTCCCCTGTACCCATGAAGGACTCGATGGGCATGGACTATGTGCCGGTCTATGCGGAAGACGTCTTCGCTCCGTCCGTCGCGGGTCAGGCCTCCACGGTCGTCTCCGATCAGAAGAAGCGGCTCATCGGCATGAAGTCCGAGGCGCTCGCGCGGCGCCGCCTCAAGTTCACCGTGCGGGCCTCCGGCAGCGTGGCCTATGACCCGGAGCTCTACAACGCCATCGCGGAGCACCACTCCGCGATGATGTCTCGCGAGAACGTCAAGGACAGCCCCTGGCCCGACGTCCACGAGCGCGCCGAGGCCTTGGTGCGCGCCTCCGCGCTGCGCCTGCGTCAGTTGGGACTCTCCGAGTCCCAGATCGCCGCGTACACCGGCAAGGAGGCCGTCCCGACGAACCTGCTCCTCGGCGGCTCGGACGGCTCCGTATGGGTTTACGCGCAGATCTACGAGTACGAGATCGCCTCGGTCCGTCCCGGCCTGGAAGCCGAGATCACCACGCCGGCCTATCCCGGCCGGGTCTTCCGCGGCCGGGTCAAGTCGGTCGACCCGAACCTCTCGGCCGAGACCCGTTCCCTGCGGGTGCGCATCGAGGTTCCCAACCCCGACGGCCTGCTCAAGCTCGAGATGTTCGTCAACGCCGCCATCAAGGCGGACCTGGGCGTAGCGCTAGCCCTGCCCGAAGGCGCGCTGCTGGACAGCGGCGCGCGCAAGCTCGTCTTCGTCGAGCTCGGCGAGGGGCGCATCGAGCCGCGCGAGGTCCGCGTGGGCCGCGAGGCCGACGGCTACTACGAGCTGCTGTCGGGCGTGCGCGAAGGCGAGAAGGTGGTGACGACCGCGAATTTCCTCATCGACTCCGAGTCGAAGCTGAAGTCGCTGGTCGCGCCTTCGAAGGAGAAGCGCTGAGGCCTTTATGATCAAGAGAACCATCGCCTGGTCGGCGCACAACAAGTTCCTGGTCCTGGCCCTGACGGGCGTGGCCATGGCGGTCGGCTGGTACTGCATGAAGAACATCGCGCTCGACGCGATCCCGGACCTCTCGGACACGCAGGTCATCGTCTACTCGCGCTGGGACCGCTCGCCGGACATCATCGAGGACCAGGTCACCTATCCGATCGTCACCGCGCTGCTGGGCGCGCCGAACGTCAAGGCCGTGCGCGGCTTCTCGGACTTCGGTTTCTCCTACGTCTACGTCATCTTCCAGGACGGCACCGACGTCTACTGGGCGCGCTCACGGGTGCTGGAGTACCTGAGCAAGATCCTGCCGCAGATGCCCGAGGGCGTGCGCACCGAGCTCGGGCCCGACGCGACGGGTGTCGGCTGGGGCTACCAGTACGCGTTGGTCGACAAGACGGGCCGGCACAGCCTCGCGGACCTCCGGTCCTTCCAGGATTGGAACCTGCGCTATCACCTGCAGTCGGTCCCAGGGGTCGCCGAGGTCGCCTCGATCGGCGGCTTCCAGAAGCAGTACCAGGTCCAGGTCGACCCCAACGCGCTGTCCGCCTACCGCATCCCGCTCGCCAAGGTCGTCGACGCCATCCGCGACGGCAACAACGACGTGGGCGGCAGGCTCGTCGAGTTCGGGGGCGCCGAGTACATGATCCGCGGCCGTGGCTACGCCAAATCGGTGGAGGATATCGAGCAGATCGTCGTCGGCCGCGACATGAAAGGCACCCCCGTCCTCGTCAAGAGCGTGGCCAAGGTGGCCCTGGGCCCGGAGATGCGCCGCGGCGTGGCCGACCTGGACGGGGAGG
The DNA here is from genome assembly GCA_001800005.1 of Elusimicrobia bacterium RBG_16_66_12. Taxonomy (GTDB): domain Bacteria; phylum Elusimicrobiota; class Elusimicrobia; order UBA1565; family UBA9628; genus GWA2-66-18. The sequence goes on along the minus strand of MGUL01000173.1, from coordinate 19,943 downwards.
GCGACACGGTCGGCGGGATCGTCGTGATGCGCCACGGCCAGAATGCCCTCGACGTCATCGCGAGGGTCAAGGCGCGGCTAGAAGAGATCAATCCCTCCCTGCCCGAGGGCGTGGAGATCGTCGAGACCTACGACCGCTCCAAGCTCATCAACGGCGCCATCGCCACCCTGAAGGATGAGCTCTTCACTCAGATGCTGCTGGTCAGCCTCGTGCTTCTCGTCTTCCTCTGGCACATCCCGTCGGCGATCGTGCCGATCGTGACGATCCCGATCTCGACCTTGCTGGCATTCATCCCGCTCTACTTCATGGGCATCAGCGCCAACATCATGTCGATCGCCGGAATCATGCTGTCCATCGGCGTGCTGGTGGACGGCTCCATGGTGGAGGTGGAGAACGCGTATAAAAAACTCCAACTTTGGGACGCGGGCGGGAGATCGGGCGACTATCACGCCGTGCGCCTGGCGGCCATGCAGGAGGTCGGACCGTCGGTGTTCTACTCGTTGCTCGTCGTGGCCGTGGCCTTCTTTCCGATCTTCGCGCTCGTCGACCAGGAAGGCAGGCTCTTCAAGCCTCTGGCCTACACGAAGAACCTGACGATGTTCCTGGCGGCGTTCCTCGCCGTGACCTTGGACCCGGCAGTGCGCATGATGTTCTCGCGCATGGATTTCATGGTCTTCAAGCCCAAGTGGCTGGCCTGGACGGTCAACCAGGTCGTCGTCGGACGCTACTACGCGGAGGAGAAGCATCCGATCAGCAAGGGACTCTTCCGCGTCTACGACCCCGTCTGCCGCTGGGTGCTGGAGCGCCCGTGGAAGGTGATCGGCGCGGCCGCGCTCGTCACTCTGGCGACCGTCCCGATCTACCTGAAGCTTGGCTCCGAGTTCATGCCCCCGCTCAACGAGGGAACGATCCTGTTCATGCCGACGACCTTGCCGGGGATCTCGGTCACGCAGGCCGCGGACCTGCTTCAGAAGCAGGACGAGGTGCTCAAGGGCTTCCCCGAGGTCGAGCGCGTCTTCGGCAAGGCGGGGCGCGCGGAGACCTCGACCGATCCGGCCCCTTTCTCGATGATGGAAACCACCGTGCTCCTCAAGCCCATGGAGCAGTGGCGCAAGAAGGAACGGTGGTATTCGGGCCTGCCCGAGATCCTCCAGAGCCCCTTGCGGCGCGTGTGGTGGGACCGAATCACCTGGGAGGAGCTGGTGGCGGAGATGGACGCGCACATGAAGTTCCCGGGGGTGACCAACGCCTGGACCATGCCCATCAAGGCGCGCATCGACATGCTGACCACCGGCGTGCGCACGCCGATCGGCATCAAGGTCCAGGGGGCGGATCTCTCGAAGATCGAGGCCCTCGGGCTCCAGGTCGAGGCGGCCCTGCGCGACGTGCGCGGGACGAGGTCGGTCTACGCCGAGCGCACGGCCGGGGGCTACTTCGTCGATTTCAAGCTCAAGCGCGATCAGCTGGCGCGCTACGGCCTGTCCGTGAAGGAAGTGGAGATGGTGATCATGTCGGCCATCGGCGGCGAGCCGGTGACGACCACGGTCGAAGGGCGCGAGCGCTACAGCGTCAACGTGCGCTATCCCAGGGAGCTCCGGGACAACCTGCCGAAGCTGCGGCGCGTGTTCGTCTCCGCGATGGACGGCGCGCAGATTCCCTTAGCGCAGCTGGCCGACATCGAGCTGACGATGGGCCCGGCGATGATCCGCAACGAGAACGGCCTGCTGACCGGCTACGTCTACGTGGACGTCGCCGGACGCGACATCGGCGGCTACGTCGACGAGGCCAAGAAGAAGGTCGCGGACATGGTCGCCCTGCCCGCGGGCTACTCCCTGCAGTGGAGCGGGCAGTACGAGAACCTGGCCCGCGTGCGCGAGAAGATGGCGCTGCTGCTTCCGTTGACTTTGGTGGTCATCGTCCTGCTCATGTACATGAACACCAAGTCCTGGGTCAAGACGGGGATCGTGATGCTCGCGGTCCCCTTCTCGCTCATTGGCGCCTTCTGGGGGTTCTACCTCCTGGACTACAACCTCTCGGTGGCGGCCTGGGTGGGCATGATCGCGCTGATGGGGCTGGACGCGGAGACGGGGACCTTCATGCTCCTCTATCTCGACTTGGCCTACGCCGACGCGGTGCGAGGCGGCCGCATGCGCACCTACGCGGACCTCAAGGAAGCGGTGGTTCACGGCGCGGTCAAGCGCATCCGCCCGAAGATGATGACGGTATTCACCGACTTCCTCGGCCTGATGCCGGTGATGTGGGCGATCGGCCCCGGAGCCGACCTGATGAAGCGCATCGCCGCGCCCATCATCTTCGGGCTGTTCACCAGCTTCACGATGGAGCTGGCCGTCTATCCCGCGATCTTCCTGCTCTGGAAGTGGCACGGCGAGATGAAGAAGGGGACGGTCGTGCCCGACGCCGCCGCTCTGCAGGTGATGGAGGATTGAGGGAACAAATGAGAAAGATGATCATCGTCGCGCTCCTCGCTCTCGTCTCTTCGGCCGCGCCCGCGCGGGCGCAGCACGACCACGGCGGCATGCAGGGCATGCCGGCGCAGACGCCGATGAGCCCGGAAGCGGCGGCCAAGGAGGCGCGGGCGGAGCTGACCCGCAAGCTCACCAAGCTGCAGGAAAAGATCGATGCTCTCGACGAAGAGCTGGGACGGACCGATCTGAAGCCCGCCAAGCGCAAAAAGCTTGAGGCCAAGCTCAAGAAGCTCCTCGAGAAGAAGGATCGATTGATCGAAGACAGCAAGGCTCCGGCCGAAGCGGGATCTGGCGGACATGAGCGTCATCATTAACCGAAAGTGAACGGAGGGAACATATGCTCACCGGTATCGGGATCGCCTTGATGGTCGCCATGATGGGCTGGATGATGTTGGGAAGCCATAAGATGATGGGCGGTCATAAGAAGCCCGCGCAGGCGGAGGCATCCGCATATCAAGCCCCCGTCGCCGTCTCGTCGTCGCCGATGCAAGGAGTGGAGGCCGATCCCGGCCGCCATCAACACTGATGTCCAAGGAGACGAATCCGAGGAGGCAGGCGCAGATCGTGCTTTACCGCTGCGACTGCCGTCATTGCGACCGCGCCGAGGAGGAACTCCGGCGCATGGCCGGGACCTCCGGCGCGAGCCTGAGCGTCTCGCGCGTCGCCGACGACGCTCGCCTGCGCGGCTTCGCGGGCTGGAAGACGCCGATCGTCGCCGTCGACGGGGTCGGGGTCACCCAGTCCGGGATCGACGTGAGGGCGTGGGAGGAGGCCGTCCGGACCGGCGTCTCGGCTGCGCCTCCCGGCCCGCCCAGTCCTCGCGCGGGTTCGGGCGACATGCTCCCCTTCGCGGCGGCGGAGCCGGAGCGGCGCGCGCGCCTGTCCTGGATGGCCGCCGTGTTCGCTCTAGCGGCCGTCCTCCACTTCGCCGCTCCCGTCGGGCCACATTCCTGGCATTGGGTCCATCTCTTCGCGCAGAAGCTCTTCTTCATCCCGATCCTGATGGCGGCGGCGTGGTTCGGCGCGCGGACGGTCATGGCGACGGTGTGCGCCGTCACCGCGCTGGGCCTCGTGCACATCATCCGTGACTGGGCGGGGTTCCCGATGGTGCAGGCCGACCAATTCTCGGAGCTCGCCTACGTCTGGGTCGCCGGCCCCGCGGCCTGGCTCTTCTTCCACAACATCCGGCGTTCCGCGCGCGCCCTTCGCCAGGCTCACGAGGACACCCTCTTGGCCATGATCTCCTCTTTGGAGTTGAGGGAGCGCTACACGGCAGGCCACTCGCGGCGCGTGGCCGACTACAGCATCCTGATCGCGGCGGAGTCGGGAATCAAGGACGAATCCCTTCTGGCCAGCATCGCCAACGGCGCGCTCCTTCACGACGTCGGGAAGATCGGCGTGCCCGATGCGGTGCTGTTGAAGGCCGGCGCGCTGGACGACGCGGAGTGGGCGCTGATGCGCGCACATTCCGAGAGAGGCGCGGCCCTCGTCGCAAAAGTGGATTCTCTCGCCGGCGCCGCCCCGCTCATCGCCGGTCATCACGAGCGCTACGACGGCACCGGCTATCCGGCGGGATTGTCGGGCGAAGCCATCCCTCTCGGCGCGCGGATCATCGCGGTGGCCGACGTCTACGATGCGTTGACGACGGCCCGGCCCTACAAGCGCGCCCTCGCGCACGAAGAGGCGGTCGCGCTCCTGAGAGAAGACGCGGGCGTAAAATTCGATCCCGCGGTCGTGGAGGCGTTCTCGCGGGTGGTCTTGCGGAGCAACGATGAATGATCGAGTATTGAGCCCCCTCATCGCGCTGTGCCGCTTCGGCGCAGATCACCATGCTTTACGCAAGATCGTTCATAACCCGCCGCCCCAGGCGGCGGGACCTACAGGAGGAATCAAATGAGAAAGCTGGTGATCGCCGCGATCATCGCGGTCTGCGTTTCCGGGAGCGCTTGGGCGGCAAAGGTGCACATGGACCCGTCGGGCAAGACCGAGACGCTCTCGGGCGAGCTGCTCGACATGTCCTGCTACATGATGCACGAGGGCAAGGGCAAGAAGCACGCCAAGTGCGCCGCGGCCTGCGTGGCGGGCGGCGCGCCTGTCGGCCTGCTGACCAAGGACGGGAAGGTCTACCTCGTCGTGGGCGACCACGAGAACGAGAAGCCTTATGTCGAGACCAAGGCTCTGGTGGGCGGCGACGCCAAGCTGACCGGCACGGTCTACACCCGCGGCGGCCTGACGGCCATCATCGTGAGCAAGGTGGAGAAGCTCTAGTGGTGCTGCAGCTCTACCATCTGCACCCGGCGGCCGTCCACTTCCCGATCGCGCTCTTGGCGCTCGGGGCGGCGGCCGCCGCGCTGCGGCTGAGGAAGGCGAGTCCGGAGTGGCTGGCGCAGGCCGAATCCTGGCTCCTCTGGCTGGGGACGCTGTCCGCGTGGGCGACGCTCGCCCTGGGACTGCTCGCGGCAAAGACGGCGCCTCACGCCGCGCTGGCATGGGAGGTCCTCGCCGACCATGAGACTCTGGCCTGGTGGACCTGCGGCGCTTTCAGCGCGCTGTCGGGTCTGCGGTTCTTCGAGAAGCGGCGCTGGCTCCAACTCTCTCTCTGGGCGGCGGGTCTGGCTCTGCTGGTCGCGACGGCCATGCATGGAGCGGAGTTGGTTTACGGCTACGGCATGGGCGTGGGAGCGCGTTAAATGCTCGTGATGGAGGAGTGATCGGATGAGGATGAATCAGGTCGGATTGATGTGCGTGCTCGCGCTGGCGGCGACGGCGGCGTTCGCTGCCTCGCCGGACGAGGAGGCTGTCAAGAAAGTCCTCGCCGGCTATCGGACGGCGATGGAGGAACGCAGCGTCTCGAAGCTGGCCGTCGTCTTCTCGGACGACCTCCTGGTCCTGGAGGGGACTCATAAGAACGACGGCTGGGCGGACTACCGGGACAAACACATCGGTCCCGAGATGGCCGAGTGGAAGGAGTTCAAGGTGGACGGCTACAGACTCTCGCGACTGTTCGTCGGCGGAGACATGGCCTACGCGGTCCAAGAGGCGACCTGCACCATCACCGATGCGCAGGGGCCCGTCGTCATGCTCGCTGCCGAGACCATCGTCTTAGGCAAGGAGCGGAAAGGGTGGACCATCCGGCACGTCCACTTCTCCGGCAAGCGCATCTCCCCGGCGAAGTCCGAAGCGAAAACGGCGGCGCCGGCTCGCTGACTCACGCAAGGAGGCTCGAATGATACAACGGCATATGACGGTCGTCGTCGCGCTCGTCCTGATGGCGGGCTGGGCGTCGTCCGCGGGCGACCTGACGCCGGTGGAGATGAAGTCCTTCCGGCAAGCGGTGAAGGCGCACGTCCAAGAGCACCTGGAGGAGGGGGCCTTCGTGGTCCGCGACGAGAAGCTGGACAAGGAGTGGCGCCTCAAGCTCATCCGGCTGCACGACGAGGCCCGCCCGATGTCCGACAAGCTCTACTCGGTTTGCGCGGACTTCAAGGAGGTCGCGGGCGCGGCCAAGCTCGACGTCGACTTCCTCGTCAACCGCGCCGGCTCGGGTTGGGAGGTCCGCCAGGCCGTCATCCATATGGTCGGCGGGAAACCGCGAGCCGCTCAGGCGGCGCCCGCCGCGTCCCTGAAGAGACTGGAGACGGCCGCGGGCGTCTTCGTCTGCCCGATGGGGGATTATTCCGGCCCCAAGACGGCCGACGGGCGCTGCCCGAAATGCGGCATGAACCTGGTCGAGAAGAAATGATGAGATGAGTCAGGCTCAACGGCCATCGGACCCAGACGCACCGAACAGGCGTTTCGCTTCCGCTATGTTGTGAACGCGGCAGAGCAGGCGGATATTGGCGGGGTCGTCCGATCTTCCGCCCAGCGCCCATAGGACGCGGTGGTCGAACTCGAGCCAGCCTGTCTGCCCGCAGCGCGCGCCGTCCGTTCCCGTGTAGGCGCACCGTCCGCCATCGCGACGCCACACCTCGTTCCGGATCCATTTGGCGATCCGCCGGGATTCTTTGGCGGGAGTCGAGGGCTTCCAGGGCCGTCTTTGCTTGCCCGGGAGCTCCTGTTCGACCAGACGCCGCAGCGCTTCGCCGATCACCTCTTCCATCCGGCCCATGGGGAAGCGATGGCGCAGAAGATCGCGAGCCTGCTCGAACTTCGTTCGGACCCCTTCATCGGCGGTGAAGGTGAACACCACGCGGCGCTCCGGTTCGACGGTCGGTGGAGCGGGAGCCATCGTGACGGAAGCCGTCGGGGCGGGACTCGGTCCGAGGAGTTCGATCGTGGTTGAGGGCTCCGTGGGGGGATGAGGCGCGGGCGCGGGCAGAGCCCTGATGAGATCTCGAGGAGGCTCGCAGGCCGGCGCAAGTTCGGCCACCAGCCGGTCGATCTCCCGCGTACTCCGGCGCGACGCTCTTTGCAGAAGCCGTTGGTGGTTCTCCGGAGTCAGAACGGGCTCCAGAAGGGAGATGCCGACGACGTGAAGCTCTCCCCGGGAGAGCATCCGGAGGATCGAGGGATACTTTCTGGCGGCTCGCGCCACCCGGACGCGCCTGACCGCGTCCGACTCGGAGAAACCGAGGCGGCGAGTCAAATAGCCGAAGATGGTGGCATAGCTGGTTTTTTCGCAGGCCCGCCGCCGGTCGAGCTCCCCAAGATGCAGCAGGAAATCGACCAGCGAGAAGCGTTCGGTCTCGGCCAGCGCTTCGACCTTCCCCATCAAGGCTTGGTCTGAGAGGGGAGAGAAATCCATGATATATGTACGCGGAGGCCATGGGAAAAGTTCCCTGGTGACCTCTGATGCGAAAAACTCACGTATTCCAAGCACAATCGGCGTGCGACCTCCAGCGTTGGAGGTTTTAGAAAAAAGCGCTTACGGTATCAGCGCTAATCGCACAGAAGGTCACCGCCGGGCTTTCTTGGGAGGGTCACTGCGGTCGTAGCGGGAAGAAATAAAGACGGGCGCCGGTTTCGTCCCGTTGGAACCCTGGGGTGAGGGCGGGACGGACCGACGCCCGTCGAATCTTTCGGCGCCTTCTAGCGCGTCAGCGACGCGAACCGCGGCCGCTCGTCCTCCAGGCGCGTGCCGGACTTCAGGAGGTTGCCGGCCAGGACCAGGCCGCTTCCCTGCATGTCCGGGGTCAGGCCGGTGAGCGGCTTGGCGGCCCGGGCGAGCGCCGCGCGGATGGCGGAGGGGGCGTTCGCGCCGGCGCCGATGGCCAGCGCGGCCAGCCCCGTCATATGAGGAGTCGCCATCGAGGTCCCGGAGAGGCTGACTGCGCCGCCGCCCAGCTTGGCGGAGAGGACGTCCACTCCCTGGGCGATGAAGTCCACCTCGGAGCCGCGGCTGGAGAACTCGGCGACCCGGTCATTGATGTCCGAGGCCCCGACCGCGATGGTTTCCGCATAGGAGCCGGGGAAGCCGACCGTGCCGCCCGAGTTGCCGGCCGCGGCCACGATGGTCATGCCCGCCTTGAGCGCGGCCTGGACCGCGCGGTGCAGGGGCTCGCTGCCCTCGTCGGCGCCGAGGCTCATGTTGGCGACCTTGACGCCGCGGGAGGCGGCCCACTCGATGCCGGCGATCACGTCGGAGTAGTTGCCGTTGCCGTCCTTGTCGAGGACCTTGACCGCGTAGAGGCGGGCCTTGGGGGCCACGCCGACGACGCCCCGGCCGTCGCGCTTGGCCGCGATGGTCCCGGCGACGTGCGTGCCGTGCCCCTCGTCGTCCTGCCAGGCGTCGGGCTTGGCGCCGGCCAGGGCATTAAAGCCTCCGGCCACCTGTCCCGCCAGGTCGGGGTGGTCCGCATCGAT